>CAYSEI010000001.1:0-405517 GCA_964430265.1 uncultured Pseudomonadales bacterium
CGATACCAACATTTCCACCAGTTTCATATATAGAAGAGTTAGTCAGTTCTGTTCCTCCGGTTGTCCAGATGGGGATATAGTTATCAGTTCCTGAGCCGTCAATACCGCCGCCAACCTCAGACCAGGAATTACCGTCAAATGCCTGCAGTTGGTTGTTATCAGTATCCCAGGCGAGATATCCTTCGCCTGAACTGGGGTTGGAAAAGCTGTTTGCCTGAGGAAGTCTGAATCCCATTGGTGTTGTAGAACCATGGGTGATTGCTCCAAGATCTAAGAATGTATTATTTGCCAAAGCACCAAGATCATCAATATTGCCGGAACCGTTAAAAGATAAGGTAATGTTGTCTCCAGAGTCATAAATATCATTTCCTCCTAGTTTGAAATCACCGGCTACATGTAATTGTTGATCAGGGTCAGTTGTTCCAATGCCAAGATTACCAGCAGTTATATAACTTTCTGTGTCCGAATTAATTTTATTTGATAAATTTCCTGATGAATCATATTGATTAATAGTCCCGTCTCCAAAAACAACAAAACGGTCATTGTCATTATATTTAACTACGATTGGTTTTCTGCCCGCTATGGCATCCTGTAGACCGCCTTTTATTTCTAGAAAATTGGTAGGGGAGGTAGTGCCAATGCTAAAGTTGGTATTTAAGACTGAAAAAGTGTTATCGTCAAAATAGAACTGAGGATTAGTTGCACCGACATTCATTGTCCAGGTAAATGGTGAGCCGGATCCCCAAGTAAGTTCTGAAAGTTCGGTTGAATCAAAAGTTAAATCAAGTTGATTAGCTGTTG
Organism: uncultured Pseudomonadales bacterium; assembly: GCA_964430265.1. Lineage (GTDB taxonomy): Bacteria > Patescibacteriota > Microgenomatia > UBA1400 > CAYXSR01 > CAYSEI01. The sequence continues at coordinate 802 of CAYSEI010000001.1, forward strand.
CACCGGCAATTGCATCAATTCCTGCTCCTCCCAGAAATGTAGCTGTTTCTCCTGTTCCAATTGCCTGGGCAGTGCTACCGATGTCTCCCATAAGAAGCCAGTCGCCACCTCCAGTTATTTCCGTCCAGCTTGTTCCATCAAAAGCTTGAAGTTGGTTATCATCAGTATCCCAGGCGAGATATCCTTCGCCTGAACTGGGGTTGGAAAAGCTGTTTGCCTGAGGAAGTCTGAATCCCATTGGTGTTGTAGAACCATGGGTGATTGCTCCAAGATCTAAGAATGTATTATTTGCCAAAGCACCAAGATCATCAATATTGCCAGAACCGTTAAAAGATAAGGTAATGTTGTCTCCAGAGTCATAAATATCATTTCCCCCTAGTTTAAAATCACCAGTTATATGCAGCTGTTGATCGGGGCTGCTTGTACCAATACCGACATTGCCGCCATCTTCAATAAAGATGCCCAGGGTAGAACTATCATCTAAAAGTTTTAGTCCAGCTGCTCCGGCAGCAGCTATGGTATTAACATCAATATCATTATCAAGATACAATCCTGAATTATCAGCAGATAAATCATCTCCAGCAGCAACAGTGAGGTTTTCAGAACCATCAGCTCCAATACCGTCATTTGCAGTATCTGTTACATCAGAAGCATCAAAAGCAAAGGTTAGATCATCATTACCATCATAAGAAACATTTACACCTGTACCGGAATTAAAATCAAGTAATTCAGTAGAACCGATCTGATCTTGTTGAGAATTGTTAACATACAAATCCCAGTATTGATAGTTATCAAAACCAGTGACACTGCCTGAGGTATACAAACCATCTTTAAAAGTTAAGCCATCAGTAGTAGTTGTAGCACCTTGAGTACCATCTTGAGAGTAATAGTCATCAGCCTGAAGAGATCCTTCTATTTGTAATTGATATCCTGGATCAGTTGTACCAATACCGACATTACCAGTGCTTGAGCTTAAGTATGTTTCTCCGTCACTATTGAATGTGCCTTGAACGTCAAACAAGTAGTCTGGTGAAAAGTCTGTACCTACTCCTATATTTCCATTAGAGTCAAAATTCATTCGAACAGTATCATTTGTAATAATTTGAAAATCGTTGGAAGTAGTCATTCCAATATGGTATTCACTAGTATCTCTGTTGATAAGAAATTCCGCTGTAGTTCCGGAAATACCAGTATCATTATTTAGAATGATACCAGTATCTTTATCTTGAAAAGATTCTACGTTTATAATAGTGTTTTCAGTTGGGTTATATAGGTGAAGCATATTTTGAGGATCAGTAGTTCCAATACCAACATTCCCTCCTGTTTCATAAATAGAGGAATCAGTTAGTTCAGTTCCAGAGCTTGTCCAGATTGGAATATAGTTATCAGTTCCAGAACCTCCAACAATACCTGCAGATGAAAGACTTTCCCATTGGGGGTTAGTTCCATTTGAGGAGAGTATATAGTTGTTTGCTCCAATATTTAATTGGTTTAATGTATTTGCTCCTGATGCATAAAGCATATCTCCAGTTGTGTAGCTACCAAGACCTGTACCGCCTCTTGTTTCATCAAGGTATTGTTCTGTATTTAAAACACCGGAAGAGGTATAGACAGGGCCGTCAGTTGTTAAACCGCCAAAGGTAATGGTTCCGTCTGCATCCAGGTTAGAAGAACCAATGTCAATGTTGCCAAAGTTAGAAGTAATTGAACCACTGTCAAGTGTACCTACTTCTTCCAAAGAAGAGGAGGTAACACCTGTTCCCAAGGCTCCGGCAGACAAAACATCAGTACTATTAATTTGATATGTATTTCCTGATGTTAAATCAATGGTTCCATCTACATCAATGTTTCCTCCTAGATATGTGTTTCCGGTGACATTTAATTTATAGCTTCCAGGACTGGTGTTGCCAATACCGACATTGTATACAGAATCATCTGGGTAAAGGTCATTGGAATCCAGTGTCCAGGGTCCTGCAGTGGAAGAAATATCAGTCCAAGTTGCGTTGCCTGAAGCATCTGACTGTAAAACATATCCGTTTGAAGATCCACTTGTCATTTGGAAGTTGGTTGTTTGTATTTTACCTTCCACATCCAGGTTGGTTGCTGGATCTGTTGTACCAATGCCGACATTACCGTTTGAATCAACATACAATCCTTCTGTTCCTCCGGCAGAACCTCTCAACCAGGTAGTTCCGTAAACATCAAGATATGCCTGGGGATTAGTAGTACCAATGCCTACATTTGTAGCTGGATCTAATACTAAAGGACCGACACTGCTTGTAATAGTGCTGGTGCCGCTGCCACCCACTTCAAACTTCTTGGTGGGATTAGTTGTTCCCAAACCAATATTTCCAGTAGAGGAAATATACAAAGAGGGATTAGTTGCTGGTGCAGTGCCGCCGATTCCAATATTAGTTCCGGATTGATAAATAGCAGCATCAGTCAGTTCTGTACCTGAGCTTGTCCAAAGAGAAAGATAGTTATCAGTACCAGAACCGCCTACAATACCTGCAGATGAAAGACTTTCCCATTGGGGAGTGGTTCCATTGGAGGAAAGTATATAGTTATCAGAGCCAATATTCAACTGGCTTAATGTAGTTGTACCAGAAGCATACAAAAGATCACCAATTGAATAGCTTCCCAAGCCTGTACCGCCTCTTGTTTCATCAAGATAGCTTTCTGTATTTAAAACACCGGAAGAGGTATAGACAGGGCCGTCAGTTGTTAAGCCGCCAAAAGTGATTGTACCTCCTGCGGATAAGTTGGAAGAACCAATATCAATATTGCCAAAACCAGATGTAATTGAACCGCTGTTTAGTGCACCCACCTCTTCCAAAGAAGAGGAAGTAACACCTGTGCCCAAGGCTCCGGCAGACAAAACATCAGTAGAGTTAATTTGGTATGTGCTTCCTGAAGAAATATCAATGGTTCCATCTACATCAACATTTCCACCTAGATATGTGTTTCCGGTGACATTCAACCTATATGTTCCAGGGGAAGAATTGCCGATTCCCACATTTCCATTAAAGGCTGCAATTGCATTGCTGACATCACTTGGGTTGTATCCTACACCCAGTATTCCGCTGTCAAGATAAACATTATTGCCAAAAGTGGAAGAACCGGTTACATCTAAGGTCCCGTCTAAATATGTATTGCCGGTGACATTTAATTTATAGCTGCCCGGATTGGTATTGCCAATACCAACATTGTAGGCAGAATCATCTGGGTAAAGATCATTGGTATCCAGTGTCCAGGGTCCTGCAGTGGAGGAAAGGTCAGTCCATGTTGCATTGCCTGAGCCATCAGACTGTAAAACATATCCATTTGCAGATCCATTAGTCATCTGGAAGTTGGTGGTTTGTATTTTACCATCCACATCCAAATTAGTTGCCGGATCAGTAGTTCCGATTCCCACATTACCGTTTGACTCAATAACCATTTCCGGATTTCCGGTTCCATTGGGGTTAAACTGGAATTCATCCAAAGATGCGGAATACCCCAGAGTTGCATCAGTTGTATCATCAAAATATACTGTTCCGCCGTCAAGGTATAGATCATTGAAATAGTTGGAAGAGCTTCCCAGGTTTAATCCTTTGTTAGTTACCGGGTAGAGTGCAGAACCGGTTAATCTTAGTTCATCTGCATCTCCAACTCTCCAGGTTATTTGATTATCTGTTGAGAAGTCAACTAGGTTGTGTGCATCTCTGCCGATTTTACCTGAAGTTCCTAGGTATACTGTGCTGGGAAGGGAAACAGTGGCTGTTCCATCTCCGTCATCTGCAACATCAATTTCATTAGTTGATCCACTAATCCAAGAAGATGCATTTGTAGAAGTAAGATTTTTGGAACCATCTGTTGCTAATAATCTGGAAGCGGTCAAACCGGAAAGATTTAAGCTGCTGCCATACATATTTCCATCAACTTCCAAAACATCTTCAACATATAAATCACCATCACCGGTTGCATTATTAATGGTACCGGCATCACCAATTCTTACTTCATCACCTGTTACTTGTAAAGCTCCAGTTGGATTGGTTAAACCAATACCAACATTACCACTTGATTCTGCATATATAGATGGATTGTTTACAGGGTCGGTGCCACCAATACCAACGTCATTATTTAATTCATAAATAGAGGAGTCAGTTAGTTCAGTACCAGAACTTGTCCAGATTGGAATATAGTTATCAGTTCCAGAACCGCCTACAATTCCTGCATTAGAAACGCTTTGCCATTGTGGAGCAGTTCCGTTAGAAGAGAGAATATAATTGTCTCCGCCAATTCCTAGGGTGTTTAATGTATTTGCTCCAGATGCATAAAGCATATCTCCAGTTGTGTAGCTTCCAAGACCAGTCCCGCCTCTTGTTTCATCAAGGTATTGTTCTGTATTTAAAACACCAAAAGAGGTATAGACAGGGCCGTCAGTTGTTAAGCCGCCAAAAGTGATTGTTCCATCTGCATCAAGATTGGAAGAACCAATATCAATATTGCCAAAGTTGGAAGTAATAGAACCACTGTCAAGTGTACCTACAGACTCCAAAGAAGAGGAGGTAACACCTGTTCCCAAGGCTCCGGCAGACAAAACATCAGTAGAGTTAATTTGATATGTATTTCCTGATACTAGATTGATTGTTCCATTTGCTTCAAGATTTCCGTTTAAGTATGTATTCCCCTCAACATAAAGTTTGTAGTCATTGGGTTCAGTAGTGCCGATTCCCACATTGTATGCAATATCATCTGGGTACAAGTCGTTGTTGTTTAAAGTCCAGGGGCCGGCAATAGAGGAAACGTCAGCCCAGGTTGCATTTCCTGAGGCGTCAGACTGCATTACATAATTTGCAGCTGCACCATTTGTCATCTGGAAATTAGTAGTCTGAATTTTCCCATCTACCTCAAGATTTGTGCCAGGACTGGAAGTGCCAATACCGACATTGCCTAAAATATATGAACTGCTTGTGCTGCCGATATTAATTGCTCCGTCTGCTTGGACGATTCCTTGTTTGGTGACATGAAATATTTCTTCTGTTCCTTCATTAAATACCTGAAAAGGATATGCAAGTTCTGATAATGAAGAAGAATCTTTGGCAGGGAAATAGTAGTCGCGCAGGCCGACCATAAACCTGCCGTCTTCATTTACACCGCTGTTTACATACCAGTTGCTGCCATTGTAATGTGTGAATTGAATGTGTCCATAATCGCCGCCGCCATAAACAACTCTGAACTCTCCTGGCCTGGCATCATGATTTGCAGAATAGAGTTCAAAGTTGCCTCCGTTAGCTCCGCCCCAGCCAAGATCCAGGCGGTTGCCGTATGCATCATTGTTTTCTAAATTTAAGAAAAGTCCAGGATTGGGAGTTCCAGCAGGATCATTAGGATGTTGAAAAACAATTCCCGGCATGTCTGCGTCCCAGGCTCTGGTGCTTGCTGAGCTGTAGTTTAGTATTAATCTTCCATCTGTAGCTGCGTCTGCATCCCAGGTCATGCTGTTACCAGAAACATCGGAATTAAATACTACATCAAAATTGTCTCCGTCATCTCCTACAACCAAATTACCGTCAATATGAAGCTTTGCATCTGCAGCTGTGGTACCAATACCTACATTTCCAGATGTTTCATAAATAGAGGAGTCAGTCAGTTCAGTTCCTCCGGTTGTCCAGATGGGGATATAGTTATCAGTTCCTGATCCGCCAACTATTCCTGCGTCTGGCAGACTTTCCCATTGTGGATTGGTTCCGTTTGAGGTCATTACATAGTCATTAGCGCCAATAGATAGTTGGTTTAAGGTGTCTGTTGCTGAGGCATAAAGCATATCACCGGTTGTGTAGCTACCCAGTCCTGTACCGCCTCTTGTTTCATCAAGATATTGTTCTGTATTTAAAACACCGGAGGAAGTATAGACAGGGCCGTCAGTTGTTAAGCCTCCAAAGGTAATGGTTCCGTCTGCATCCAGGTTAGAAGAACCAATATCAATGTTGCCAAATCCCGAGGTAATAGAACCGCTGTCTAAAGCCCCCACTTCTTCCAGGGAAGAGGAGGTAACACCTGTTCCCAAGGTGCCGGCAGACAAAACATCAACATCATTTATTTGGTACGTGTTTCCAGCAGAAATATCAATTGATCCAACTACATCAAGTTTGTCATTGGGATTGGTGGTGCCAATACCCACATTGGTTGCCGGTTCAAAGATAAGGGGACCAACTGTGGTGGCAATCGTGCTTTCACCATCGCCGGCTATTTCAAATTTTCTTGTCGGGTTGGTAGTGCCGATACCGATATTAGCATTATTGATTGAGAATACGCCTGAGTCAAAATAGAATTCGGGATCTGTATTTCCTACATCCATGGTCCAGGTGAATGGAGAACCGGACCCCCAAGTTAAATCTGATAATTCAGTAGAATCAAAATCAATTGTCAAATCATCACTTGAGTAAGAAGTATCAATTCCTGTACCGCCTAAAAATGAAGCAGTGTCACCAATTGCGATGCTGCCAGTATTAGTTCCGTCAGACATCAGCCAGGACTGCATATATCTGCCGTCAAAGTCGGTAGTTAAATCACCGAGTGTGCCTGTTCTGGTTAGGGTTAAAACACCATCACTGGTATTAAAAGAAGCGCCATCAACATAATCATCATTTGCTCCGGTGCTGACAATTGCAGAATCAAGATCATGTAAAACGTCTTGAACATTTATTGAAGCGCTGTTTGTAAACTCATCATATGTACCCACTAAATATGCTCCGGAGGTTGTATTGGATGAACCTGTATCGCCAATTCCAATTGAACCAATAATTAGGTCATTTCCTGAGGAAATATGAATATCTCCAGTTACATCAAGCATATAATTGGAAGGATCAGTTGTACCAATACCGACATTGCCTGTTGCATCAACAAAAAGACCGGAGGTTCCTCCGCCAACCCCTCTGAGCCAGGCAACATCCTGAACATCAAAATATACTTCCGGATCAGTGGTTCCAATACCAATCTTTCCTGTTCCGTCTGGAATAAGGGAAATATTTCCATTGCTTTCTGTTGACAAAAACAAATTTTGTCCTTTAATTTCAAAATTACCAGATTCGGAATAGATCATTGGACTAGATGCGGCCAGATAAAGATCTCCTTCCTGGGTTAGGACAGGAATTCTATCTGCTCCAGCTGAAGCAGAAGGTTCAAAACCCTGCAAGGTTTCTGAGTTTAAAGCATATCCGACTGTGGCAATTTGTTGTCGTGGTTCCATTTCCTCATCTGTTTCTACAGTTACTCCAAGATAAAGATTTGCATTTTCTGTAAAAAGGGAAGAGGGAATAGGATTACCGGGATCATGATCTCCAAGAAGGACATTGAAAATACCGTCCTGATCCGGATCAACTACTCGATATTCCTCCCAAAGCTGGGCTGATCCAGAAGCTTCATCGTCATTATAGATGGCAAACCGCATGGCAGTAAGAGCATCTATCGGATTATTTGAAGAGTCAGTTAAGCGCCCTTGAAAGGAAAGAATCCGGTTTGGAGTAGTGGGATCTGTTGCCTGAGGATAAGCAGCTGATTTTCTGGCTTCTTTAGAAAATTGTCTGTATCCGAATATACTCATGGCAACTACAAAAACTATCAAAATGACGGCATTCAAATATTTGGAAAAGGAAAAATCCTGATAATCTTTATACCAGTCTGGTCTTTGGTATTTAATTTTGTCCGCAATATTGGAGATTTTTTCTTTTAAGCTGTTTGTTTTAGAAGCTGTTTTTGTCTTAGAAGTTAGGGAGTTTTTAATTTTTTCCGTAACTTGTTCTGCATGGATTAAGTTATTTTCTTGTGCCCAGTTGCGGAATTTGTCCAAGGAGATTAACTTTCTTTTAATGGTTGAATCAGCCAATCCCTGCCTTTTAAGCTCTTTTTTGTATGCTTTGATTAGTGTTGGTGATAAATTTTTTAGGGCAGGGTTTTGATTCATGTTTCGTTTATTTGTTTGCTGCTTTTAGATTGCGAATAATTAGCTCCACCTCCGGAAGCTTTGTATTTTTCCTGGATAAACTGCCAAAATTGCCTGATATCGGACATGTAGTTTTTGATGGTTGCATCTGACAAGTTTTCTTTTTTTAAACTGTTTCTAAATTGGTTAAGGATTTCCGGATCATTGCTTTTTTTGTTTGTTTGCTTGTTGATGTTTTTTAAGCATGCAGTTGGATCATTCTTGAGGTCCGAAGTTTCTGTAAGAAAAACACCAAACTTGCGCAGGGTAGAAAGATATCGATTGATAGATTTAGTAGGATTATTTTGCTCTAGCAAGTGGGTTTTATAGGAGGCATAGGTTGATGTGTCCAAAACACTTTTTTGAGTTTTAGCAATCCATATAAGAAACTGCCGAAGATCTGAAGCATAATTTTTGATTGTAATATCGGACACTTCCTTGTTTTCAAGATATTTCTTGAATTTCTTAATAATTTTGGTTTGTTGGGCAGGCTGGTTCATTTTTTTTAAATAAAAAGCAAAATAAATAAGCTAAGGAAAAAAATTGCAATACCCCAAAATTCGCCAATTAATTTAATTTCAGCAAAAGAAGAATTTTTTTTGCTGTTTACTTTGACGCCCATCTGCCAACCTCGAGTAAAAGCAGGGGAGAATTCTGTTGTTTGCATTTTTTCCTTTCAATTCTTGAATAATCTGTATAATTTTAAATAATTTGTATAAGCTTGTATAATTTCTATTTTTCTCAAGAATTTATATTTATTATTTGCAATTATATTTGCTTATATCCAGTTATATTTAAAAGTTCACTAAACTAATTACTATACTAAAAATATATTGTCATGCGTGTCAAGTGGTAAATATGAGGTAGATTGATATTTTTTGTTAATTTAATTTTTTGTGTTTTTAACGGCCGAAAGAAACCAATAAGTGTTATTTTTCACACACTTTTCATAGGTTAAATGATGGGATCAAAGTAGCTCAAAGACATTCAAAAAGCATAGTTAGCTGCTTAATTGTATTTTAAAGCCAAAAATTACCTGTGGATTAAATTGTGGATAATTTTGCTTGTTGACAACATCATTTTGTTGTGAGAGATTATTTTTAGAAACATATATATACAACAATAGTCATGAAAAAAGAAGATAAATACAACAACAGCCTAAAAAACCTTATATTATTCAGCTTAGTATCAGAGCAGGAGCTGTTTAAAGACGATTTAGAACTTGAATATTATGATTACGACTATCTATATGACCGCTTAATCCAATATCAAAATAGTTCTATCAGAGATGCAGTTTTACAGTTAGTTGATAAAGGACAAGTCAATAAACTAATGCAAGATGCACGCGTCTATTTTCGTTTGAACAATCGCGGCAAGCATCAATTACTAGGTCTTTTTCCATCATATAAAACCCGAAAAAAAATATGGGATCGTAAGTGGAGAATCGCTATTATAAGGGGTAAGAGTAGGCTTAGAAAACCCGAAAATAGAACCGAAAGAATTACTAATCTTAGAGAACTGCGCCAAGAATTAAGGGAGAATGGATTTAAAAAATATATTCGCGGTGTATATCTACAACCATTTACTATTACGGAAAAAGTGCGGGAATTCCTATTAAATGAAAAATATGCACCATTATTAACAGTAATTGAAAGTAGCAGTTTAATTGTGGGTGATCATCAACAATTAGCAATGCAAATATGGAATTTGCAGGATTTAATGGACCGCTATCAGCAATTTATCAAAAGAGCAGATCGACTGATAATCAAAATAAATAATAGAAAAGTACTGAAAGATAGGGAAAAATTAGAGTTCTTTCTCATATTGCAGGAGATCTTTAGCCTGTTAAAAGCCGATCCCGGTCTGCCAAAAAAGCTTTTAATGAGTCGTTGGCCGGCTAAAAAAGCACGCACAAAATTTTTAGAGCTTTCAAAAATAATTAGCAAATTCAAAACGTGCTAATATACCTAAAAAATACAACTTTATACTTTGATGCATTTTGTAGATGTAGGGTTTGATACACAATGAGTGAGTGATTAGTTTGATGTAGTTGGTGAATTGTTATTTTATTCTTTATTAAAATCCAAATTCAGAAGGTTCTACATAAAAGGGAAGTCGGTTTCCGTTTTTGTCAGTGACTTGCACTGATATTATTTGTTTTTCCTGGGGATAATTAATACCTCGGGTGGGATTATCGCTTTTCATTTGCTCTCCGTCCCTAAAAAAGAGAGTTATGCTAACTGGTTTTGGATTGTTTCTTACCCAAATAACACCATTTTTTTCAGTTACCTGCATTTTTGTTAAAGTTGAATAAACTGTAAAAGGATATGTCCAATCTGCTTGTTTTCCGCTGATTTCCATTCTTATAGGACCAAAGCTGCTGTTTGGCGGTACATGGAAAACAATTTCATTTGGCTGCCAGTCCTTAATGAAGTCTTCGGGAACTGAAGTATTTCCTAAATAAAGCTTTTTGTTTTTGGGGTTGTTGCCAAAGTTGTTTCCTTGGATAATTACTGCGTCTTCAACTTTACCTACAAAAGGCCAGACTAAGGATATTTGCGGATTGCCACTTGGAGCAGAGCCGTATTTTTCTTTAACCGGCTCAGGTTTGTCAAAATAAGCAGAGCTTTGGGTTTCGGTTTTCTGCTGAGCTGTCCAAACGGTAATCGGGATGGCAATTAAGATGGCGATAATAACGGAAAAAGAAAAAATTTGTTTAAATGAAATCTGGTCAATTTGTTTAAATATGTTTGTCATTCTCTTATTTCAATAATTTTTTTCTTTGCATTAAAGTGTATAGAATATTTTTGGAAAAATCCAGACCTACCCAAAATTTTTTTTGTAGCCTGGGCTTCAGTAAATACAACAGGTATTTTTTCCTCTCTGTTGTTTAGAAGGACTGTCATATCTCCTTTGTAAGCAAAAGAGCTTGTACCTCCATAGCCTCGGAAAGTTGAACGCTGCAGGTCAGCAAGAGAATCATATCCCATTTTTTTTGCTTCTTCGCGGGGAAGGGAGGAAACCAAGGCTCCGGAATCGAGTAAAAACTCGACTTGTTCAACTCCTTGATTTGGGTAGACAACAGATAATTTTAAAATAGGTTCAAAAACATTGCCAAATCCTTTCCAGTTAACCGGCTGGTAAGGTGCTTGCAAAAGGATTTCCGATTCTTCTATCTTTGTGTTGGCAAAAATTACTTTACTGGCAATAAAGTAGGTACCGTAGGCAAACAAACCTACAAAAAGAATGATATACATTATTTTAAAAAGACCTTTTAGAGGAGTGATGCTATCTTCTTTTCCAATATCAGGATTGGGGTTTACGTTGGCTGTCTGTTTTTTTAATTTTGTTTCTTGCTCTTTTTTTTCTTCTGGTTCAGGGTTTTGTTTTTCTTCAATTGGGTCTTCTTTATCTTGCTTGTTTGGTACCTGAGGGTTTGGGTTTAAATTAGGCACCTGCAGAGATAAGGGATCAAATTCTTCTTCTTGTTTAGGGTTTGAATTATTGCTGTTGTTATTGTCCATTTTCTCCTCAACTATAGCAGATATCCCAAGAATAAATCAAGAATAAGTATGCTTGTTAACAGAGTAAGCAAGCTGGGAAAGGTGAACATGATAAAAACAACGGCCAATAAAGAAAGAATCAAAAACATTTTGGAAGCCATAATTTGAGTTTTGTATTTTTTTAAGCCTTGGATCGGTTTGAAAAAGAGCATATAAGGGTATTCCTCAATGGACTTTTCTATTAAATAAAATTCGTTTCTGGAGGCAGTAATGTCTCTTTTTTCTGGATTAGGAAAGTATGCCTCACCGTTTCTATCAGTAAGAATTTTTCTTTTTTCATTGAAAAGTTTTTCATCTTCGGATTCAATTTTTTCAGTCTCGGTTATTTCAACAAAACGAAGGGGTTTTTCATCAAATAGAGCAATTATCAGATAGGGTTTTTTAAAGAATCTTTTGATAAGGCTAAAAATAAAGGAAGAATGTAAATAAAATTTAAGGGAGAGTGCAAAGGAAAAACCAAGTCCGAGTTTGGCAAAAATATACCATGCTAGAATTAGAATAAGTGGAATCATTAAAAGTATGCAGGTTTTAATAAACGATACTCTGTTTAAGGTTGGGTCGGGGATTTGAAATAATTGTGCTGCGCGTTGTGATATTGAAGCGGGAGCTTGAGGAGCAGTATAGTTAATAACAGTTTTAAAATTGGGAAGAAGAGTAGTGTTTCCTGCGCTGTCAGATGAACTGACAGTTATAGTATAGGTATCGTTTTTTAAATTTTCGGATGGGTATAATTCAAAATATCCTTGCTGTTTAGCTGTTCCTCTGAGAATGGTTGTATTATTCTGGCTGTTTTTTAATACAATTCTAATTTGGCTGCCTGGCTCTGAGCGTCCGGCAAATACTGGTCTTGGATCGTTAGTGGTTAGTGTTGTTTCCGTGGGAATTTCTGTGGGAGTTTTTGAAGAATAACCTAATTCCGTGTTTTCACTGCCTACTTGATTAATGATTAAAATCGGTCCTTGAGTGTCAATGGAAAAAGTCCATAGAGCAGAATCCGCATAATTATTATTTGTGTCAAGCACGCGTATTTTCCAGTTGTATATTGAATCATTTAGCGGTTGTTTAAGCGTTAAATTGTACTGATCATTATTAACTACACATTGATACTGGTCAGTATTAATTGAGTCTTGATTAACGGGTATTTCCTGCACTTTTAGTTGGTTGTTTAGGTATAGCTGGTAGTGACTGAGCGTGTTTTTTGTGTTATTAACTTTGTTAAAAACAAACGTAGGGTAGGGATTTGACAAATAGCTGCCGTTGACCGGTGAGACCAAGATGGGTGTAGGTAGTTCTTGCACTGAAGGCGAAGGACTGGGCGAGGCGGCAGCAGGTGCAGGTGTTGGACTTGCAGATGGGCTGGGACTGGGGCTGGGAGTAGGAGAAGGTGAAGCGGTTATTGTTTCCTGGTCTTTTACTTCCAGGTCAAATTCCGATAAAAGTGTAGTATTGCCGACGGAATCGGAGGCACTGGCAGTTACTGTATATGTATCATTACTGAGATCTGAGGAAGGAGTAAAGATAAACTCTCCGTCACTTTCTGCAGAATCTTCCATAGTGGTTGTATCAGAATTACTGTCTGTTAAAACAATTCTTACACTTGCATAAGGTTCTGAACGGCCAACGAAAAGTGGCGTTTTATCATAAGTTTCCAGGGTGGTATCCTCGGGTATTGAATTTGGATCTTCTGACGAATAGCCTAAATTAGTGTTTTCATATCCGACTTGATTAACAACCAGAATCGGACCTTGAGTATCAATTGAAAAAGACCAAGTTGCTGAATCAACGTAATTGTCATTGTGGTCATATGCGCGTATTTTCCAGGTGTATGATGAGTCGCTTAAGCTTCTTTTAAGACTTAAAGTAATCTCATCACCGCTGCTGGTGACTGAAAAATCAGCTGTTTCATAGGGGATGCTTGCTTCAAGTATTTCTGAAATCTCAACTGATCCATCCAAAAAGAGCTGATAATGACGGATCCCGCTTTGTTCATCAATAGCTTTCTCAAAAACAAAATTAACGGTTGGGTCAGATAAGTAGCTGCCATTGGTAGGCGAAATCAGTATTGGAGGAGTGGACGGGTCGATATTGTCAGGTACAGTGGCGGATATAGATATGGAACTGTCCCTTGTTTGTTCTTGGGCTTTAATTGCTAGGTTGGATTGGATAAATATAGAGAAAAAAAAGAAGATGATTAAAAAAAGTTTAAATTGTTTCATGATACAAGTCTATCAAGGAAAAGTAATCAATGACAAGTAGCAAGAAGAATTTTTTATTCTTCTGTTTTGATTTCCTCAACCGGAGGAGGGGAAGTCGGTTTGTTTAATTTCTTTTTTCTGGTTACAAGCAAGATGATAATTGTTAAGATGACTGCCAGTATCAGTGTGATTAGCTTCCAAGGAATGATCCAGAAATAGACCATTGCCTGCAAGGTTTTATTTGTTGATCCGTACTGGGTGGTTAAGACGGCTTGATATCTTCCCAGTCTCCATTTCCCCGGGAATTCGTTTTCAAGTACGCGGGATTGGAAAGGAAAGATATTAACTTCTTCAAGGTTAAGATCCGTAACTTTTTGTTTAAGCATATTGTACACTTTAATGCTTCCTTTAGGACGGATGTGAACGTCGGAAAGGTTTTCAATTTCACTGGTAAAATTAATGGGTCCGTATTCTGCCATTTTTTTATCAGTTTCAAAACGAATTATTTCTGCATTTTCAGTAATGTCTCCCTCAACTGTTAAATATACTAAGGTGCCGACGTTTTGAGATAGTTTAGAACCGGTTTCTCCCATGGTTGCAGAGTAATCGGGAGAGTGGAGAATCATTGCATAGTGTCCTCCCGGCGTAGCATCTTGCGGAATTTGGATTAAAACATTAACCGGTTGTGTGTCTCCTGCTTTCATTAATGCTTTATTAGGAGAGATTTGCATCCAAGAAGACAAACTCCAACGTGTGGCGACTTCTTCTTCTACGGGAATCGGTGTTCCCTTATCGTCTTTAACAATAAAATCTTTGGAAATACTATTTATTACTATTTCTTGTTCAGAATCGTTTCTGACCTTGATTGTTTCCTGTAATGTTTCTCCGGGTGCTCCGGTGAGTTGGACTTTAGGAGGAATTGCAGTCAAAGTAGAGGTTGACTGAGCTTTTACTTTGGTTGTAAAAGGGATTAAAAATAAACTGAAAAATAAGAAGGTAAATGCTTTTTTTAAATTTGTTCTGTTTGTTCTTTTATTTTCCATGGGCAGTTTGTTTCTAATTTAATTTATTAATTTAAAATGTTGCTGTGGCAACATATGTAATTGAGTTTTCATAATCTCCCGGCTCCTGAGTGGTGCCGATTGCCAGTCTGTAGCAAACATAAGCGTTTTCATTTCCTGAAGGAGTGCTGGTATTATACATGATTTGTAAAGGATCATGTCCGTCTGCAGTAGAAGGAAATGCTCTTGCACAGAATGAAGTGCCGCAGTCACCATAGGCAAAAGTTACATTTGCAGCATCAACATTTTCTATTGAATAACCAAATCCGGATTCGTCATTTTCAGATTCCCAGGCTCCGTTTGTATTGTATGCACATCCGTCTGCATCACAATCAGTGTCAGCAAGTTCAACAGAGTTTTCTCCGTCAATTGACATCTGGTCGTCTTCAATAACGGTTACGGAATATCCGCTGTCGGCATTGGTGATACAGGTTAATTCCTGTACAGCATCATTAAATGCTCCCAAAACCAGTGAGCCGAAAGGAACTGAATAAGCAGTGGTGTCAATGGAACCTGAATCTCTGCTGACTCCGCAGTACGAGCCTGAATCAGCACTAATTCCGTTTATTTCAAATGTGATAGTTGGATCAACAGTAGCAGATACTCTGACTGATTCTACTACAGCAACTGATGCGTCTTTGTCATCAATTGTGACGCCACTGTTGTTTTTGTGGCGGACTTTGATAATATAGTCGTCTGCGTCTCCTGGGCTACCGACTCCATCAGGAGAAGGATTGATTAAAGGCTGTGTTTCTCCAATTGTAATACTAACTACATCATCAGTAGCGCTGTCTCCAGTATATGTGCATTCAAAACAATGATAACCTCCGTTAGCTGTACAGCCGGTTTCTCCATAGTATTTTGCTGTACCTGCAGAAAAGCTGTATGTTCCTGAACCGCTGGTCTGGCTGCAGGAAACACTGGGGTCAGTTGAATCGTCGCCAAAATCAAAACCATCTTGGTCTGGCAGGCCATCTTTGCTTTTATCAGAGTTTGAGGTTGATTTAATTAAAACTTCAAAAGAACCGTTAGAAACAACAGTGTTTGCTTCCAAAGAAATTGTATGAGTAGCTGAACGGGAAGCAACGATTACGTCACTTGCATCATTATCAGCTGAATCAACTCCGGAAGTGGTTGTAAATTGGGAGGAGGAAACAATTTCGTCTACAGTATATTCGCTTGCTGTATCGTCATTTCCTAAAAGAACCGTGTCTCCGGGGAAAAGATTGGCAGTATCTGTTGAAGGTCCGGATGAACCAACATTAATTGTTAGTTCAGTTGCGGTGCTGCCGGTTCCGATCTGTCCAAAAAATGAAAGACGAGAAGTGGACAAGGTATCGGAAACATTGTCTAAAGCACCGGCGTTAGCTGTTTTGGGAGAGAGAAACAAGAAAGTTATTAAAAAAATTAAAAAACTCGTTGTAAGAAACTTTTTATTTTTAAGCATTAAAATCTATTAAACTAACTTAAAATTTGTTTGTCAAGTGTTACTTTTTCTAAGATAAGATTTTATAATTAAGTAAGTCAAAATTAAAACAACAACTACTAGAGGGAATGGAGAAAAGACAAGAAAATAAAAGTGAGTTTTAGTTTTATTTGCAAGATCGATTTGCAATTCTGCTTTATATATTCCTGTATTCAATGTATTTACTTTACAAATGGATTTTTGTTCGTCTTCTATGCAAGAAATTTCTCTTTTTTTGTCGGGCAGGATATTTAAGGGGACAAGTTCTTTTTCAGCTGCAGTGCTGCCAAAAATGTTTTTGATTATTAATTTACCTTGGGGTTTAAAATGAAATTTGCCTTTATTTGCTATTTTGATCTTAAATTGCGGGTTTTTAAAGCTGCCGATTATTGGAAAACATATTTTTGTTTTAGGAATACAAATTGAATTGTCTAAAGAAAAATCAACATTACCTTTCTTTTCCCAATTAATATTACTTGCTACTGTAAGGATAATGTTACTGCCGATAACACCGGAAGTTTTTACTTGCTGTACATTTGTTTGAGCTGAAGGGTAGCTGCGCACAATTAGGCTGATGAGGAACTCTTTTTGCGGTGTGTTTTCCGGAACTTTAATTTTTAATACCAGTTGTTTTTCTTCATCCCTTTTTAAGGTAAAAGGTTGTTGCAAGTCAATATTTGCGTTTTGCAAAGAAAACCAAGACAAATAAGGGTGTTGGCTTTGATTTAAACCAGAACGCTCAAGAGGATTTAAAAAATCAGGGTCAAGTTTAACCTTTCCTTGTTCACCTTCAGGGTAGGCAGGCACAACATCAGCATATATTTGCGTTTCTTGCCCCATATTTTTTACTGTATATACCTGGGTGACTGTTTTTCCGGGTTTAATTGTAACCTCCAATAGAGGAGGGGAGATACCAATGTAAAAAGGTTGTTGGGCAAATGTGTTTTTGGAAAGTATTAACATAAAAGTGCAAAATAGGATTAAAAAGAAAACAATCTTCTGGAGTGTTTTCTTGCAGTGGTCTAAATTTTTTAAGATTTTCATTTTATTTTTTCTATTTTAATATTCAGGAGTACAGATAAAAACAAGTTCGGTTTTGTATTTTCCTGATTCTTGGGTTCCCAATATATTCAGCTTTGCATGGACAGTTGCTTCCCGTTCTAGAGATATAACATTAGCGCCCATTACTTCTTCTGGTGATTCAGCCGGGTCCTCAATATTGGCAAATTGTTTGTAATAATTGGCTTGGGTAAAGCCGTCTGCAATATCATCTCCGCTCATTCTGTAGCCAAAACCGTCTATGTTGCTGTCATCCCATTCTCCCGAGTCTATTTCATCACAGTCATTGTTGTCACAAGTTGTATCATCAATTTCCTCACCGTTTTCATTGCGTAAAGGATGTGACTCATATGCTGTAACTTGGTATCCGCCCACACTGGGTGCATTTACTGAAAGGGTAGTGGTTTGTGTTTCCGGTGTTTCCGGAACAAGGGAACCGTAGGCTAAATTTAAATTGGAAATGCTGAAGGAAAATTCTTCAATAGCAGTGTAAATATATTGAAATCCGGACTTAACAATATATCCGTCTTTGTCATATTCTCCCGGAGCTGTTTGTCCGCTGGTCTGGGTGATTGTTTTACCGGATTTGCTCATACTGCCACTGCTCATATTAACATTAGGCATCTGGATTACGTATCCGGGGGAATCCATTTGTCCGCGTTCAGCAGATATATTAGAAGGGAATAAAAAAAAGCCTGTGTATATATATAGTATAAATAAAAAGGGTATTAATCTGAAAAGGTCTTTAATTTTCTTTTTTTTCATCTGTTTGTTTGTCAACCTTTTCTTTTAGCAATGTTCCGGTTTTTAAAAGTTTTTTACCTTCCTCTAAGGCCTCATTAAGGTCTTTTTTTTGGCTATGGCTAAGGTTTGGATTAGCCAAAACTTGGGAAATTCGGTCAATAATTTTTTGCATACCCTGCCTAAAATTAATTGAAAGCCAAATTAGAGTATCGGTTTCTTCGGCTTCAATGTCTTTTTCTGCTCTTTTAAACTGGTTTGAAAGTATTTTTATCATTCCCTTTTGTTCTAATACCTGCATATACTGCTGTCCAAAAAACAAGGATAAAGGTGTGATCAAAATAAGTGAAGAAAGGGAAGCAAGCTGGTGGCTGTCAAGTTCCGGATATGTGTAAAGGAAAAAAACAATCAGGGCGGCAGTAAAAACAAACGTGATTGCTGGTTCCCAAAGTAAGGAAAAAGAAAAAAGCAAAAAATACAATAAAAAGAAAAGCGGGGAGGACAAGCCTCCGGTGGAAAGGACCAAGAGCAAAATGATTAGCATAAAGATAAAAGAGTCAACAGCAGATAATATAAAGGGTGTTTTTCTTTTTTGCTGCTGTCTCCAAAAATGGGAACCCATGTATAAAAGAACAAAAAAGCCGATTAGTTGCAAGGTATATCCTGACAAAGCAGGATTTTGCACCCAGAAAAAGGTAATAAAAATTGCAGAGACCAAATATATTGAGTGGACAATAAAGGGCAGTTTCATAATTTTAGTTTAGCAAGAAAGAGCATACAGTATCAAGTAGTAAGGAAGAAGTATGTTTTTAATTATGTAGTTGTTTGAATTAAAAGGGTTTAGTTATTTAACTAACGAGACAAGAAAGGCAATTGCTTTTAAGATCAGCTTTCTGAAAACCGGGATAAGAGTAGGAAAAACAATTAATAAAAGAAGTATCCACCAAAGGTTTTTCCTGATTAATTTTAAGATAGCCAGTCCGACAGCAACTACAATAATTAGAGAAATCAAAAAATGCAATTGATCAGGAAATAAGGTTAAAAATTGGTTATATAGGTCAATTAATGTATTTAACATTAACTGAATTTTAGCAAAAAAAATAATACAAATGCAAATTTATCAAAAAAGCGCCAGTATTTTGGGGATGAAAATGAGAAGTCCTACTATAAGGGACGCAAGGGCAAAAATCATCACGCCTCCGGCTGCAAAGTTTCTTGGCCAGTATGTGGATTCAAAAGGCAGTCCCAGCTCTTCTTTCATAACATTGCAGGTTTCTTCAACCGAAGAATTAATGACCTCTCCGCCGATTACAATGCCAAACAATGAAACTAGTGCCACCCATTCCAAACGAGAAAGACCTAAAATAAAGCCTAGGATTGTAGCTGCACACATAGCGGCAAGATGAATTTTGACATTTCTTTCCCTTTTGACAGCTTCAAAAATACCTTTAAAAGCAAATCCAAAAGAAACGGGAAGGGGATAACGGTCAGGCGGTGTTTTTTTGTCCAGCTTTTTTAAGTCCATAAACATAAATACAGTATAAATAAAAAATTATAAAATTTCTATAGTTTGTATTTTTTTAAATAGATTTTTAAAGTTTAACTAGGTTAAAATCCTCGAAATTGTATTATTTCAAGGAATATAAATCCTTGAAATTGACAAATTACAAGGATTTAGTGTATAATTTACTTATGATAAGGCGCTTTTACCAGGATCTAAAAAAACATCTTGAAAAAAACAAAGTATTGGTTCTTTATGGTCCTCGTCAAGTGGGGAAAACAACCCTCCTAAAAAATTTTGTTAAAAATACTTCTTTAAAATACCGTTTTGATTCAGGAGATTTATACAGTATACAGCAGGTTATCAGCTCTCAAGACTTAAGAAAGATAAAAGAATATGTGGGAGATAACAAGCTAATCATAATTGATGAAGCGCAAAACATCCCCAATGTTGGATTGGGTTTAAAGATTATTGTAGATCAAATTCCGGATGTATATGTTATTGCCACAGGTTCATCTTCATTTGAGCTGTCAGGACAAGTAGGGGAGCCTTTGACTGGAAGAAAAAAAACTCTGCTTTTATTGCCGGTAGCTTTGTTGGAACTTAAAAAAGAGGAAAATGAATTTGACTTAAAGCAGAACTTGGAAGAACGTTTAATTTGTGGATCATATCCGCGGATAATTACTTCCAGGACAAAAAAGCAGAAGCAAGATGTTTTAAATGAGCTGGTTGACTCCTACTTATTAAAAGATATTCTTAAGTTTGAAAAAGTCAAAGGTGCAAAAATAATTTTGGACTTGCTGCGTTTGCTTGCTTTTCAGATCGGCGGAGAAGTATCGTTGTCAGAGTTGGGGCAAAATCTGGGGATTAATTATAAAACGGTTAAACGCTATCTAGACCTGCTTGAGAAATCGTTTGTAATTTTTGAATTGCGAGGTTTTTCAAGGAATCTCAGAAAAGAAATAACCAAGAAAAGTAAATATTATTTTTATGATAACGGAATCAGAAATGCATTAATATCCAACTACAATTCCCTGGATTTAAGAAATGACATTGGGCAGCTATGGGAGAATTTTGTGATAAGTGAAAGATTAAAAAAACAAAACTACTTGTCTATTTATAGCAACAATTATTTTTGGAGGACTTGGGACCAAAAGGAAATTGATTGGATTGAAGAAAGAGAAGGAAAGCTTTATGGCTATGAAATTAAATATCAAGGAATGGCTTCAGTTCCAGAAGAGTGGCAAGAAACATATGCAAATACTGAGTTTAAAGTAATAAAGCAAGACAACTTATTGGATTTTGTTAGCTAAAGAATACTTTTTTGACTCCTACAAAACACATCAAAGTCCAGCAAGAAGTACTGTTAGCAAATAAAGAGTGCGAGTGCTAAGCACTTTAACAGGCTAAATGGAAAATTTGCAAAAAAACATTAATTTATTTAAAATATTGTTTAATGAAGACAACAAAAGCCTTTAACTATCTTTTTATTCTTCTTGGGGTTTGACCCCAATCTTACTTAATTTCTACTATAATTTTCCTATATAATAACAAGCAGATAAATAAATTATCAATTACTACAGGAGTTTCAGATGACAAAATACGACCACAAGAATATTGAAAAAAAAGTTCAAAAAAAATGGCAGCAAAACAAGGTTTTTGAAGTTGACCTGAAGCAAGCAAAAAAGCCGTTCTACAATTTAATGATGTTTCCTTATCCATCGGGAGAAGGATTGCATGTAGGACATACATTTACATTTGGCGGTGCAGACACATACGGACGTTTTATGCGGATGCAGGGATATGACGTGTTTGAGCCTATGGGGTTTGACGCTTTTGGAATCCACTCGGAAAACTTTGCCATAAAAAAAGATCTCCATCCCAAGGAATTAATAGAACAAACTACTCAATATTTTCGAGAACAACAGATGAAGCCTTACGGGGGAATGTGGGATTGGGAAAAAGAACTCAGCACTACTGATCCGGACTATTATAAGTGGACGCAATGGATTTTTACCAAAATGTTTAAAAACGGTCTAGCTTATCGTAAAGAATCTTTTGTTAACTGGTGTCCGTCATGTAAGACCGTTCTTTCAGATGAGCAAGTGGAACAAAAGGGAAAAGTTGAGGAAAAAATAAATGTGTGTGAACGCTGTAAAACAGAAGTGGTTAAAAAGAAAACAGAACAGTGGTTTTTTAAAATTACTGAATATGCAGAAAAACTTTTGGATTATCAGGATTCAAAATGGTCGGAGGCAACCAAGCAGATGCAGGAAAACTGGATCGGCAAATCTTTTGGAGCGGAAATAGACTTTCCTGTTCAAAACAAGGATTTAAAACTCAAAGTTTTTACCACCCGACCGGACACACTGTATGGTGCAAGCTTTATGGCAATAGCTCCAGAACATCCACTTATTGAAAAATTGAGTTTGGATAAGGAAGACAAAATTAGGGAATACATTGAAAGATCACGCAGTAAAACCGCAGTGCAAAGGCAAGCGGAAAAAGAGAAAAGCGGTATTTTAACAGGATTAAAACTGATTAATCCCATAAACGGGGAAGAACTGCCCTTGTATATTGCCGACTATGTAATGATGGAATACGGAACAGGTGCGGTAATGGGAGTTCCCGGGCACGACCAAAGGGACTGGGACTTTGCTAAAAAATACGATTTAAAGATTATACCGGTAATTAAACCTTTAGAAGAAACCGGGATCAGTGTTGAGGATATTAAAGAAGAGCAAGCTTATGAGGGACCGGGAAAGATTATTAATTCCGGGGAATGGAACGGTTTAAAAGCTCCTGGTGAGATTAATAAAGTAATCAAGGATTTACAGGAAAAAAAGATTGGCAAAAAAAAGGTCTCATACAAAATCCGCGATTGGTGTATTTCCAGGCAAAGGTATTGGGGACCGCCAATCCCTATGGTTTTTTGTCCGTACTGTGCAGAAAGAGGGGAGAGCTGGTTTACCAATAAAAAAGCATATGAACATATAAAAGAATCGCCGATATTTAATGAAGAGAAAAGATTAAAACTGGCTAATACCATGGCAGGATGGTATCCGGTTGAAAAAAAGGATCTGCCGATTAAACTGCCATATGTAAAAGACTATCAACCCAAAGGCAAGGGTAAGTCTCCTTTGGCTGAAGTGGAAGAGTTTTACAAAGTTGAATGTCCGTGCTGTGGTAAAAAAGCTAAAAGAGAAACGGACGTATCCGATACTTTTTTGGATTCAGCCTGGTATTTTTTCCGCTACCCTTCGGTTAACAATCAGGAAGTTGCTTTTGAAAAAGAAATAACTAAAAAGTGGCTGCCTGTGGATATGTATATCGGAGGAAATGAACATGCGGTCCTGCATCTTTTATATACGCGTTTTATCACCAAGGTTTTTGCGGATCTGGGGATGATTGATTTTTACGAGCCGTTTAAGCAGTTTTTTGCCCACGGCCTGATTATTAAGGACGGTGCAAAAATGAGCAAATCTCGGGGTAATGTGATCAATCCCAACGAATATATGGAAAAATATGGTGCAGATGTTTTAAGAATGTATTTATTGTTTTTAGGTCCTTATGAACAAGGCGGAGATTTTTGCGACAGCGGTATTAAAGGAATGCAGCGTTTTGTTAAACGGCTTTACCGCTTGGCAAAAGAAAGTGCTAACAACAGGGAAGATATGGGGAAAGAATTGAAAACAAAACTACATCAAACTATAAAAAAGATGGGTGATGACTTTAGCACTCTTGACTTTAACACTGCTATTGCTTCTCTTATGGAGTTTGTAAACCTTTGGCAAAAAAATAAAGAGAGTGCTAATCGGGAAGTAGTTCAAAATATATCAAGAATGATTTGTCCAATTGCTCCGTACTTAAGTGAGGAGCTGTGGGAAATGTGCGGACAAAAAGGTAGTGTCTTAGACTCATCCTGGCCAAAATATAGTGAAGAAAAAGCCAAAGAAGAGGAAGTAGAAGTAGTTGTTCAGGTAAACGGCAATGTCAGGGGCAAATTTTTACTGGAAAGGGAAAAAGCCAATGATAAGGAGATTGTTTTGCAAATGGCAAAAGCTTCTGAGAACGTGCAAAAATACCTTGAAGGCAAAAAACCGGAAAAAGTTTACTTTGTTCCCGGTAAGTTGGTCAATTTGGTGAGTAAATAAATGGAATATTATCAGTTAACCAACAAAACCAGTCTAATAAAGGAAATGTATCAAAGTGTATCAGGATCGGGTTTTGTACCTGAAGGTCTTGTTCCGGAATATATTTTACAGCTGGTAAAAATGCCTTTTTGCAATATTCTTTTTACTCATTCAGACGAGAATAAATTTGATTCTGTTTTTGTAATTTATGAGAAAAAAGATTTGATTGAAATTACAGATTGGGCTAAGGGAAAGAACTGGGAAAATCTTTTGCTAAAAATTACTGACAGTAGTTCAAACAAAAGAAAAAAAGCTTTTTTAAAAGAGAGGGAATTTGCTTCAAAGCAGGGTTGGAGACAGGCCGGACAAAAACTTGAAATAAAAGTTAATTTGGAAAATAAAGAATTCTTTTATATTAAGGCAAAGAGCTTTCCTGAGGGAAGATCTTCTGGCAGAGTGGCCGATTTAATTGCCAAAAAAGTTCATGATACACACAGGGCAAATATTTTGGCAGAGGTAATGACCAGTAGTAAAAACAGTGTTAGCAAGGTAATCTATCAAAAGAGAAAAATTATGGCATTTGCACACGCGTTGTATTTTCAGAAGCAAGAAAAAGCGATAATGGATTATCTTTATGTTGACCCGCATTACGGCAAAGGGAAATTTGATCAAAAAATATTTTCATCTTTATGCTGGGAAGTACATAACAGAGGGGCTAAAAACATTTATTCTTTGGTAGAGAAAAAAGAAATAAAAAGAATCGGTTTTTTAATGGAACAGGGAGCAGAATTTACTGATTTTAGAAAATACGGGTTTAAAATATAAGGTTGTAATGAGCAAATATATTGATCTGCACACACATACTACTGCATCGGACGGAAATTTGGATCCATCTGATTTGGTTAAAAAAGCCAGGCGTACAGGATTACAAGCAATTGCCATTACCGACCATGACCAGGTAGGGGGGATAAAAGAAGCAGAAGAAGCAGGAAAAGAGTATAATCTTGAAATCGTAACAGGCATAGAGATCACCTGCTATGAAAAAAATGCAAAAGAAAAAAAAGAGTTTCATATTCTGGGATACTTTATTGATTATAAAAACAAAGAACTTTTAAATTATCTTGAAAAAGTGCAAAAAGGAAGAGTGGACAGGGCAAAAAACATGGTTGATAGATTGTCTGATCTGGGTTGGAACATTGATTGGATTGAGGTAAGGATGCGGGCAAAAGGATCGGTTGGCAGGCCTCACATTGCAAAAACTGTTTTGGAAAAAGAAGCCAACCTGAAAAAGCTAGACAATGAATTTGGCTATATGCCGACTGTATCTGATTTTATTAAAAAATACCTGATTCCGGGCAAACCGGCATATTTTGAAAAGTTTGCGTATAATCCCAAGCAGGCGATTGAATTGATCAAGAAAAGCCAAGGATTGGCTGTTCTAGCACATCCCTGTTATGATGTTCCTGAGGGAGAAGAGGAAATAATAGAAAGATTTAAAAAATGGGGGCTAATCGGATTGGAAGCAATATATCCTTATAAAGATATAAAAAAATCAAAAGAAAAAATTGAGTATTTTACCTGCTTAGCCGACAAATATGATTTGTTGGTAACAGGAGGTTCTGACTACCACGGAACAGAAGGTTTGGGGGCAGGATTGGGAATCCTAAACTGGGGTTTAGAAGTCCCTTATTCAATTTTAGAAGAACTTAAAAAACTTAAAAATAAATGAAAAAAATAATTGTAATTGCCGGTCCAACTGCTTCGGGCAAAACTTCCTTAGGAGTAAAAATGTCAAAAGAAAACAAAGGGGAAATTGTTTCAGCCGACTCCAGGCAGATTTATGAATATATGGATATTGGAACAGGGAAAGACATTAAAAAGGATGCGCTTTTTAAAAAAAATGATAAAGACTTACAAAAGAAAATCAAAAACAAAGTTGGCCAAGATATTAAAATTGGCACTTACAACATAGAGGGTGTTAATATCTGGGGATTGGATTTAATTAAGCCTGATAAAAGTTTTTCTGTCACTCAGTGGGTTGAGTTTGCTAAGCTGGCAGTTGATAAAATACTTTGCCAGGACAAAATTCCTTTGTTAGTTGGGGGAACCGGCTTTTGGATCAAGGCGCTGTTGCAGGGTATTGAATGGGGTAAAATTCCTCCTGACTGGGGTTTAAGAAAAAAGCTGGGAAAAAATAGTATTAAAAAACTGCAGGAAATGATCAAAAATTATCCGGATGAATTTTGGCAGGGTATGAATAAAAGTGATTGGAACAATCCTAGGCGATTGATCAGAAGAATTGAAATAGCAAAATATTTGAAAAAGAATCCGAAAAAGGAAGTTTCTCTGGTGCCTTTGGATGCAAAAATATCAAAAGAGATCATCTTAAAAGATTTACCCTTAAAGGAATTAAAGAAAAGCATAAAAATAAGGGTAAAAAAAAGACTAGAGCAGGGATTAATAAAAGAAATAAAAAGTTTGCTGAATAAGGGATATGAGTGGAGTGATCCGGGAATGAATACCTTGGGATATAAGGAGTTTGAGCCATATTTTAAAGAAAAAAAACACTTAAAAGAGTGTATAGAGGCATGGACAAATGATGAAATTGACTATGCCCGCCGACAAAAAGTTTGGTTTGATAAATATTTTTAGCTTCTTAACTTGACTAATATCCTTTATCTTTAATATATTTAAAAATATGCATGTGCCTGCCCAACATTCTATTTTTAATCTTCTGCATTGGCAAATATTTGACAAATATTTATTCAAAAGAAAAAAAGAAAAACCGCTTTTAAAGGGTTTAAACGGGTTATATTTAAATGCTATTCTGCGTTCTTTAGGTGTTTCTTTAGTATCCATATTTATTCCCATCTACATTCTTGAGATAACCAATAGTCTTTACTGGATATTTTTATTTTTTGGTGTCCAGTTTGGGCTGCTTCTTTTTTTAGATTATCCTTTGGCAAAGTTGTCAACCTTGGTTAATCCGGATGTTTCAGTTGCTTTTTCTAATCTACTTTTGATCATATATTTTGTTTGTTTACGTGCAGCGGAATTTAATCCCAATTTATTTATTATGGCGGCAATAATAAATGCAGTCAGAATTCCTTTATACTGGCTTTATTACCATGTTTCTTTTATTAAATTAGGACATAAAGATTCTATGGGCGGGGAGATTAGTTACCGCAGCTTTTTTGGTAAATTGGCAACAGCTGCTGCGCCTTTGATAGGGGGAGTTATTATAAAAATGAGCGGGTTTGATGTTGTTTTTATAATTGCTTCTCTGGTCATATTTTTATCTACTTTTCCGATTTTATTTGATTCATATAACCATCAGGAAAAGCTTTCTTCGTTCAAAAAAATTTATCAGGGTATTTTAAATAAGGAAAATTTGATTGAAACATTCGGTTTTATAGGCGAGGGGATAGAACCTTATATTGCTTCTGTTTTCTGGCCGGTATTTATATATTTAAATTTGAAAAATTACCAGGCTGTAGGATTTATTGTTTCATTCAGTTTGTTTTTAAGTTTATTGGTGTTGTTAATCTTTAAAAAGCATATTGATAAAAGGGAAAAAAGATTTTTTAAGTTTGGCTTGGCGGGCAATGCAATAAACTGGATTGTCCGCACTTTTGCTACAGCAACCGGACAAATACTTTTTTTAGATACTTTTTATAATCTTTTGTCCCTATTTGTCTGGACTCCCTTTAGTAGTATTTTTTATAAAAAAGCCAAGAAAAGGAACGCTTTTGACTTTGTGGTTAAAAGGGAAATTATTATTCATATTTCCAGGCTATTAGCAACCGGCTTAATTGCGATTATCTGGCTGTATACACAGAGTGTCTTTTTAGTCTTTTTGCTGGCAATAATCGGGCTTATGCTCTCACAAGGTCTTGTACATAACAAGATTGGTCTTAAATTATTTTAAGACTATTAACCTTTTTCCTTTTATTACGTAATCTTGCGTAAATTTTAAATTTCTGTCAGAATGATTTAAATGGGTGATAAAAGCAATTTTATCAAGCAGAATAAGTTAATTTTAATGCTGGGCATGCTTGGTATTCTGCTTTTTTCCTTTGGAATCCTTCTTTTACTTGTTTTTTCTTCGCAAGACTCTACAAAAATAGAGGTAATCAGTGCTGATCCCCAGGAAAGTTCTGAGCCGGAATTTTTAATTGTTCATGTTTCCGGTGCAGTTGAGTTGCCCGGACTCTATCAGCTTGATTATGAAGCAAGAATGAATGATGCTTTAGTTTCTGCCGGTGGTTTATCGGTTGATGCAGACAGAAAATGGTTTTCGCAAAACATTAATCTAGCGGAAAAAATCATTGATGAACAAAAAATATATATTCCTTATAAGGGAGAAGGAAGTAAAGAGTTAAACAAAGCAGAAACAAATTTAAATTCAAAAGTTATTGGCAGTAAGATAAATATCAATACTGCCAATGCAAGTGAATTGCAAAAATTACCCAATGTTGGTGAAAGTACTGCCCAAAAAATTATTGAACACCGTAAAGAAAACGGCAAATTTACAAAAATTGATGATATTAAAAAAGTCAGCGGAATTGGTGAAAAAACATTTGCAGAATTAAAAGAACTTATTTCCATATAAAAAGAGTCCTATAAGTGACTAAAACTAAAAGTTATATTGTTATACCTTTTGTAGTATTTATAGTTAGTCTACTTTTTCGGTTTAAGGCAGATCAAAATAAAAAAATAACCGAAGATTCATTAATTAGGCTATCTGGAAGAATATCTTCAGAACAAAAATTACAGGATGGTCGAATTTTAGTAAAAATTGATGATTATAGCATTATTTTCAATGAATACAATGTTTCTCAACCACTAAAATATAATGATTTTCTGATAGTGGTTGGCAATGCCAAGGTTAAAGTGATAGGAGGTTTTTATCAGCAAATTTCACTGATAAATCCGGAAATTATTCAAATCATAGCCAATGATGATAAAAACCACTTTTTTGGACGCAAAATTAGTATTTTTTTGGATCAAAAAGTTAAAAAATTGTTTCCGGAACCGCATGCCTCCCTGCTTTCCGGTGTTTTATTGGGCATCAACAACAGGATAGGTGAGGACTTTTATAAGTTGCTTAAAAAAACAGGAACATTACATTTAGTTGTTGCTTCCGGAGGGAATATTGTTTTTGTTTTAAATGCAGTAATGTATTTGTTTTTAAGGATTTTTACAGTAAATAGAAAGAAAGCTTTGCTTATATCCTTGTTATTTATTTTGATATACATAGCAATAGTCGGAATTGAACCGCCAATAATCAGGGCAGGACTTATGAGCGTGCTGGCAATATTTGCGGCAATCCTGGGAAGGCAGAAAAGCGGGCTTTGGTTTTTATTTTTGGCATCAATGATTATGTTAATAATTAATCCTTTGCTGTTATTCAGTGTTAGTTTTCAGTTGTCTTTTTTTTCTACTTTAGGATTAATGCTTTTGGGTCCCAAGTTTAGCAACAAAAATGAAAAAATTTTGGGAAAAGTATATTCAGCTGCAAAAGGGGAGCTAAGGACAACTTTAGCTGCCTTTATTTTTACGGCTCCGGTTGTTTGGTTTAACTTTCAGGAGTTTACAGCTTGGGGTGTGCTTGTTAATCCTTTGGTAGGTTGGACAATCCCTTATATTATGATTTTGGGGACCGTGACTTTAGTATTGTCAATAATTTCGTTTCCCTTAGCAGTTGCTTTTCAGCCATTTTGCTTTATATTTCTGGAGTACTTTGTAAAAATTATTAAAATATTTGCATAAAGAACTTTGGCTTTCCCCAGGTTGTTCCCGCTGATTTTATAAACAGGGTGGGTTTGGAATAAAACCTGTGTTAAAATATATTAGTTTCGGGCCCGTAGCTCAATGGTAGAGCAGTTGCCTCTTAAGCAATTGGTTGGGGGTTCAAGTCCTCCCGGGCTCACAAGCCTTTATAAAAGTGCGCTTGTCAGTTCAGTTTCAATTTCTTCACCCCTGAAAATTTCCAAGCAAGAGTTTTTGTGATTACACCAGGGAAAATTAAAAGGTTCTTGTTGGTTAATCTGTGTATTAATTCTTCTTGCAATCTCCCTTGGGCCTGCAGCAGGCGGAAGGGGAAAGTCGGTTAATTTAACTAGAGTAGTGTCATTGTCTTTTAGATAAAACCCAAAATATCCAGTAACCAAATATGTTTGTTTAAAACGATGCCATTTCCAAAATTTTTTGGGAGGGTGGAGGATGCGTATTTCCGGTTCTTTGTATTCTGTATCAATATTTAAACGTCCGCGCTTTGTAAATCCATATTTTTCCAGTTGCATGTTTTCATCTTATTAAGTATTAAACATCTGTCAAGGGTTAATATATAATTGGGTTGTGAACAAGAAAAAACTCTTTTATATCTGGATTATTCTACTTGCAGTTATCTGGTCAATTATTTTATCCTGGCCAAGACAAAATAATTTTGTTGCTTGTGATGTGGGGCAAGGGGATGCAATCCTTATATCCTCGGGATTTAACCAAGTTTTAATTGATGGAGGACCCAACGACCAGGTTCTTAATTGTTTGTCAGAAAACATGCCCTTCTGGGACAGGAAGATTGAGATGGTGGTTAATACTCATCCGGACAAAGACCATTACTATGGGTTAGAAGAAGTTTTTAAAAGATATCAGGTGGAAAGTTTTGTTACCAACAACCTTATTAATCCTTCAGAATATTTCAAGGATTTCAGGCAGATTGTTTTGGAAAAAGAAGTAAAAATTATTACTCCAAGAAAGGGCGATATTTTAAAGATCAATGAGCTAGAATTTAAAATACTTTGGCCGGAAGAACAGCAGAATGATTATTATGCATGGGATAAAGACTTAGAGTTTGATAAAAGAATTTTAGGTGAAAGAACAAAAGGATTTAACAATTCTTCAATTGTAATGCTTTTTTCTAAAAATGATTTTAATGGGCTTTTAACAGGGGATGTTGAAAGCGAGATTGAGGAAAAAATCGCTTCCGAAAATGAGATTGAGAAATTGGAGGTTTTAAAAATTGCCCATCACGGAAGCAAATATTCAACGTCCGAGCAATTTTTAAATCTGCTTAAACCCCAAGTTGCAATTATTTCTGTTGGTAAAAACCCCTGGGGGCATCCGACAAAAGAGGTTTTAGAAAGACTGGAAAAAAACAAAATTAAGATTTTACGAACAGATAAAGAAGAAATAAAAATCAATATGGATACATTTATTAATTGATTTATTTATCTTCTTCTTTTATGATTAAAATAATATAGATATGCAAAAACATAAATCTGCCTTTACCCTAATGGAACTTCTTTTAGTAATTGCGCTTATAGCTGTTTTTTTTGCTGTTGGCAGTCAATATATGTTTCGCAACCATGCAAAAAATGTTCTTTATACAAAAACAGAAGAATTAGCAGACTATTTGAAATTGGCGCAGCAAAAATCAATCAGTGCAGAACGAGGAATCAAGTATGGTGTAAAATTTGTTCCCGCGGAACACAAATATTTACTTTTGCCGGAAAATAAGGTGATAAAACTATCTCAGCAAATCAAACAGATGAATACTAATAGGACGGAAATATATTTTGATAAGTTGACTGGCAAACCGGACAATAATTTGCAAGTGGAATTATTTACTTCAGATTTTAAAACCAGGGTTACAGTTAATGAACAAGGTATTGTTGAATTTAGCAAGCCGGAGAAAATATGAATTTTAAATTAAACAATAAAAAAGGCCAATTATTATTGGAGTTAATGATTGCAGTAACGGTTTTTGCCTTAACAGTTTTTTACTTTATTATGACCTTGAAAAATGTTTTGCTAAAAAAAAGTGATTATCGCGACCGAATTGCTGCAAGTTATTATGCACAGGAGGGGATAGAGGTTGCTTACAATATAGGCATAAACATAGATTGGACCAGTTTCAAAAACAAGGCTTATAATAGTGAATCTGAAGCTATGGCTAATCCCTACCATTCTGAATTAAATCCAGTTTCCCTGGCAAGTGGAGAAAAGGAATTTGAAGGGAAGTATATGCAAAAGATTTTTTTACAAAGGGACGGGGAAAAAGTAATTGTAACCAGCAGAGTTGAATGGTTAGAGAATTCCAACCTGGAAAATATAGACTACAAGACTTATCTAATTCAATTAAATGATAATTAAATCTAAAAATGAATAAAAATAAAGGAAAAAAAGGACTGACAATTATTGAACTTTTAATATTTGTTGGTTTAGCAGCAATAGTATTTATTTATTTTTTCGGAATATTTAAAGATTTTTATCTGGCGCGTAACCGTTCCAACCGAATGGAAGAGGTATATAATTCCATTACAATTTCTTTAAACAATATAATTCAGGATTCTCGCTGGAGTGTCAGCTGTGATACTTCATATTCCGACCGTCTGGTTTTGGAGAGCGGTGATCCGGTTGTAGGTGATGTGATTTATGAATTAGACGGCGGTGTTTTTAAACGCAACAATATTCCTATAACTGACGAAGAGATTGAGGTTCTTGATTTTAGTGTTGAAAAAAGAGGTGGAGCTGATGAAACTCCTCTTCTAATTATCTCCCTAGCAGTGGAGCACAAAGATAAAAACCCGCGCGTATTTTTGCAGGAAAGCATGGTTATTTCTCTGAGGGAAGATGATGTTAAGGTGATCTTATGAAAATAAACAAAAAGGGCTATTCAAACCTGGTGATTGTTTTTATGCTTAGTACTTTTATGACTTTAATTCTTTTTGCGCTTTTATTGACTTCGTATCTGGATTCAAAAAGAGTAGCACAGATTGTTGATTCAAAAAAGGCCTACTACTTTGCAGAAGCGGCAATGAATGAAACAATTTTAGAGATAAGGAAAGCTCCTGCAGTTCGCCCAGATAATAGAATATATATGGTTGCTGATGCAGAAGTAACCCGGGAAACAACAGAAGAACCGCCTGATTGTCCAATAAGAGTAGAGCTTAATTCAAAATACAAAAATGCCAAAAGAAAAATCAGTGCTTGTTTTGAAACAGGTCCTGCAATTGCAGTTCCTTTAGATATTGTTTTGGTCACGGATCATTCGGGGAGTATGTCTAATATTGGTTCACTTGAGAAAGCTAAAGTTGCAGGTAAAAGCTTTGTCCATAAGGTTCATCAAAAGGCGCAAGACGAAAATGTTAATCACAGAGTAGGGGTAGTTCTTTTTGGGGAAAGAGCAGAAAAAAAATTAAGTCTGCATCCGGTAAAAACGCCTACAGGAGAAACTTTAGTCAAAAATGCAGTTGAAGAAGACAGAAATTGTGGAGGTTCAACAAATATTGCTGATGGAATTTACATGGCAAGGGAAGAATTAAAAGATAATGGTCGAAGTGATTCTATTAAAGTAATTCTGATTTTATCAGACGGTGTACCGCAAAAAGCTTATTCTTCATGCAGTTGTCGTTCTAATGAGTGTACGTGTTCTTTTAAGAATGGATGTGATCCGATGTCTAATCCATACGAGCCACATTATCAAGGTAAAAATGAAGGTAATTGTTGTACTGATGATGCTATAGACCAAGCAAAAAAAGCCAAAAACCAAGACGGATTTATTATATTTTCAATACATTTAGGCAAAAATTATGCTAGTACTGCTTGTA
Source organism: uncultured Pseudomonadales bacterium (assembly GCA_964430265.1). Taxonomy (GTDB): domain Bacteria; phylum Patescibacteriota; class Microgenomatia; order UBA1400; family CAYXSR01; genus CAYSEI01. Next base: position 34,100 of record CAYSEI010000001.1, read on the forward strand.
GTCCTGAAAATCTAGGGCTGCCAGAAACAAAAAAATTGGGTAGATTAACTCTTTTAAGGGTAAGTAATGAACCTCCAGATCAAACTTTGCCTGGTCCGGGTGAAGTCCGCACCTATTACAAAGAAACAGATAACGACTCAGAATTGGAAAATATCTATAATGAAGTGGCAGACAGTATAACTCTGCCTACTTTTGGGACGCTAAGTGAAGAAATTCCTGATCCAGATTTTTAATTGATTAAAATTCTGCCTTGATTAAAAAGAACCTCCAGTTTATTATCCTTTTTTTCATTGAAGATATAAGAGTGAGGAAGAATCTCCAGGTTTGTTTCTCCCTGTTTAAGAGGAGAAAAAGTCAAGGTTGCAATTTTACCTTTACCCATAAGAGTTTCATTTGTTTCAAATATAAGCCGGTCTTTTTCCCGGATAAACTTTGGGTCGGTAAAAATATAGCCGTTTTCAGAATTTTTAAGGTTTAAATATTCTGGGTCATATTTTAAAACAATTTTGCTTCCGCCGATAGTTTTTCCCTTGGTATTAAGGTTCAAGTCAATTTCAAAATCCGAGTTTAGATCTTGTTCTAATTGGCTTGGTTCAAGCAATACAGTAACTGCATCTGTTTCTGGGGTAAGAGTGGAACCGCCTTGTTCTAAGCCTGGTTCTCCAAGATAAACTTCCGGCTGGCGCTCTTTTTTAAAAGAAAAATCATTTAAAATAAAAGTATTGAATATAAAAAGGGAAAAGAGAGGGAAAAGTAATAAGCCTGCAAAAGTTATTTTCTTTGATTTATCCATTATTAATTCATCCTAGAATAAATATTTTCTCTTGTCAATACAGTTCTAATTATAAAAAACTTGACTTTTAAATATAAGCTGGTATACTTTTGAATAATTGAAAATTAAATTAAATCCGCTGAAGGGAGTCGCGATCCCTGAGGAGCCTGTAAAAATACAGGACGGCAGAAGACCGTAACAACTTCAAACTCTTGTCATCAATATCTGATAGAGAGAGTTGTCAAGTTCTTAATCTGTGAAGGTTAAGATAAATAAAGGGTGGTACCGCGTTTGGTATTAGAAAACGCCCCTTTGATTATGAACAATTACGTTCGTAGTCAGAGGGGCGTTTTTTTTGCGCTTGTAGCTCAAAGGAAAGAGCAACTTCTTTCTAAGAAGTAGGCTGCGGGTTCAACTCCCGCCAAGCGCACAATAAAGGAAATATAAAAAATATTTAGTGAAAGGAAACATGTTAAAAGAAACAAACAACAGAACAATTGAATGGCTTGAAAGCCAAGAATTCAACGTTCAGAGTTCGTTAGAAAAAGTTATATTCTCTTGGAACCTAGGAAAAGAACTTGAAGAAATGTCAATGATAGAAAAAAAGAAAACAGGGTTTTTAGTTGACACTGCATTGTCAGCCTATGGATTAAACATTGATGAAGAAACCTATCAGGAAATAGTTGATGGATTTTATCCCGAGCTTAAAGATGAGCTTAAACAGGGACTGACAGACAATCATAGTTCATTGGCAACTAAAATTAAAGGGGGCGGAGTACAGACGACATTAAAATATGCTCCGGTATTAATGGGTGAATATGAGTTGGGTGCACTAGCACCTTTAAAGGTTAAAAAAAAGGAGCAGGAAACAGTTGTGCAAATTAATAATTCAGTTATTGATTGGGAATTAGGCATTGATTTTCCTAATCCTCCAACACATGCAGTTACATATTTTGAACACAATGGAGAAACTTTTTTAGGCAAATCATATGTTGATGCATGTGTTAGCAGTGATAAAGGAGGTTTTGTTTTGGTTGATAGTAATCATTCTTGTGAACAAGGTTGTGCTTTTTGTACTTATGAAGGAGGAGATATTGAACTTATGCCTGATAATTTTGCTAAGCTAAAGAAAGTTCTTACATGCTTGGTTGAAAACACAGGTTCAATAAGTGCTTGTTTTTCTAGTGGTTCAGGTTTAGCACCAGATAGAAAAATGGTAGATATTTTTGCTCCTATGCTTAAAATTGTTGATGAGCTAAAACAAGAGTATTCTGAAGTAGATGTTGCTTTAGAGTTAGAACTGATGCCCTGGGATGAATCTGTAGACCCTGAGGTTTTAGACCTAATAGACAAATATTATCAGAAAGGATATATAAAGGCAGTAAATCTAAATATTGAAACTCCTGTTGGTATTGATAGAGAAGAGTTTATGCAAACAGGGTTATTTGGCAAAGCCGAAATACCTGTAATGGATGAAGAAGGCAAACAGAGAAGCTATTTAGGTACATTTAAGCTTTTAAGAGAAAAATTTCCTGAAATACAGCTAGCAGGTTTAATTGTATATGGAGTTAAACCGCAGTTCTGCAGTTGGGCAGATTACAGTAGAAAGTGCTTAGAAACTGTTGATCTTTTTGCGCAGCATAATGTTAAAATTCTATTGCAACCGGCAAAAATATCTTCTAAAACCAAAATGGCAGAATATCCAGTAGTGGACTTGTTTTGGCTAACGGGTTCAATTTTACTAGCAGACTTTATCCATCTTAAGCACCAATTGGAGAAAAAACAAAGAGTTGGGTGTGTAAACGGTTGTGATGCTTGTGATTCCTCAAGAAGCGGTTATAGTTTGCTAAAGTTTATCCAAAGAAACGGAGGGGACGAACAGGTTGAAAAACTATTAAGTCCATGGCTAGATGAATTATAATTTAAGATTATACTGGGGGGAAAATTTTACTCCTAAACCCTATAACGTTAAAAAAAGGCTTGAAAAAGCAGTTTTGGAATCCTTACAAAGAATCCATTTGTATCCAGGAATTATTCAAGAAGAAACTGTTAATTGTTTGGCAAAGAAATACTGCCTGAATAAAAACAAAATAATTACCGGGAATGGAATTGAATCGCTCGTTCATCTTATATCCAGAACTATAGGGAAAAACAAGAAAGTAGCAATTTTGAGTCCAAGTTTTACGCTTTATAAGCAGGCTACTATTGTTTATGGAGGGAAGGTAATTAAGATACAAGTAAGGACTGGGCAGAAATTTTCTGTTGATGAACTGCTAGAAAAAGTTAAGGATAGCAAGCTTTTTTTTCTTGCATATCCGAATAATCCAACTGGACAATATATTATTGATCCGGATAAAATAGATAAATTTTTAAACAGTTATCAGGGAATTTTAGTTGCAGATGAATGCTATTATGGTATCGGTGAAAATACATTGCTGGATTTAACTAAAAAGCATGCAAATTTGTTAGTTTTAAGAAGCTTTTCTAAAACTGTTGGTTTAGCAGGCATTAGATTTGGATTTGCAGTTGGAAAAGAGAAAATGATAGAAGAACTTAAGAAATATTCTAGCAATATTGAGGTTGATAAGCTAAATATTTTCAGCTGTCTTGTTGTGCAGGCAGTTCTGCCCTATACAGACAAGCTTGTGAACAATTTTAAAAATCTTAAGGAAAAGTTTGAGGGTTACTTAAAGAAATCTGGATTTGATGTAGTTGAAAGTAAAACAAGTTTCGTATTGATTCAGCTAAAAAAAGAAAACAAGGTTCAGAAAGTGATTGAAAAGTTAAAAGAAAAAGGTATTCAAGTAAAGAAAAATAAGGATTTAAATGAAAACATACTAATTTTTGCAGTTCCAAAAAAAACAGATTGGAAGTACTTTATAGCAAGTTTAAAAAAGTCGCTTTAGATCTGGTTTTTTGTTATACTTTATTCAGTAAAAGGCAAAATGAACATAAAAAACAAAATTAAAAAATCAATATATTCTTCAGTTAAAAGCATAACCCAAGAAGTTAGTGAAGCGGAAATAAGAATAGAGCATCCGGATAATGTTGAATATGGAGACTATTCATCAAACATTGCTTTAATTCTGGCCTCAAGATTAAAAAAGAACCCCTTGGAAATTGCCAAAGAGATTGTTTCAGAAATGAAGAAAAATAAAGAGCTGGAGGAAATTAGTGAAAAAATAGAAGCGGTCAAGCCGGGATTTATTAATATATCAATCAAAGATAAACAGCTTATCAAAGAGCTTGAAAGAGTGATAATTGAGAAAGAAAAGTATGGAGTGAATAAAAGTGAGGATAAAAGAAAAATAATGGTGGAATATACTGACCCAAATCCTTTTAAAGAACTGCATATTGGGCATTTATACAGTAATATTGTTGGAGAAGCTCTGGCAAGGTTATATGAATCAGCTGGCGCTGAAGTAAAAAGAGCTAATTATCAGGGAGATGTAGGAATGCATGTTGCCAAATCCATTTGGGGCTGGCAAAAGAAAATGAAAAAAGAAGATCTTAGTTTAGATGATTTGTCAGAAAAAAAACTTGAGGATAAAATCCATTTTCTGGGACAAGCATATGCAATGGGAGCAAATGCATTTAAAGAGGATAAAAAAGCAAAAAAAGAAATAAAAAAAATGAACCTGCTTGTTTATCTTGCTGCACAGGAAAATCTTGTAGAAAAAGAAGGCTGGGAGCCGGTGGTTGACTACAAAAAAATGCTGGATTCCAAAAAAGGTTATAAAAAGGTTAAAAAACTTTATCAATTAGGAAGAGAATGGAGCCTGGCATATTTTGAAAAAATCTATGAAAGATTGGGAACAGATTTTGATATGTACTTTTTTGAAAGCTTTACCGGAGAATATGGTTTAAAAATAGTCAAAGAATATTTAAATAAAGGTGTTTTTCAGGAAAGCCAGGGTGCAATTGTTTTTCCGGGAGAGGAATACGGCTTACACACTAGGGTTTTTATTAATTCTTTGGGACTTCCTACTTATGAAGCCAAAGATTTAGGGTTGGCACACTTTAAATACCAAAAATTTGCATATGACCGCTCCTTTATTATTACCGGAAACGAGGTTGACGAGTATTTTAAGGTGGTTTTAAGGGCTCTAAAAGAGGTCTATCCAGAACTGGAAAAAAAGACCATGCACATTTCCCACGGCATGGTCGGGCTCCCTACTGGACCAATGTCTTCCAGGACCGGAAACGTAATAACCGGTGAATGGCTAATGGACCAAGCAAAAAAAGAAGCAGTTAAAAAAATTAAAGAATCAAAAAAAATTGATAGTGAAGCTGAAGAAGCAGAAAATATTGCAGAAATGATTGCAATTGGTTCAGTAAAATATGCGCTTTTAAAAAGCGGGATAGGCAAAGATGTGGAATTTGACTTTGACAAATCAATTTCTTTGCAAGGTAATTCCGGACCTTACCTGCAATACACTTATGCTAGGTGTAAATCTGTATTAAGGAAAGCTAATGATTTTCTGCTGGATGATAAAAATATAGAGGAGTACCAAGCAAACAAAGAAGAAGAAGAGATTCTGCATTGGCTGTACCGGTTTGAAGAAGCAGTTTTGGATGCCAAAGAGGAATTAGCCCCAAACATTGTCTGCAATTTCCTTTTTGATCTGGCACAGAAGTATAATTCGTTTTATAACAAGCACAGAATTTTAGTTGAGGGTGAGGAAAAAGAATTCAGAATACTTTTAACTAAAGCAGTGGCGCATATAATCAAAAACGGACTGCAGATTTTGGGTATCCTTGTACCCGAAAAAATGTAAAATCATACGAATTTAGTAAAATTAGTATGATTATAATCCGATTAATTCATATTAATTAATCGGATTATAACAGAAAAAAATTTAAAACATACTTCAAATTTACAAAATGGTTATGTTATCCCTTATAAGCTTTTCAAACAAAAAAAGAAAACAAAAGATAACACCAAAAATGAATTCAAAAAACTAACTCTTAGTTTAAAACAATAAATACGCAGAATTATATAGAGTTTATTTTACTATAAACAAATATAAACAAAGAGAAAATTTGTTATTCACAAACATCCTATAATCTTGACAAGTAGACCTTTTTCTGCTATTATTCACTCCTAAATATGAGATAAGTACCTATATGGGGTAATCAATCCTATAATTAAGTTACGAAGCTCATATTTTTTATTTGTTTTGTAAAACTGCCTATTTGCAGGCTTCATTTTGCAAAACAAAGCACTTTAACAACCCAAAGAAACAAAAAAAGTAGACCAGAACATTTTGGGCAAAAGTTTTTTTTGCTTAAAGTGTTCTGGTTTACACCCGAAAGGGTAATAAAAGTTCAATAAAAGAGGAGGAAAGAGTAGGGATGAAGAAAATCATGATAGCTGTTGTTCTTCTTTTCGTGCTTTCGGGCATGAATGTTCAAGCACAAGAGTCAGAAGATCTCAGATTAAGTGAAGTTATTCCTCATCCTGGATATGGGGAGGTAGTTGAAGGAGAGTGGTTTTATACTGCTTTCCAGATAACAAACGGTGTCTTGACTGATATGTTAGAGTTTACTCTGACTTATCCAGTGGAAGCTCAATTCGCAGAAGGATTCCAGAATTATGTAGCAGACGGCTTCTGTGAATTAAGGGAAGGAAAGCAGCAGTTCGTTTGTGATTTCGGGTCAATGGTTTTGGTTCCGCCTGGTCGCGAGATCTGGGTGGTGCCAACATTCACAGCAACAAGTTCGGGAACAATGGTTTTTACGGCCACCGTTTCCGGAAGAGAGCCGGATCCGAACCTTGACAACAACACGCGAGTGTTAAATGTCTTGGTTAGGGAAGACTTGATGAAAAAGCGGGTATTTTTGCCGCTTTGCTCCCGAAAGGGATAAATGCTTTTTCTCTTTTGTTTGGGAAAAAGCTATGAAGAAAAGGAGAAAATGATGGGAATGGAGTGCTTAGTACCTGGATTAATGTTGGTTCTTGGAATTGCAGCAATCATCGTGGGGCTGAGAGTTGCTCATGCTGGGTTCAGCGATGACGAGTAGGTAGAGGAGGCTCGAGCAAAAAAGGAGAGGGTGCCAGAATGTGGCCCTCTTCTTATGATCTTAACCGGAGACAAACGGTAATATTTCTTCACGTTTGCGTGGAGTTTATGTTGTTGTTTTGTTTTTGGTTTTGGTTAGGTTTCTTTGGGTTTTCTTGTTTGTGCTTAAATTTTAAGCTTAGACAAGAAAATATATTAAAAGTGATATAATAAAATAATATAAGGTGGAGCAGATAAAATGAAGGTTGAACAAAAAGAACTGCCTAATTTTGACAGGAATTCTGTTTTGCAAAGGTTATCTCCGGAACAAAGGTTGGATGTTTATTCAAGGAAAATAAAAAAAAGTTTAAGAACAAGCAGACAGGAGCCTGTTTTTGAAGGAGATCTTTCTCCGGATGATACACTTTCAAGCTATTGGAAAAGAGTCAGACAAATTGAAGATTAAACTCCTTTTTCTTTAAAAAAAGAAATAACTTCTTGTTTATCCATTTCAGATTCGCTTGCCGCATTGGCAATTAAAGTTTGAATAATACCTGTATTTCTAAGAAATTCAAGCAGTTCCGCATTTTCAACTATTGTGTTTAAGGTTTCAATTGATTCCTTTTTGCTTAAAGGTGGTTCTTTTGTGTATTCTTCTGCTTGTTTAAGTATGTCTGATAGTTTGTTTTCAGAAGTTTCCATTTGTATGAATAATTATAGCATCCTCCTCTTAACTAATTAATACGTTTGTAATAAAATAAGAGAATGAATTTTAAAGTGAACAAAACAGTTTTGGAAAACGGTTTAAAAGTTTTGACTTTGCCTATGCAGTCAATTCCTTCAATAACTTCATTGGTTATGGTTAAGGCCGGTTCGAGGTGGGAAGCAGAAAAAAGGGCTGGGATCTCTCACTTTTTAGAACATATGGTTTTTAAGGGAACAGAAAAATATCCTTCACATATTGCTTTGGCAAGTGCGGTTGATTCAATTGGTGCGGAATTTAATGCTTTTACCAGCAAGGAATACACTGGTTTTTATGTCAGGGGTGCAAGTGATCATTTGGATTTGTCCTTGGATGTTTTGTCAGAAATGATTTGGCGGCCTCTTATACCAAGTAAAGATATTAAAAAAGAAAAGCCGGTTATTTTTGAAGAAATAAATATGCGCAATGATCACCCGATGCTGAAAGCAGAGGAAGAGTTTGAGTGCTTAATGTATGGTGAAAAAAGCCTGGGAAGGCCAATAATTGGCACTAAAGATACTGTTGCTGCTATTTCAAGAGATGATTTTGAAAAATACAGAAATAACTGGTATTACCCGGAAAACATTGTTCTAGGGTTGGTTGGCGATGAAAGAATAATAGATAGAGAAGATACTTTGGAATTGGTGAAAAAATATTTTGCCATTAAAAAAGAAAAAGGTTTAGAGCAAAAAAACACTTTTACAATTAAAAAAGACAAAAAAAGGCTTTTAAATAAAAAGACCCAGCAAGCGCATTTCTGCCTAGGAGTTCCGGCTTTGGAAAGAGGTCACAAGGACCGCTATATTCTCAGCCTTTTAACAGTAATACTGGGAAGCACTTTTAGTTCACGCTTGTTTTTGGAAGTCAGGGAAAAGCGGGGGTTGGCATATTATGTTAAAACCTCACCGGAAACATATTTAAAAACCGGATATATAATGACCCAGGCGGGGACTGAACCCAAAAACTTAAAAGAGGCAGTTAAAGTAATAAAAAATGAATATGAAAAAATAAAAAAAGCAGATGCTAGTTTAAAAAAGGATTTAAAATGGGCAAAAGAATATTTAAAAGGCAAGCTTGCTTTAAAGCTTGAAGAACCAAAATCTGTTGCCTCCTTTTATATTGAAGACCTTTTACTGGAAAAAAGACTTAGGGATGTGGATGAAATCATTTCTAAAATAGAGGCAGTAGAAGCAGAAGATATTGCTGCTTTAGCTGAAAAGATTTTTAAAAAAGACCAATTAAGATTATCGGTAATTGGTCCATATAAAAACTTGGACAATATTAAGATATAATTTATTAATAGAAATTTGTAAATATTTAGGCTTTTAAGCCAAAAGGAGATGAAAATGACAAAATTGGAACAATCTGTAGTTTTGTTAAAACCTGACGCCCTGCAAAGGGGACTGTTAGGAGAAATAATTGACCGCTTTGAGCAAAAGGGGCTTAAATTAATGGCCATGAAAATGATGGTTTTAAACAAAGAGCTTCTTGAAGACTGGTATGTACACCATAAGGAAAAACCGTTTTTTGATGACTTGGCCACATATATGAGCAGTTCGCCCGTAATTGCCATGATTTGGGAAGGCTTGGAATGCATTGCGACTGTAAGAAAACTTTGCGGAACTACAAAGGGATATGAAGCAGAGGCGGGTTCAATCCGGGGAGACTATTCAATTTCCGGGTCACACAATATTATTCATGCTTCTGACTCTGTTGAATCTGCAGAAAAAGAGAAGGGTTTAATTTTTGATAAAGATGAAATTTTTGACTACAACAAAGCAGAATATCTTTGGATATATTCTGAAGAAGAAGTGGAAAGATAAATTAATTAAAAAACCTTTTTCTGTTGCTGATTTATTCTGTAAAATCTGAATGAATTCTTGTTCCTAAACTTATTGCTATATATAATAAGTTTATGGAAGATCAGCTTGAAAAAAATATTAAGCCCATTGAAAAAGAATCTTTTCCAACGGAACCTTCTGAAAGTTTGGATAAAAAAGTCAGTACGCGTGTTAAAGAACAAGAATCCCTTCCTGTATATTCTGTTTCAGAGAGTGAGAAAACAGCATCAAATTTGGATATCAACAGTAGAATGGAGAAAAAACTATGGAGGATGGGTGAAGTTTTAGCACAAGAGCATCAATTCAGCCAAATGCTTGTAAAAGTAGGAAGAAAATTAGAACAGCCAGAAGATTGTCAGATTGTAGCCTTGGATTCAGCTTCTGCAGAAGCTTTTTATAGTAATCGTGACAACTTGGTTGTTTTTTCCCGCGGTTTGGCAAAAAAATTAATTAGCCAGGGAGTTGAATTAAAAGAAGACCACATTGCAGCAATTATCAGTCATGAATTGGAACATGAAGAAACAAACAAACGTTTAAATCCCGGTTTTGCATTTGATTTGAGCTACAAGAAAAAAATGCGGATGCAGAGTGAAGAAATGCGTGCGGATACAGAAGGAATGGAGAATATGGCAAGAGCCGGATACAATCCCGAAGCAATGATAGACGTATATAAAGCAATCGGTTTAACTTCCGGACGTTATGGAACTAGTCATCCGGAAACAATTGACAGAATCCGTCATTTGGAAACCCGTTTGACTGATGATGAACATCCAATTCCAAGTGTTGGCAAAGAAATGACAGATGTTGATGAGGATTTAATAAAATACTTTACAGATGAAACACAGGTTTATCAAGAAAGCGAGAGGTTATGTTCTTTATCTGCAAATCAGCTTCAGGAAGAAATATTAGATACAGAATTCCAGGAAGAATTTTGGGCGCTTTATCCAATGGAAAGACATGCACGCCGTGTTGAATACGGTAAAGCACTGGCAGGAGGAAATAGAGACTTACAAAGGTTGGTAAAAAAACAACTTCTTTTTCGCTTGCTTTCAACACGGAGTAGCGGTCATGGAGGCAGGGAAACCTGCCGTCTATTTATTGACGGCGAATTACAGCCGGAAATGGAAGGTGAGTTAATAAAAGAATTGAGAGAAGAATCAGCCTTTATTACCCGTAGTGTGAAGAATAGCCACTTAGCATATATTTTTGATATGGAAACCGGATCCTCCCATTTTTTGAGAGCAATGGATTACAGGGGAAATTTGCCAGAGGCGGATGTAGAGGATCCGGTAAAAGCAAGTTTTCAAGAAAGAATTGAAAAAGCAGAAGCTGCTTTGGACGAAATTCTTTCTCGGCAGTTTGAAATTCTGGAAAAAAAACTTGCTGATGGAGAATTACCTGACTATTACAAGGCCCATCTGGAAAGGATAAAACAGGAATTAAATAGCACAGCAGTAATTCCCTCAGCAGATGTAATGGCAAGTGCATTTGATTTTCTTGACAGGAGGGTAGTTGAAGATAATCTTAGAAAAGGAAATGAATTAAGACGGAAAAGGGGTCTCCGTTTGCAAGGACCTAATAAGAGCGACACAGTTGATTTTAATGACTTGGCTGAACGACAGCATGTTTTTAATGCTGCTTGCTTATCAACTGCAATATTTATGCTTGAGGAAATACCAGAAAACCAAATAACTTGGGCGCATTTAAATGAAGTTTTAGAAAATAGTACTGAATTGAGTGAAATTGAAATAGAGCTTATTGCAGAGTATATATTTCATCAGAATGAGCAGGAATGGGTCAAATATTTGGGTTCTGTTGACCGTAAATATTTACCTGATTTGCAAAAAAAATTAAGAGCGGTTAAAGACGAAGGAGAAATAAGGCTTTCACCGAGAAAGTTGGGGGCGGGTCAAAGAATTTCCCTTTCTAAGTGCGATAGGATAGATTCAATAAAAAATGAATTGCATTATAAATACGGTTACTTGCCCCATCCCTTTTCAGATGAAAGAGGAAAAAGAAACGCGTTAAGAGTACTAAGAGCAATGCCGGCCTGGGAAATGTATAAGCGCTCTTGTCCTTTAAAAAATCAGGATGTGTTTAACAATCACTATTGGGACGGAGTGGGAATTTCAATGGATGCAGACGAATTTGAATTTATATACTATACTTTGCAAAGAGATGGTAGTGATGTTTCCAATCTTAAAGTAAAGTATCAAATATGGTCTGGTGTCTTAAGAAAGGGAATAGACAGGCTTAAACAAGGAGAACCCCTTTCCGAAGGCGAATTACAAATTATTAGTAGTATAAATAATTTTACCACTAATGGATTGCGTGATTACGGAATTCCTTATCGGATTAGTTTTGAAGAAATGGATTTACTTTATGAAAATATTCCCTGGGTTGAAGGAGAAAGAGCTGTAAAGGTATTGGATTGGATTGAACAAGAATTTCGTTACGAACCAAAGGTTAAAGAACTTACTCCTGAACAGCAAAAACGCTTTGAAAAAATGCTTTTTGAGATATATGAAAATTATCCTGAATTGGAAGAAAGTTTTATAGAAGGAAGATATGTTCCTTATAGGGAACATAGGGCAAAAGACATGATCGCTGGATTTTTACTTAATCTTAAATTGCATGAAATCGGCTTTCCCAGGGAGTATCCGGAGGTGGAAATATCCCGGGAGGATGAGGAAGAAGTAATTAATGTTTTAAACGAGCTGGGGGAAAAAGGAATCAGAATATCCAACTTAGCTTGTATAAATTCTCCTGTACAGCTATTTTTTGAACAAGGAAGTGAGGAAAACTTACTCAGATTGGCTAATGATTTTGCTGATAAATCTGTTATAGAAAATGAAAAACTTTCTTTTTCCGAAGCATTGAGGCTGGCAAGTGTTACTCCGGAAAGAAATGAAAGGTATAAGAAAAAAGACCTGCTTGCAGGTTTTTCTATTTATCCGGAAACAATTGACGAAATTTTTAAAGATAGGGGTTATGCAGAAGGAATTGATTGGGTGTTGAATAATTTTCATTCGTCTTCAATCAGGGATTTGCTTCTGGCTGGTTTAGCAGAGCAAATGACCGAGAGTCAAAAAGAAATAGTGGGTTTTGTTTTGCCGCACAGTTTTTCTGCAGAAGCAGTTAATGCCGGAAGGGGGAAAAACGCTTTTGACTATCAGGGTTATAATTCTGCCAAAAGATTAAATTCTAAAGGGAAGTATCAAGAGTTAGTTGATTTTTTTCAAGGGAAAGGAAGGTTGAAAGAAATTTTTCCTGATATTTTGGCTAGGAGGTATTCTTATGGGAGCCAAGCAAAGCCCGTAGATTCCGAAAGTGAACTTCCTAGGTTCATAAGTTCAGATTTTGAAGCAAGAAGAAGAGCTATTAAAGGTAATCCTGCTCAAAGATATTTTGGCAAAGAATTACTAAAAAAAGAAGATCGATTATTTGATTTAGGAGTTGATCTAGATAAAAGAATAGGATTATTAACAGAAACAGCTCCGCACCATTCGCCTGTTCGGGATACTTATGTGGAATTTATGCTTAAAGACAGTTTTTCAGAAGCGGAAACAGCTGAAAAGAGGTATGAAGCAGCGTGTATATTAATGCCGCTTTTTTCCGAGGGATGTCAGTTTAAAGATCCGTATAACCTGCAAATGTTGAGGGATGAGATAAGTTTGACAGCAGATTTTTACGCTGATCCGGAGGCTGCATTGCAAGTAGTTTTAAATTATCTTCCGGAGTCTGGTCTGGCAAGAAACTATTTTCTAGACCAAATTGAAGAAAGATCCTCTTTGACTCCCGATCAAATAGAAAAAATTATTAGTTTGCGTATTACAGAAGAAGGTCAGAGCAAAGGAGAAAAGGGGTACGAGGCTGGTCCGGGTCCTTTTGTAATGAATCTGCTTGCCGAGCAAAATCGGGAAGAAAAATGTAAAACTGTTTTATGGTTGTTACAAGCTTCGGAAAAAAAACCTTTAGCTGTTGAAAAAACGGAACAAAATCAGGACGGCAGTTTGGACAGTTTTAAAAATATGTTTACCCAGTTAACTCCGCCTGAAAGGGAAGTTTTGCTTCGTAGGCTCTTTTTAGGGGCAGAGGGAATATTAGACTTGGAAGCAGTTTCTGATGAGTATTTAGGAGAAGCAGAGAAACTTAGGGATAATTTTTTAAAGTCTTTATCAGATCATTTTATTTCTGGAGAGACACAAAGCGAACAAGTTTTTCGTTCGATATTTAAAACCGTTTTTCAAAAGGCGGAACCGGCCAAAGCCGCTCATATGATGAATAATATTATTAATATTTCTTTAGAGCATATCCGGACTGGAGAGAGTTTTACTACTGCAGAATTAGTAGCCAGTTTCTTAAGTCAGATGGGGGTGGTTGGTAAAAAAGTTGCACAGTCTTTGTCCGAAATGGAATGGGTGCCAGAAAATTACAAAAAAGAATTACATCGCAGTCAGGAAGAGGCAGAGAGCCTGCCTAAAAGAGCCTTGTATGTTTTTGCAGAAGCAGAGGGGTTATTAGAAGAAGATGCGGATATGCAGATTGTTAGTTTTGACAAACTTTTGGGTGCGGCTTCTAATAAGCAGGCCTGTTTGTTGACGGTTAAGGTTGATACTCAAGAAAAAGCAGAAACATTGGGTGTAGAAGTAGGGCAGACAACCCAAGTTGTTGGTAAGTTTAAACGTCCTTCTGCACAAAAAGAAACTAATATTGAACATGACTTAGAGTTATTGACTGAGGTGGTAGAAACAATCCGTTCGTATGGGCAAGATATTAGTCTTCCACCGGGTTTTTCCGATCAGATAGGGATGGCAGTCAAGCAAGAATTGGACTTTAAAAGGGAAGAAAAATTTGCGCAAAAACTCCGTAATGATATTCAAAGGAGAAACAAGTATAAAGGCTATACAGTTGGGATTCCGCAGATTTTGTTTTCCTCTCAGGATTTAGTTTTGGAAACCCGCGCATCAGGCATATCTGTACGTGAATTTATTGATCAAAAGATTTTGGGTTTGGGATCTGTTAATGCAGTTATTTTAAGAGAATTTCTTGCAGAAATTTTATTGAGTGGGAATATTCAAGCAGATGGGCATCCGGGAAATATTTTTGTTAATGCGGAAAATAAAAAAATTACAATGATTGATTTGGGTATGCATACTGGTCTGGAAAGTGAAAAGATAATTTATGCTAGAGAAATACTGATAGGCATAGCTTTAGGTAAAAAAAGTATTGTTCACAGGGCCTTAAGAAAATTTGATTGGGATATACCTAAGCAAGCTTTAGATTTTAAACCAGTAAGCTTTTTAGAAAATTCAAGGCTTTTACTTGCTGCCAGTAAGCAAGCACAAACACCGCCGCCGCATGATTTAGGAATGGTAATCTTTGCTCTATCAAAACTATCACCTTATTTTAAAGGAGTTTCGCCGAAAGAGATTTTTACGATTATTAAAGAATCAATACCGCCGTCTCAATGGCGCTTGCATGCGGAAATAATTGGAATTGAAGAAGGAGTTTCTGGATTAGAAAAAATAAGGAATAAAATATAATTGCTGACACACATTTATAAACACCCTTTGTAAAAATATAAAGGATACTTATCATTCAGTAATTTTGGATTTATTTGGGTTTCATGATACAATTCTGCTGTAAAAAATGACACCCGAAATTGATGTTCGCTCCATATTAATTGAAGAAGGCTTGATAGCGACCGACGGCTCTGACTATTCTTCTAATGAAATTTCTGAACCCGAAGAATTGTTTTTAGAAGAACCGGAGAATGGAGACAACCATAGCAACACTAGGCTGGAAGACACAGAATTGTCCTGTATTAATTTAATGATACACGGTAAAAGCGAATTCTATAAGGGCAGGCTATTGACCCGAGAAGAAGAAGCAAGCTTGGGAAGAAGGATCCAGGCGGGAATAAGAGCGGAAAGGATTTTGCAAAGAAACAGCCATCTCTTAGAAGAAAAGCAAACAAAAGGATTGGAAAATGTGATTGAAATAGGAGGGAAAGCTGTTAAAGAATTAGCGGCAAACAATATTGGCTTAGTAGTAAATATTGCAGGAAGATATAAGCATTATCAGGAAGAGAGGGGATTGAAGTTTGCCGACGTTATTGAAAACGGACATATAGGTCTTATGATTGCAACAAGAAAATTTGATCCTGAAAAAGGGAACAAATTTTCTACTTATGCAACCTGGTGGATTAGAAACTCAATTAACAGAGAATTCAGAAATACCAGCAGTACGGTTCGTATTCCCTACAACATGCATACACAATTAAGAAAATATTTGCAAACACTTCGAGAATTGTTTCCTGAAGGAGAAGTAGATGAAGAAGCTTTAAGACAAGAAATGGGATTGACTAAAAGAGAAATAAAATCTAGGAGGCAAGCGCTTAAAATGCTGAGAGTGGAAAGTTTAAATGAACCGATTAATGAAGATAAGGATTCAGATGAATTTGGTGATTTTATTGAAGACAGGACAAACAGATTTCCAGATCCGGAACAAAATGCAATTAGCAGTTTGATGGAGGAAGATGTTAAAAGTGCTTTACTAGACATTGACCCACGCTCAGCAAGGATTATTAGGATGAGGTACGGAATGGACAAATACGAACCGCACACTTTAGGAGAAGTAGGAGATAAATTGGGATTGACTAGAGAGAGAATCAGGCAATTAGAAGCAAAAGGTTTGAGAGAATTAAGACATCCAAGAATTAAAAGAAAACTCAAAGGCTATATTGAAAATTTAAATTAATGATTTATAGAATATGTTTTATACAATTATTAGGTGGTGATAAAATCAGTTTGTGCTAGAAAAAGAAGAGTTTTTAACTAACCAGAACATGGATAAAGGAAATAAAATTAATCCTCTAGAAAATATTAACCCGCACAATACTGTAAGTTTGTATTTAAAAGAGATTGAGCAGATCCCTTTATTAGAACACAAACAAGAACTGCAGCTGGCAAGACAGATTCAAAATGGAGAAAAAGCAAAAAAAGATTTAGATAATAGTGAAGTACAGCTTACAGATGATGAAATTTTGGAACTAAAGTTAAGAAAAGCAATCGGTGATCAGGCAGTAAATATTTTGGTTAGACATAATTTAAGACTAGTAGTAGCTGAAGCAAAAAAACGCCGGGGAGAAGGTATTCCTTTTTTAGACCTAATACAGGAAGGTAATATTGGTCTGCAAAAAGCCGCCAGAAAGTTTGATCCGGAGAAAGGATACATGTTTTCTACTTATGCAACATGTTGGATAAAAGGAGAGATTGGGAGGGGAATAGACAGGCAGTCCAGGAAAATTAGGATACCGGTGCATGCAAGAGATGAAATACAGAGGATGTATAGAGTAATATCTCGTTTAGAGCAGAAAAGCGGCCAAAAACCCTCTAATGAAGAACTTGCAAAAGAATTAGGTTGGAATGAAGAAAGGGTAAAAGACAGAAAAAAACAAAGCCAAGGTGTTATATCTTTGGACAGACCTTTAGGCGAAGCAGCAGATGCGGAATTATTTGGGGATGTTCTTGAAGATCAATATGCAACTGATCCGCAAAAATTGATGGAAACAAGAAGTGAGATTAGAGAGATTCTTACACTTGTAAACCGCTTAAAAGAAAATTATAGAAAAGTAATTGAGTACAGATATGGAATATTTGATGGAGAATACCGTACGCAGAAGGAAGTGGGAGATATACTTGGATTATCAAAACAAAGGATAAGCCAGATAGAAAAGGCGGCTAAAGAAAGGATTGTTTTTTGGATAAAAAAATTAGCAAGAGAAGCAAGAAAAAAGAGGAATTTAAAATATGAGTGCAGAAAGTGAAGTTGTCAGAGGTTCATATGTTCCCTTAATGCCTGTTAATTCAGAGCAAGAGGGGAATAGCTTCAAAGTATTTTTCGAGCAGAACTGGAAGAAATGGGATGCCTGCCTAGATATTTTAACTTAATGCAATATGAAAGGGGATCATGCATCAGAAAAATTGGTTTATGAAGATAATGGACAAAGAATTGAAATAGAGGACAGCAATGAAAAAATAGTTTTTAAATATACTGAAGAGGAAACAAGGGAAGATGCCAGTTTACGTTTGGAAGGGTATAAATTAGACGGCAGCTTCCACTTTATATATGCATATGAGGATAAAAGGGCAATAATGCGTTTTTCAGGGATGGACATACAATTTTTAGGTAATGTACAAAGAGAGGATTATGACAGGCTTTTAAAACTGATAAATCCAGATTTTGATCCAGAAGAAAACACAACCTTTTCTGTTGGGAAAACGGATTTAATTAATATAGTTTTGGGAATGATGAGAAAAGATAGCCCGGTCATGATGGGCCAATTAAGTTTAGCAGAAAAGCAAGTAATGATTGCTGTAAACGGTTCTGGAACAATAGGAAAAGAAATAAATAAAAGAACAAATCTGCTTGGGAAAATGCATTTAAATGAAAACCGGCTTTTTCCTGAAACTAAAGGTTATATGGATTTGTATCATGAAGAAAAAAAACTTCATTATGGGTTAGGGGGGAAGCTGTGCCAATTGAGGCACTGACTAGTAGCATTAACAGGTGTGGAATACTGGCATTATCCTCAACAGAAACAAATCATTTATTGGTTTATTTAACTTTACCCGATGCCAGAAGTGTTGAACTTGGATACTCTGAAAACGGAAAAATATTAAATAGCAGTGCTAATAAAAATGCATTTAAACAAGCACTTTTTTTGCTTGAAAGTAAACCAAAAGATTTATGAAACTTTTTTGAATTTATAAACTTTGTTTTAGATGCTTCAGAATAAATTTCTGGGATCGTTAAGAATTTTTAAAAAATGTGATATTTTAAGGCTCCAGGCGTTTTAAAAACTTAAACCTATCAAAATCTTTATCATAAGAATAGATTTGTTTAATCTTGTTGTTTTTTATCCAGGCAGCGCTGAGAGCGACTTCAAAATCAATATTTTCTTCAGAGTAAATTTTCAATGCTTGTAAAAACGTATTTTTAAAGTCTATTTTTAGTCCGGGAATATTGATTATTGGAAGAAGTAGATCATAAATTTTTTTTCTTTTAAGATTGTAAAGCTTTTTAGAAGAGAGGATATAAACAACTTCTGACAAAACAGATTCACTAGTAGTTAATATAATTTCTTTTTTATCCGCTTTTTTAAATAGATTTAGGCATTTTTCTGCTTTTTGTTTATCGTCTGCTGTCAACAGGCGGATGAAAATATTAGTATCAACAAACTTAGCCGGCATTTTCCAGCCTTTCTTCTCGAGCAGTTTTTCTTTGTTCTGAAAAGCTTTTATTAATTGGTTTGACTGCGCCAAAAACTTCATCCAAAGAATATTTTGGTGTTTTAATAATTGCTTTCTGATCAGAGATAAACTTGATTATTACTTTTTTCTGTTTATCCAAACCAAGTTTTTTCCTAATTTTTATAGGGATGGTAATTTGACCCTTTTGGCTAACGGGAACAGTATATGTATTGCTTCTAACCATAATAAGTAAAGAATATCATAAAAGTAAAGAAAAAACAAGAAGTTTTACATTTAAATTTGTCGGGGTGTCGAGACTTGAACTCGAAACCTCTGGCTCCCGATGCCAGCGCGCTACCAAGTTGCGCCACACCCCGGATAAATAAAGATAATTTTGTACTCCTACCAGGAATTGAACCTGGATCTGTCGCTTAGGAGGCGACTGCTCTATCCGTTTGAGCTATAGGAGCATATTTATTGATATATTTTATCACAAAAAAACAGGAGATATTTAACCTTATTTTAGACTAATTCCATATATATTAGCCGGAAAAGAACCTTCAGGATTCAAATTAGTTAAAATTAGTAACTGGCTGCCGTCCGGCCAGGGGTAAACAAAATTTTCTTTAAACCTGCCTGTATATACGGTTACTTTGTTAGTGCCGTCATATTCAAGCAGTTGGATGTTTTTTTCTTTGATGTCAATTAAATGCTGGGAGGATGGAAACCATTGAAGGGTTTGAACTCTTAAAGGAGAGTAGTGGACAGCAATTTCCCTAAATTTGTCAATAATAGTTTTTTCTTTTTCTTTTGCCCCGGATTTTACTTCTTCAATATCACTGATAAAAAAGTTTTTATCTTCTTCCAGGTCATAAACATAGATTCTGTTGGGTTTGATTTCTCTTTCTTCCGGCTGAGTGCTGGTTACCGGCGGGTGTTTTATAATATTCTCCGGAATAGTTGCCGAGGCGGTTGCTGTGTATATAATCTTTTTTTCTTCGGGCGCCCAGTAAACGTGTGTGGCAGAAGAAGTGGCAATTTTTTGCATTTCCTCTGGAAGTTTTACCAATTTTTTTTCTTCCCTTAATTGAACTTGCTGCTTCCAGTCTTCTAATATAAGTGAAAGCTGGGCTGTTACATCTTTTAAAGTATCTGGATTATTAAAACTATTTGCATCCAATAACAGGTTATTTTTCTTATTCGAGGCCAATATCTGGGTTCCGTCTGGAGACCAGAACAAGGAGGCATTGCTGTAATTAAATAAATTTGTGTTTTGTGCTATTTGTTTAGACTGTTCTGAGAAAGAAAGCGGTTTGTTTGTCAGCTCCAGAATCCAAAGCCCATTTTTTAATTTTGCTGATGCCGAAGCAACAGAATAGGCAATTCTTTGTCCGTCAGGAGATGGAGTAACGTTTGTTGCTCCGGAAAAAGTCAGGGCTTTTAGGTCGGGGACAGAGGGGAAAAGCCTGGCATTTGTTTGTGTGACAAGAGATTTTCTAATTTTTAATGTTTTTTCCCATGGAATAAAGCCTTCTTTACTGATTTTAACTTGATAGTCGCCGGGGGGAAGGTTTAAAGTGTCGTTGGTTGCAGTAGTGAGGTTGTTGTCAATATATACCTGGGCGCCGGTAGGGTAGGAGTTAGCTGACAATAATCCGGTTGCAGAGACATTTTTCTTTTTGCTGTCAAAACGGTATCCCTGGGCAAATTTGATAGCAATATATGTTCCGCCTACAACAAAAGCAATACTGAAAATAGATAATAAAATGGATTTTAATTTGCTCCAGTTCATAAATACTATTATACATAATAACACGGTTTTGAGAAACCACGGAAGAAATAGCTTTTTTTTATTCCACGTTCTAGATTATAGAAGCAAAGTTATATATAATAAAAGTTATGTTTTCAAAGAAAGTTGGTATTGATCTTGGTACTGCTAACAGCATTGTATATCTTCAGGGAGAAGGCATTGTTTTAAACGAACCTACAGTGGTTGCAGTTACAGTGGGAAAAGACAAAGTAGTTGCAGTAGGAAATGAAGCAAAAGAAATGCTGGGAAGAACGCCTGACAATATTATTGCTTCCCGTCCCATGAAAGAAGGGGTAATTGCTGACTATAAGATTACTCAAGCAATGCTGCGATATTTTTTGCAAAGGGTTTGCGGTAAATCTTTTCTTTTTAAACCGGAAGTAATGGTGTGTATTCCTGCCGGATCAACTCAAGTTGAGAGAAGGGCAGTGGAAGATGCAACCCAGGCTGCAGGAGCAAAAACAGTGTATATCCTTCATGAACCTTTGGCAGCTGCAATTGGCGCAGAGATTCCGATTGCCGAAGCTTCTGGAAACATGATTGTTGACATTGGCGGCGGAGCAACAGAAGCAGCGGTTATATCTCTTGGTGGTGTGGTTGTTTCCCAAAGCATCCGAGTGGGGGGAAACAAAATTGATGAAGCTATTGCCGGATATGTAAGGAATAAGCACAACTTAATAATCGGTGAAAACACTGCTGAAAAAGCAAAAATACAAATAGGCTCGGCTACAAAAGAAAGCGGTAAAAATAATAAAAAAATGGAAATAAGGGGAAGAGATAGTATTTCAGGCCTGCCGCGCAGGATTGAGATAGAGACAAATGACGTAGTTAAAGCAATTGATCGGCCAATGTCAAAAATTATTGGAGCAGTTAAAGAGGTTTTAGAAAGTATTCCGCCTGAACTTGCTAGTGATATTGTTGATAAGGGAATAGTGATGAGTGGAGGAACTTCTTTACTGCAGAACTTTGACAAATTGTTGAGTGAGGAAACCGGTGTTCCGTGTTATGTTGCGGAAAGTCCAATGTTTTGTGTTGCTAAAGGTTGCGGAATTGTGCTCGAGGACTTGGAAAAATACAAAAAAAGCGTTATTAAAACATAAAAAACTCACTTATATACCTACAGAAAAAAGAGTCTATAACAAAATTATAGTAAATAAATATTTACTACCTTTATTAAACTTCAAAAAATTACATATCTGTTAATACCTTTTTAAATTGGATACAAAATGTGTACAAAAACATGTATTTTTATAAATCTAGTTTTTTTGATAAGATCTTATAATAACTAAAAAGAGGATGACCCGAAAATGACCGTATACAAAATTTACAAATTTTGTTAAAAAAACATAAAAAATGTATAATTTAAACATCAAACATACATTGCAAAATGAAATCACGTTAAAAAATAATTAAAAAGTAATTAAAAAATGGACAAAAAGCTTAGCAGAAAGAATAGTAGAGTGCTATCTTGGGGCACCTAAAAAATTCTTACTGATATTTAGGTGCAAATTTTGATGTTGATGTCTGATAATAAATATAAATGGTTGTTAAATTTAAAAAAGCATGAAAAAACAAAACAGGGGTAAGGAACAAATAAAAATCAACGGAGTCAAAATTAATTTTGTTCCTCTCAAAAAAGTACTTAAGCAGGTTTCAACTTGGTCAAAGTATAACAAAAAGCATCACATCACTACGCCCAATCCAGAGCAGATTATTATTGCACAAGAGGACAGGGAGTTTAAAAGGATAATTAATGACTCGGATTTATCAATTCCGGACGGAATAGGTTTGGTTTTAACGGCAAGACTTAAAAATGGACTGTTTAATCCTTTATACAAAAGATTAAGCGGAGTAGATCTAATGCTTGCTTTGTGTGATTTGGCAGAAAAAGAAAATTTAAAGGTTTTTTTGCTTGGCGGAAAAAATAATGTGGTCCAAAAAGCAAAAAAACAGTTGGAATTAAGCAACAAAGATTTGCAGGTTGGATATTTTAATGGTGCAGAGGAGATAAAAAAGGAAACAAAAAAAGAAAAAGCGATAACTATTAGGAAAATAAATGAGTTTAAACCAGATTTTCTTTTTGTTGCCTATGGAGCTCCGTTCCAGGAGAAATGGATTGCAGATAATTTAAAGGATTTGAATGTAAAGATTGCGATGGGAGTAGGTGGTGCATTTGACTATATTGCCGGAAATATTAAGCGGGCGCCAGTTTGGGTAAGGAGAATAGGAATGGAATGGTTGTGGCGGCTTTTTTTACAGCCTTGGCGCTGGAAAAGGCAATTAAGATTGATTAGTTTTGTTAAACTATTCTTTCTGGATTCCCAGTAGCCAAAGAACTGCTTCTTTTCGGTATCTTCTGTCTCCGCGTGAGTTAATCCTGATAGCAGGCAGCTTACCGCGCTTGCCCCAGCGCTTTACTGTCAGGGGTGAAACACGTAAGAGGTCGGCTACCTCGCGGACCGTTAACAAATCAGGTAGATTATCTAAAGAAACATCTTCTTCTTGTTTTTTTTGCGGGTAGCTTGTTTTTTGTCTGCTTTGTGTTTGTTCTTCATTAGCTTCTTCTTTTCTTTCTTTATCAATCATCCCTTTTTCTTTTAAAAGCCATTCTACTGCCTCTTTACGATATCTTCTATCTCCGCGTGAGTTTATTCTGATAGCAGGAAGCTTGCCGCGCTTGCCCCAGCGTTTAATAGTAAGGGGAGTGACCCTAAAAAGTTCAGCAACTTCTTCAACTGTGAGTAAATCCGGAAGGTTGTCCAAAGAAACTTTGTTTTCGGAAGTGTTTTTTTGATTCATTACTTTATCCTTTGTTATATTTAGTATTTAAAAAAGTAGGTTAATATCCATCACAATATTAACTTTCATATATTAAATCTATCACAGTGGTAAAAAACGTGTCAATAGTTAAAATTTGTTTTGACAAAAATATAATATGTTTATATGTCTAGTAATAAGATTTTGAATAATGGTATTAGTTGGATAAATAGTGGTTTAATTAAACATTTATTAAAATGAGAAAGAATGTAAAAAAGGAAAGAAAATATATATAGAAGTAAAAGTTTGAAGTAAATTGAGTAGAAAAATCCCACCCAAAAGGGTGGGATTCTAATACTTTTTACAATCTAAAAGAATTACTTAAGAGTTACTGTAGCACCTGCTTCTTCTAAAACCTTTTTAGCTTCTTCAGCTTCTTCTTTTTCAGCTTTTTCAAGGATAATTTTAGGAGCACCTTCAACTAAGTCTTTAGCGTCTTTGAGCCCTAAACCTTGTTTTACTTGTCTTACAGCTTTAATAACTGCGATTTTATTGCCGCCTGCGCCAGTCAACTCAACATCGTATTCGCTTTTTTCTTCAGCTTCTTCAGCTCCATTTCCGCCTGCTGCTTCTGCTGCTGGTGCAGCCATTTGCATAGCGCTTGCTGAAACACCGAACTTTTCTTCCAAAGCTTCTACGAGTTCAGAAAGTTCCAAAACTGAAAGTTCACTGATCTGGTCAATAATTTTTTCCAGTTTTTTTGAAACCTCAGGAGCTTTTTCTTCAGTTTTAGCTTCTTTTTTTGCTGGTTTTTTTTCAGTTTTTTTCTGCTCTTTTTTCTCGGTCTTTTTTACTTCCTTTTTCTCTTCTTTCTTTTTTGTATCTTTTTCTTTTTTCTTTGCCATTTGTATTCACCTCCTCTTTTTATAAGTTAAAATATTTTCTATTTAGTTAGCTGCTTTTGATTCTTTGATTTGTGATAGGACAACTGTCAGGTTTCTTAAATTTCCGTTTAAGGTATTAACCAATCCGGATAGGGGAGAAGCAATCATTCCTACGGCTTTTGCTTGTAATTGTTCCAAACCCGGAAGCTGGGCTAATTTGATTGCCCGGTCCTTGTTAAGAAATTGCTTGTCTAAAAAGCCGGCTTTTAATTGAAGTTTTTCCTTATCTGTATCTTCTTTAAAGTTCCAAAGTGTTTTTAAGGGCTGGATTTCGTCTTCGTAAGCAAAAAGAGCAGCTGTGGGTCCGGAAAGTACTTTTTCAATCTCTGTTGAATCTTTTCCCAGCGCCAGTTTTATTAAGGAATTCTTGGCGACTTTGAAATCTCCGCCAGCCTCAACAATTTTTGAGCGGAGTTGGTTAATTTCGGAAACTGAGAGTCCGGAATAGTCACTGAAAAATACACTTTTGGCTTTTTTCAGCTTTTCTTTAAGTTCTTCTAATTGTTTGATATTTTTCTGACTTGGCATTTTTTCCCTTTCTTAAAAACAAAAAAGCACTCCGAGGAGTGCTAAATATATTAATTTAATTCACTTTTCTCCTCGGTAGGATTTATGTTTGCTTATTTACAAACACCTACTTTCTTAGGTTGAGTATATTTTACATCTCTGCTATATTAAAATCAAGTATTTAAGGTAAATGTTTTAAATATTTCATATACAAAAGGAAGGATGTAAAAATGATAAACGATACAGAAACTCCCAAAGGTATCAGCAGACGTGAATTTTTAGCTGGTACAGGAGCTTTAGGACTTTCAGCATTATTATCCGCGTGCGGTTTGGAAAAAAGGGAATATCTAAAGGGTTATGAAGAGGTGGATAACGGGAATAAATTGGAAGTTGTTTTTGATGACAGCCTGATTCAGGCTTTAAGGGATAAAGGAGTTAAGGTTGATTCACCTCAGCAGGAATTAGAAGTACTGTATGATGACAAAAATACAGATGTTTTACGGATTCCCAGTGAGGGTATAAAGGAGTTTGATCCCACCCACTCTGAAGACGAACAAGGAAGAGCAAGGGTTTTTGGAGAAATTTCTGATCCGGAAAAAAGACTAAGCTATCTAAAAAAGAATCCGGATTTAGATAAAGACGTTTCTGTATGGAATACTGCAAGACCGCCGGTCAGTGATGCAAATCGTGATAAGGCTGGTCCTTTTATAAAAGAAAAAATTATAAGTGGAGCCGGAGTAGAAGAAACAACAGGCAGGGATACTCAAATATCGGAAAGGGAGAGGGTGGTTGGCATGCGGGTGATTACCTATAAAGGTGATATCTTAGGTGGGGGAAGTGTTTTGAGTGAAAAAAACAGCCGCTACAATCCTGATGTATATGCCAGCCCGCAATATTTTGCAGAAGGCTGGGCAGTTGGAAGGATTATGCGGGATAAAGAATCTGGTAATCTTTCTTATCTTTTGGAAGGTTATGTTCCTGATTCCAGGGCATTGGTGGAAGCGGAATAATGGCTAAACTTAATCTTTATGAAGAAGCAAAAGACCTTTATGAAAACAATTTGCCTCTTTTTTTGGACAAATACATAATAGAGATTAAAGAGGAACTGACAACAGAAAAAGATGTAAAACAAGCTCAGGAAAAGCTTGCAAAAGCTGATATTCCTGTAATTACAATTGCCGGATCCCCACAAATTGGCGGTTATTTAACAATGGCACATGATTCAATGATGCAGGCATTTCTTGAAGCTGCAGAAGATAAAGGAATCAAAGCATATGGTTTAGATGTGTTGGACTTTTTAACCACAGAGGAAGAAAGAAAAGGAATTTTGGATATGGCCAAACTTCCCAGAATTGTAGTAAGGACGGAAATGGGAAGCAGATTGTTACATAATCCGATAGTCCAGAAACTGCGCGGTGGTTTAGGATTTGAAGAAGTTTTAAAAGATAAAATATTAAAATTAATTGATAAAGTAAGCAAAGATAAGGTGATTGTCACTTATCACTATGGAACTGCTAAAACACTTGTTGAAGCAGGTTACAAAGTTATGATTGCAGTAACTGACCCCTCAGTTGAATTAACACATAATGGATATTTTGACTTTTTAACTTCAGAAAATAAAGAGCGGGTTTTTTATGGGACTATGGATAAAGCGACAAAGGAATGGTTTGTAAAAGAAATCAATGTTTTTGAAAAAAATATTAAAGAAGTAGGCTGTTTTGTTTCCCCCCAAATGATAAAAGCGGGTAAAGAAAAAATCAAAAACAGAGACGTAAGGTGGGAAAAGTGTACAAAAGGGAATGAAAAATTCCACATCAGTTTATTTACAGGTGGACTGGGAACCAATTTTTGGGAAATGAGGGATGCAGTTTTAAACTTTTTGTGCATGCTCTGCAAGGATAAAATAACCGTGGATGTGTTTTTTAATACTAATTCTGATCTGGATAAGCATTTGAATGATGTTCTAAAAAAGGTGGGTTGTGATGAAGATATTAATATTTTTTCTAGTAAAGATAAAGATAAATTAAACAAAAAATCAATTGAGATATTTAAAAAGAGTGATTTGGTTTTGACCAAACCTTCTGGAGACAAAGCATTTGAAGCCATTGCTTCAGGAGCAATTCCTTTGTTTTTATTCCCGCTTCATCCGCATGAAGTAGTGATTCGTGAATATGTGATGAACGGAGGAGTAGGGGAGATTGCAAAAATTGAGGATTTAAAAGAACAAGTAGAAAGTATTTTGTTTAATAAAAAAAAGTTTACTAGTCAGGTATATAAAACGCAGAATATGGAGAACAAAAACCCAATAAAGCTGGATGGAGTGAATAATTTACTAAAATATTGGCAAGAAATTAATTGATATATGGCTGATTCAATAAAGGTACAAATTTTCTCTTTAAAAGGCGAAGTGTACAATGGTCAAGTTATGGCCATTTCTTCATATAATGAAACTGGGTCTTTTGATATCTTGCCCAAGCATGCAAACTTTATTTCAATAATAAAAGAAAAGTTAATTTTGCATTTGGATAACAAAGAAAAAAAAGAAATCCCTATGGAGCTAGGAGTTTTAAAACATTTCCAAGACCAGACAAAAATATATTTAGGTATGAAAGCAGAATTAGTTGATTTAAAACAAGAATAATTATTCTAAAGATTTAGCAAACAATAGTTCTTCAGGCTCTTTTTTATCTAATCTGCCATCTAGTATCTTTTCAATGTCTTCAACTACCTGTTTGCGGGGAACAAACTGTCCTGGTTCTCCTGTCTGGTCTTCAACTACAAAAAAGTATTGTGTCATGTAGTTTTTAATTAGCTCGGCCCGGTTATAAATAACTTTTTTATCTTCAGACAATTCAGACATACCAACTAAAGAAACAATCCTTTCAAGTTTCTGTGCTTCCTGTAGTGTTTTTTTTGTTTTGATATATACTTCATAATGTTTTTCTCCAGCAATGTCTGGTGTTAATGCAGAGGAAGTTGAATTTAACAAGTCAACTGCTGGAAGCCTACCTGTTTTATAGATATTTCTTGAGAGGACAAGAGTTGTATCCAAATAGGGAAAGGTAGTTTGTACACTCTGGTCAGTAATATCATCAGAGGGTAGATAAACAGCTTCAATAGTAGTGATATCTGCTTTGTTAGTTGAAGAAAGTCTTTGGTGCAGGTGGCCAATTTCTGAAGGTAGAGTAGGTTGGTAACCTCCTTCAGAAGGGATCATGTTCATTAATGTTGAAAGTTCATATCCTGCCTGTGCAAAGCGGAACACATTATCCATAAAAAAGAAAACATCTGTTTCTAAATGATCACGGAAATATTCTGCAATAGCTGCACCAGCAGAACCCGTTCTAAACCTCACAGCCGGATTTTCACCCATTTGTCCAACAACTAAGCTAGTGTTTTGCATTACTTTTGCTTGTTTTAGCCTTTGGTGAAGCTCTTTTGCCTCTCTAGAGCGCTCACCAACTGCGCTGAAAACAGATATAGTGTTATTTTTACTTTTGCTTTTGCTTTCCTGACGTATTACCAAGTTATTGATAAGCTCTGTTAACAAAACAGTTTTTCCTAGGCCAGCTCCGCCAAAAAGCCCAAGCTTGCCGCCACGAAGTAGGGGAGCAAAAAAATCAATTGCCTTAATACCAGTTTCAATTATTTCTTCCGGAGGTGCTATTTCCTGTAAGTGCAGTGTGTTTGCTGAAGCAACAGGATAATTATCTTCAGTTTCTAAAGGTTTTTCATCAAGCGGTTTGCCAAAGATGTCAATTACTCTTCCCAGTACTTTTTGACCAACTGGTATTGTTAATTTTTCTTTTGTATTTATAATTGTTGTTCCTCTAATAAGTTTGTTTGAATTTGAAAGAATTAAACAGTCAATTGAGTTTTTGTCAGGGACAGAATAGACTTCCATTTTTACTTCAGGATTTTCCTGCATAACCAAAATATCTCCGATTTCCGGAAGTTTTTCCAAAAACTGGATTCTGGCAATTTGGCTGTTAACAGCCAATACTTTTCCTGTATTTTGCATATTTATCTCCATAAGCTCATACCTGCTAAACGTTCCTGTCTTTTTTTAGTTTTTTCACGCTGTTTTAAAACTTTTCTTTTTCTTTCTAATTTTTTCAGGCGTTGTTCTATTGCATCTGATGCGTTTTCTAAAGTAGTAATTCTTGATCCCAGATTACCTAGCCGGGATTCATAAATTGTCTGGACAAAAAGTATTGCTGATATCTGTTTTTCAAAAAAAGCTAATATTTCCTCAAAATCAGGTTCAAACCAGTAGCTTTCTTTTTTTTCAATCTTTTCCTGGTCTTCCTGAACAAGCATTTGATCAGCAGTAATGTCTGTGTGTACAGCTTTTTGTTTGACAAGGGATTCAAACTTGGCATTAAAAACCTGTACTTTAGCATAAACATTTACATGCTCTATTAATTGTTTAAATCTTTTATCATCTATACTAGATTCGTCAATGTCAAAAAAGCGGAATTCCTTATTAAATTCAGGGTTTTGTTCAACTATTTCTTTACCGATCTTGCCAACAACTGCAGCATCAGTTTTTTTATTTTTTTGCAAATATGCGTAAAAATTCTGAAAAACCTGTTGTACAATACCGCCGGAGAATCTTTTTGCCGGGCTTAAAAATATTGCCAGCTCCTGTCCGTGGTTTTTAAACCGGGAGACCTGGGCTTTTTTCTTTTTTCTTTTTTTAAGCTCTTTTAAAAGTTTTTTGTAATAGGAGGCCTGTACATCTGTTGACAACTCATGCAAACCTTCTGTGTATGGACGCGCTTTTAAAACTGAGTCACGGGTTTTTTGGATACGCATAACTGATATTTCTTTATAGGCTCTAACTAAAGAACCTAAAGTTGCCACTGCTTGAGAATCTGCTGTTATTTGTTTTAGTGTTGACATAATTTTTTAAATGCTTTGTCTAATTTTTTAATTTTTTCTCTATATTCTTCCCATTTTTTAAGTTCAGCTAGTTTGTCTAATCGCTGTTTTAAACTACTATCTTTTGCATAATGATTAATTATATTTTCCCTGCAATTATGGATATTTTCTGTGTTTTCAAAAAAGTTGTTTTGTACTAAAGCAACAATAGCTAATTGAACAGATAATGGCACAACTTCCAAAGTTGCTTGAGAAAGCATTTCCCTTAACATTTCTCCCTGCTCAAGTATTTTTCTTGTTTTAGGATTCAACTCTGCGCCAAAATGAGAGAGCTGGTCAATTTTTTGGTATTGGTTCATAAAAGCATTTAATTTTTGATTGGCATTGCGTGCCAGCGTTGTTTGGGTTTGTTTACCGATTCTTGTTACTGAAAGGAAAGTATTAATGGCTGGCTGATTGCCCTGTAAGAAAAGGTTGTAGTCAAATAGTAAGTGGCCGTCAGTTATTGAAATCAGGTTTGAAACAATAAAATCGGTTAAATCATTTTCCGTTGTTTCTGCAACTGGGAAGCAGGTTATACTACCATTTTGAAAATTACCCGCACGTTCCAGTAAACGTGCGTGTGTGTAAAATATATCTCCGGGATATGAATCTCTTCCAGGGAATTGTTTTGATAAAAGTGCAGTCTCTCTATAAAATTTTGCATGAGTGCTTAAATCATCTAAAAAAACTAGAACCTCTCTGTTTTGATCGCGGAAATATTCAGCCAAAGCCATGGCACTAAAAGGTGTTAAAGATATTAAGCTTGTTGGGTCCTGGGTATTAGTGGCAACAATAATTGTTTGATCAGCAAAACGTTTCTGGGATAATATTTTATATAACTGCTTAATCTCAGTAATTTTTTTTCCGATTAAAGCATAGACAATAATTGTGTCTTTATCTGACTGTGCTTCTGCAGCATTTAAAAGAAAGGAAGTTTTGCCTGTTTTACGGTCACCGATAATCAATTCACGCTGTCCTTTGGCAATCGGCAGCATTAAATCAACAATGCTTACTCCAGTCACAAGCTGTTCTGATTTTGTTTTTCTTGTTTTTAGAGTAGGTGGGCGCAGGTCAATTGTTCTTTTTATATTTTTCTCGATATCTGTTTCTTGAAAAAGGTTGTTTCCTAAAGGGTCAATGGTTTGTCCGAGAATTTGCTCGGAAAAAGAGATGGTCAGAGTATCTTGGTAGTGGAAGCATTTACTGTTAATTCTTGGCGCCTGAGAGTCTAGTAGCAGTATCTGGGCACTGTTTTGATTAAATGAAAGCACTTGTCCTTTCTGCTTTTTTTCAAATTCAACCAGTTCACCTACACGAAGATTGGGCAGGCCTTCAATTTCAACTAAAGAATGTTCAACTTTGTTTACAATGCCGAATTCTTTTATTTGGTTATTCATATTTTTTAAATTCTTTTTTTAATGTTAAATCATATTTTTTGCCCAAAAACTCCAGAATACATCCAGGGCAAATATTCTCAGCGTATTCAATTTGTAAAAACAGTTTTTTGTCTAGTTTTTTTCTTAGCAAACTCACTAATTCTTGTTCTTGATTATCAGTAGGGGAATATGCCAAAAATAGCTTTGCAATTGGCAGCTGCAGTATTTTGTCAATTAATTGCTGGTATTGTTTGGCTTTATCGGTTTGTTTTGTTTTAGGGTCTTGATAAAGCTTGTTAATTTTGTTTTGCAATTGTCTGATTATTAAGTTGCGCTGATTTATGCTGGCAGCTTGTTTTAAAACCTGGTCAAGATCCATTTTTCTTTTCTCCTAGATGTTTGTTAAGTAACTGTAAAACTAGTTTGTGCTGGTTGTCTGGTGAAATCTGTTGTTGGAGTTTTTTTCTTGCTACCTGAATGGCAATTGCATCAGCATGTTCATCAATTTCATGGATTTTATCTTTTTTTATTTTTCTTAATTGCTGTTCCAATTCTTTTTGAAAAGCAGCAGAGATTTTTTCAATTGTTTTGGGTAAGAGTTCCTTGTTTTCTTGGATATATTTAACGATATTTTCTTTTTGGGTTTGCAAAATTTCCTGGTGGAGTTTTTTTGTTTCCTCTTTTATTTTCTCAACTTCTTCTTGAACTTTCTTTTGTATTTGCTCTTTTTTCTTTGCTTTTATTTTTTCTGCGTCTTTTTTTAAATCAACTAGTTGTTTCTTCTTTTGTTTGATTTTTTTCCAGGCTGAAAATATGAGTATTTCAAGGACAACAATCTGAAAAACTAAAATATTTATTAATATCAAACTATTCATTTTTTCCTTTAACTTTTTTAATTAAGGTAAATAAACAATAATATAGGCAGCACCAAGTCCAGCACCAACTATTACAAGGTTAATGATCAGATTGAAAATCATGCTAAAAATTATTGAGTTTTTAGATAAAGGATTACGCGCAACTCCTTCAACTCCGTTGCGCACTACTTTGCCAAAAGTAAAAAAACTAAAGGAAATACAGCTTAAAACAACCAATCCTGCAATAGTATGGCGAAGGATTTCCTTTGGCTCCTCAATTGCTGCAATTGTGCTTAAACTGACCATGTTTAAAAGCCGTTGGCTGATTACTTCTGAGGCAGGAGAATCTTCTCCGTAAGTGAACTTTATGTTTAAGTATACGGGGATAGTTGTAGTTTCTTCTTTGCTTTGCAGTGTGTGGTTAGCTTGGGCTGTTCCCAGGGTAAACCCAGTTTTAGTTGCCTTCATTCCAATACCGGTAACACTTGAGCTGGTAATTCGGTCACCTTTTTCAATTGGCCCGTTTTCTCCAGAAATTAGAACAGGAACCGTTCCTTCAGCCATAACTGGATAGGTTTTTCCTGATCCATTGCCGCTGTTTATTTCCAAAGCGGGTTTTTCAACTACCACGCCCATCATATTTTTATCATATGCTTCCTGGCTAAGGAAGTTTTGCGATTCATCTGCAGAAACAATTGAACCGTATCTGATATTGTCTCCCTGAATTTCCAAGCGGTGGGCAACACCCAGACCTTCATTTGCCGCATGTACAAAGTTTAAAGAAGCAAAAATAATTGCTAGAGCAATTAATATGGTAGAGGGCAGAGCTTTTTTCATGCTATTTTATATATTAACGTACAAAACCATAATTGTACAAGTTAAATTGGGTAAATTCTTCTTTACTATCTTTACTGGGATGAATATAATAAATTTATGCGACAACACCTGCCTAAAATAATTGGAGCATTAACAGCTTTTGTGTTTAGTGCTGCTATCGGGGCTTTCAGTTTCCACATTATACCTGTTTTTAAACAAAGCTATTTAAAAGAAAAACCTCAAGTTGCTGAAAACAATCCTGTTGCTGAATCCAGCGGTAGAGTTTTGGCAGCTGAAGACATACAGAACTCACCTAAGTTAAGCATTAACCTGCCAGCTTTTTTTTCTGATACTACTGAATTTCAGGAGGAAACAACTTTTACCAAAAAAGTTAATTTACAGGATGAAGTTGAGGGGAGTGGAGTAAGGTTGAACCTGGATGATGCAAGCGAGGTTGTCAGCGGCAGTGTTACAACAGGCACATTGACGGCTGAAAACATTATTTACTCAATTACTGTTGGTGAAGGCTTGTCTATTACTGAAGGGCAGGAGCCTGTGATTACTAACCTGGATAAAGGCAGTGATCAAAGCATATACAGCACTTTTAAAGTAAACGGAAGTTCTGTTACTGCAGGTTCAAATGAAGATGTTTTTGAGCTTGTTGAAGGTGACAACATGAGCTTGTCATTGGACAGTGGTAGTAAAAAAGTTACCTTTAGCTCTTCAGCGCCTTTAATTTGGACATCCAGTGGAGACAACATCTACTACAACAGTGGCAATGTAGGAATAAAAAATATAGATCCGCAGACTGCCCTGGATGTAACAGGAACAATAACTGCAGAAGGTTTAAAACTGACAGACGGAGCACAAGCTGGATATTATTTAAAAACTGACGTTTCGGGCAATGCTTCCTGGGTGAAGATTGGAAGCGAAGATGCACCATGGAGCTTGGATGGATCAACAGTAACTCTTGATGAATTAAACTACAATGTTGGGATTGGAACCACTAACCCCAATGCTCAGGTTAACATTGTAGCTAATAGTACAGACCAGCAGCAATTAGTTTTGCAAGGAGTGGCTGGGCAAACTGCAAATGCACTTGAAATACACGATGAGGATGGGAACGCAAATATATCTTTTGACAAGGAGGGTAATGCAAATTTTGCTGGTACAATCACTCAGGAAGGATTTGCTCTATCCGGTAACGGTCTTAATTTTACTGGTGATGCAACTAGTGTTTCCTTGGATGCTTCTACACCTGAGCCGGATAATCTTTTTAATAACGGCCTTTTGGAAGATGATCTGTCTGAATGGAATTATACAAAAACCAAAAAAGAAAAATTTTCCAATAATACCCTGGAAACAAATTTGGATAGCTGGGAAACAAATGGAACTCAGGCAAGCGCCTGGTATGGCAGCAGCTGGGAATACCGTAAAAAGATTACTTTTAATAATTCAGACCAGACAGAAGATTTGTCTGAGTTTCCTGTTTTAATTAAATTGGAGGAAGGCGTAAATATTGCTTATGACAAAATAGCAGCAAATGGAGCAGATATTAGATTTACTGATTCGGACGGAACAACAGAGTTATCTTATGAAATAGAAGAATGGAATGAGGGTGCCACTAGTTATGTCTGGGTTGAAGTGCCGCAAATAGATGGTGCCTCAGATACTGACTATATTTACATGTACTACGGTAATGATGCTGCCTCTAATGGAGAAGATGCAGACGGGGTTTGGAATGCCAATTATGTAGGTGTCTGGCATTTAAAAGAAGATCCTAGTGGTGCTGAACCACAGATTCAGGATAGTACCGGTAACAACAATGACGGAAGTTCAAGAGGTAGTATGACAAGTGAAGATCAAATGGAGGGGGAAATAAACGGTAGTATTGATTTTGCTGGGGACGATGATTATCTTACTTTTGGTACAGAAACAGCAAACTTTGATACAGCAGACCCTTTTACATTTGAAGGCTGGGTAAAAATTGATGCAAGCTCTAACCAGGCAATAATATCAAAAAAGCGTGTTGGAGGTACTCATAATGGTTATAACTTGAATTATGATGGAAATAATAAGAAGTTCTATTTTCAGTTGGCCAGAGATGATTATTGGAATGCAGAAATTTATGTTAGAGGTTCAACAGAGGTATCTGCAGGGACAGATACTTGGTATTATGTAGTGGGAACATATGATGGTTCAGGTACTGCAGCAGGCACACAAATATTTGTAAATGGAGACGGGGAGACAGAAGAAATTGTAATTGATGCAATGACAGGAAGTTTTTCACCTACTTCGTATAATTTTCAGATAAGCGGTCGTTCAGGAGGAAGTTTGCTTTTTGACGGACAAATTGATGAAGTCAGAGTCTCAAATAATGCACGCTCAGCAGACTGGATTGCTGCCACATACAAGAGTGTGAAAAATACTTTTGTTTCTTACGGGGATGAACAAAGTGCAGGAAGTGGGCTTGTAATGCATGAAACAGATACAACATATGATTCTAGTTCTGGTTCAGTGGTTATTAATGCAACCGGTGATAACACAAATCTCAGACAAGCAATAAATCTTATAAGTACAGAAACATTTAACTTGGAAGCTTATGCATATACTGACGGCAGTGAAGTAACTGCTGATGATGTTCAGTTGTATTACAATGATGCAGCAATTATTACATCATACACGAATATGGGTTCCGGATGGTACAAGTTGAGTGCGGAGGTTACTGGTGCTAATGCAGACCGGACAGTAGGAGCTTTAGTTAAGCATAATGCGCAGGTATATTTGGACAGTTTCAGCTTACAAATCAGTGATACAAGCAACAAAGTAGTGCACGAGACAACTACAACTTATGGTTCTTCATCTGGATCAGGATTGATTGATGCAATTGGATTGGAGGATTTGGAGTTTAACCAAGAGATTACTGTAGCTGTTAACGGTACACACACTTTTAGTGTTTATGTGTACAATAATACGCCCGGGACAATCGGGGGAACAGTGGATAGTTCAGTGGTAGAGCTTAATCATGAAGGATCAAATATTTCTAATATTTCATATACAGATCAGGGAAATGGTTGGTGGAAGGTAGAAGGTTCAAAATCACTTACCACAGGCAGTAATACGTTTGGGGTGAATGTAAAAACAGATAAATCAGTATATATTGATAATCTGCAGGTGGTGGCAGGCAGGGGAGAGACAAAAACAATTACTATACAGAATACAGGCTCTGGTTTAGCCAAGCTAGTTGTTGAGTCAACAACAACTTTAAATACGGGGTTGGATTCGGAAAATGCTTTGGTTTTAAAAGGAGTGGAAAACCAGCAGGCTGATCTGATGCAGTGGAAGGATTATGAAAACAATATTCTGGGAGTTATTGATCAAGATGGCAACCTGGGTGTGGGAACTTCGGATCCTGGGTATAAGCTGCAAGTTGGTGAAGCAGGAGACGGAACAGTAGCACGGGCAAATGCCTGGGAAACTCTTTCTGATGCCAGTTTGAAAACAAACATTGATCAAATATTAGATCCTTTGGGGAAGATTGATGAAATGAGGGGAGTAAGATTTGATTGGGTATCTACACAAGAAAGTTCAATTGGTTTTATTGCCCAAGAATTAGAAAAAGTGATGCCCGAGGTGGTATCCACGGGAGAAGATGGATATAAATCAATTAACTATCAGGTACTAACTGCATTATTAACGGAAGGAATTAAACAGCAACAGCAGGAAATTGAATTTATACAGAAACATTTAGGGTTAAAAACTGATTTTGTCGTATCATCAACAAGTAATTATAGTGATTTGAATGCAACCAGTTCAGCACAGCTTGATAAATTGATTGTGACTGACCTGGGAGTAACCGGAGAGATAACTAACGGAGTTGTTAATATAGACGGCTTAGACGGTGAGATAAATGCATTGGGAAGCACACTTAGACTGCAAAGCTTACCCGGTGCGGGCAGTTTGGATGTTTTTAAGGGAAAAATAGTTTTAAATCCCAATGGTGATATTGAAATAACTGAGGGGGTTTTAAAAGCAAACGATTCAATGCGCGGTAAAGTTGAATTAGAGGAGGATGTTGAAGGCAACAAAATAGAAGTTGAAAAAGAATGGGAAGAATCTCCTGTAAGTATTAATCTTACTCCGAGCTGGGATACCAATGTTTGGGTGACTGAATTAAACAAAAACGGGTTTGTAATCAACTTTTCCAAACTTCCTGAAAATGCAGAAGAGAAGCAAATATACTGGACAGCCATCTGGTAATTACTTCAATTACCTAAAATTGAAAAAAGTAATCATTGATATATAATGAATTTATGGCGCAAAAATACTCTGCAAAGCAGGTTCTGATTGGCCTTATTATTGCTATTACCTTCAGTTTGATGCTTCTGCTTGTAGCAGGAGACAGTCAAAAAAATGCCCAAATTGTTCAGGCAGAGGACAATTCATTTACAACAAAAAATGCTCCTTTTATAGCTACGTTTGCAAGTGTTGATGACCCGCAAAAAATATCTTTTAAAAAAGAAAATTCAGCAATTTCATTTAAAATACCTGACAAGAGTGTAAAATGGGCAAAAAAAGGAGACAAGCTAGAAGCAGAGGCAGAAAACGGGAAGACCTATTCATATACGCTTTTAAAAACAGAAAAAGGCACAGCTACTGGTTTAAAAGAAGAAATAGTTTTAAAAAAACCAATAGAACAAAATGTTTTTGCATTTGATATTGATTTTTCTTTATTAAAAGCAAAAAAGGAAAACAATCTTTGGCACTTTTACAACTCAGAAGGGAAAGCCCTTTTCTATATCCCCAAACCTTTTATGGAGGATGCAAACGGGGAAAGAAGTGAAAATATAAAAATAGATATTACACAAGATAAGCTAAAAATTACTGCAGATAAAGAATGGCTTTTATCAACGGACAGAAAATATCCAGTCACAATTGATCCGACTTTTAAGCTGACAATCCTCACAGTTCATTCCCATCCCCAGTCAGGAGATAACTGGGTAGTGGATTTTGAAACTCATGGTAAAGCAGACCTTAAAATAATTCCTGATGATCAGGCAACAATTGAGGATATTGATTTTGTTTCCCTTAAATGCGGAAGCAAAAAAATGAATCCAGAGATATTACAAAATGATGTTATTTCCTACAAAAACTGGGAATGTAATCAAACAGCGACAGTAACACATCTTGTTAATACAGCAGATCCACATACTCTTAAATTTGATTTTGGTGGAGAAATAAACTATGCCTACAATGCACCAGGAAGTACAACATATACTTTTACCGGTGTAACTCAATCAACAAATGACTATTATGCCTATGAAGATTACGGAGCAACAGTATTTTCAAACCAGGATGATACAGGGACAAGTGAAGCAAGCAATACAGATTATGACAACATAGAGGCAGATGATGGAAATAGATGGGTGACAGAAGAAGCAACAAGTGATGGTGATTATGATTCCCAGCTATATAAATTTTATATTGATGAAACAGAATCAACAGTATCCCAGCTTGATTTAAAATGGAACGGCTACGGAGAAACAGAGACAGGATATTCCACCTATTTTTACATCTGGGATTACAACTCTTCTAACTGGGAACAGCTTGACTCCAATGACTTTACAGCAGCTACTGATGCCGATTTAACCGGAACAATTGATAGCAGTGTAGGCAATTATATTGACATTGAAGGAGAAGTGACGCTGATGGCAAAAACGGAAAAAGTAGTTCCTTGTCCTGAATTTACAGACTGTACATGCGCTGGTACAAGTTATGAGACGGTAAACTGTAGTAATGGAGATACTATCTATGTTGACTGTAATGCAGATAAATGTTGGGCACCAACGCCTTCAGGCTTGTATTCTTACGATGACGCAATGGATTATTGCGATAACCTGGATCACGGTGGTATTTCTAATTGGGTCCTTCCAGATAAAGATACTTTAGCCAATCTTTGTAATTCAGATTCTTGTTCTAGTTACTGTTTTGGAGGAGATGGTTACGACGGTGGTTATTTATCTTCAGATATTAATGGATTACAGATCAATACTGTTTTTTTTGATGGTTGTATTGAGTATACACAAACAGATCCTTACTTTATTCGCTGTGTCAAGGTTTCAAATTCGCTTTATACTGACTACGTAGAACTCAAAGTCACCTACACTAAAGATAGTGGGGAAACATGTGAGGCGGATAGTGACTGTACTTCCGGAAACTGTGTTGATGGTTACTGCTGTGATACGGCTTGCGACGGCATCTGTGAAGCTTGTGATATTTCCGGATCTGAAGGCACTTGTACAAATATAGCAGAGGATACTGATCCGGACAATGAATGTGATTTAAGTTGTGCTAATGGCTGTGCAGACCAGACAGGGGATTGTAATGGCTCTGGTGCTTGTAAAAAAACATATTGTGCTGAAGGTCAGGCATGTTCAAGCGGCAGCTGTGGAACAGGCAACTATTGCAATAGCGGCAACCAGGCATATTGTTCTTGTGAAGGTGCAGGTTGTTATAATGACGGCGGATTTGATTATGTCTGCCAGGGGCAGTGTGACGCTTCAGGCAATTGTACATACTCTGCAAATTGTTCAACACCGGATGAGGTGCCAAACAAGGTAGGCTTTTCCGGAGGAGTGGGCTTGGAAAATGTGGGATTGGATTATGATATGCCTGAACCTTGTGCTGACACTACGATTGATAATTGTTTCTGTGATGGAACGGGATATTGTGAGATTACAGCATCAGGCGATACTGTCTATGTTGACTGCAACGCAGATAAATGTTGGACACCAACTGCTAGTTCCACTTATACTTGGTCGTCAAACTATAGTGAAGGCAATTGTGTTGGTCAAGGTAGCGATTATGAGGCCTGTCACTACTGTGATACTTTGTCCTACGGTGGTAAGGATGATTGGTTTCTACCAGGCAGAGATACCTTAGGGGATCTCTGTGATTCTGGTGCCTGTGAAGGAACTTGTTTCGGTGGTGATGGATTCAGCGAGAGATATTGGTGTTCTCAGGATTGGGATCTTATAGAAGCTGGCGTTGTAGATTTTTCTGGTTGTTTACGTCAGACCGACGATAAGCACAACGACAACTATGTGCGTTGCGTCCGCTAGGAGAAAAAACTAGAATTTAATTATTTAAAAAATTTAGAATTTCCCGCCGATAGGCGGGATTTTTCATTTCCTCCGCCTTTGGCGGAGCGCTTGCAAATTTTTATTTTAAATTTATATTCAGCACTTTTAAATAAGGGTTGTTAATGAATACACATTTATTCTTCATTGACAAAAATAGGGGAATGATATTAAATAAAATCATGATGAATCCGACCCATCTTTCTTTTTTTATTTGTAAGCAAAATAAAAGCAGGGGGGTTGGTTGTTGAAGAATTGCCCAAATTAAGAAAACAACGGCCTCCTGAAAAGGAGGCTTTTTTAGTCTAAGAAACAAAAAATGGAAACAGAAGCATACAAACCACCAGAAAATATACAAAATAAAGAGAATGAAAAACAGTTGAATAATTATTATCATGCACACTTGTTTAATAATACAGTTGGGCTGACAAGTTCAAGCAAACTGTTTTTAGAACAGGCTGCGCGCGCCTATCAAGAAAAGAGAAAGTAATTTGTCTTGAAACTTCTGATGGTATTGTCAAAATTTAAACTGACCGAATTTATACAGATACAGTCACTTATTGACTAAATTACAAAAAATCTGAATTCAAATTAATTAATAAAAATAATTACTTAACTTTGTTTTTTGAACTTTTTTAGTAATTAATATCTATATACAAGTTTATACTTTGATATATAGGTTTATAATACAGTTGATAGTTTTTGAGGTATTATTATATTTCCAGTTCTTCTAGGTTTAGTTTAATTCCCGGTGATTGGGTAGAGGTGATGGTTGCTTTTTTAATATTATGCTTTTTTATACCTTCAATTGCTGCTTTAAGGTTTTCCAAAAGCTTTTTTTTCTTAAATGAATTTTTACCGATTGCTAAATGGATAATGGGAGCTTTTCTTTCAGTGCGGAAGTGGATTTCTCCGCTTTCCACTTTCTTTTTTAGTTCCTCAGGTTTTTCTGTGATTGTATTGTTTTTGGGGTTGGGCATTAAACCTCTTGGTCCCAGGATTGGTCCCAGTTTGGCAACTTTTGGCATCATTTTAGGAGTAGCTATAAGGACATCAAAATCTATTTTTTCAGTTTTTTCAATCTTTTTTATGAGTTTTTCATCTGCAATTGCAACTTTCCTTTTTTTACCGCTTCCGTGGGGTAAATTTATGGTGCCATTTAGATTTTCTTTGCGGGTGTTGATGTGCAGTTCAACTGTTTCATCAATATTGCTGTTTGAAATGTCTATTAAAAGTTCAATAGCTTTTTTTGGAGAGTACTGTTTAGTGCGAATAACTTTTTTACTGATTTTTCTGTACCTTTTGGAGTGAGCTGGACCTTTGTCTTTTTTTTCTTCTTTTTTATCTGTTTCTTCTTTTACTTGAGTTTTTTTATCCTCAGTCTTTTTATCTTTAGCTTCTTCTTTTTTTTCCTGTTCTTCTGCTAGATCAATTTTTTGTACTTTTTTTTGTCCCATTATTTTACCCCAATTCCCATACTTCTGGCTGTGCCTTTAATAATTTTTTTTGCGTTTTCCATGTCTTTGGCATTTAAATCTTCCATTTTTTCTTTGGCAATTTCTTCAATTTGTTCCTCACTTATTGTTCCTGCCTGCTCTCTGCCGGGTTTTTCACTGCCTTTTTCTAGATTAATCTTTTGTTTGATGTATTCAGATACAGGAGGTTTTCTTAGTTCCATATCAAAAGAACGGTCCTGGTAGATAGTAAGAATACAGGGGATAACTCCGCTTTTATCAGCAGTCATCTTATTGTATTCACTACAAAACTGGCCAATGTTCACACCGTGCTGTCCCAGAACTGGGCCAATAGGAGGGGCAGGGTTTGCTTTTCCTGCTTCCAAATTCAACTTTAGTTTTCTTTTTATTTTCTTTGCCATAACAAGAGTATATTTTAACAGAAAAAAGTCTCTTATAAAAGGGGAATTATTTTTACTTTATAATTTAAGTCCTGTTTTTTATTTATCTTCAAGATAAATTTCCCAGAAATTCTTAGACATTGGGCTTAAGTTATATTCCGAGAGATTGTTTTTAACCTCTTTTTTGTTGACTTTTTTAAACAGCCATTTGATTGACTTTGAGTCTCCTTTATCCAATATTTTTTCGATGATGTATTTTTTGTTTTCGTTCCAGTTTAACTGGGATAAGTTATCGCCCCAGAAGTATTTTTGCACAGATTTAGGGAGTTTTGCTTTCATACATATATTATACAATTTTTAGCAGAATATTTCATTTATAAACAGAAGCTAAAAACGTTGGATTATAAGCTGGGGTGTTAGATTTTGCTTACCTGAAGAAAATCCAGTTCAACAGGTGTTTCTCTGCCAAATATGGAGACCAGAACTCTGATCTTGCCTTTTTCTTCATCAATTTTGTCAACTGTTCCCAAAAAGTCTGCAAAAGGACCTTCAGTAATCTTGACTGCTTCACCTTCTGAGAATTTTGTTTTGTATTTGGGCGCTTCCATCTTGGAAAATTTCAAAATGGTTTCCACTTCTTCTTTGGGAAGGGGAGTGGGTTTGTTTTCTGCGCCGACAAAAGTGGTTACCCCCGGAGTGGTTCTGACTGTCAGCCAGGCATCATCATTTAAAACCATCTTCACTATAATATATCCGGGAAAGATTTTTTCTGCGACTTCTTTTTTCTTGCCTCTCTGGATTTTAATTTTATTCTGGGTGGGAACAAGAATTTCTAAAACATTGTTTTGCAATCCCATAGTTTCCACTCTTTGTTTGAGTGCCAGGGCAACTTTTTGCTCCCTTCCGGAGTAGGTGTGGACCACATACCAACGGGAGCCCTCTTGATCTTCGTCATTGATTACCAGGTGGTTGGAACTGCCCAGTTTGGGTTCTTCCTCTTCAGAAGCAGCTTCTTTTTTTTCTTTTGCTTCTTTAGAAGGAGTTTCCTTTTTAACAGGTTTTTTGATTTTTTCTTCCTGGTTTTGCTTTTCTTCTTGTTTTTTGTTCATATAATTGTGATTAATAAATTAAGCAATCTTTTAAAGATAATGTCAAGTACTGTCATGATTCCGGCTACGCCTGCACTGACAACAATAACAGTGATTGTCATTCGGATGATTTCTTGTTTACCAGGCCAGGAGACTTTGTTAAGTTCTCTTCTAACCTCTTTTAAGTACTGAATCATACGAAGTTAATTTTAACACAAACCTCTTTTTTTGACAAACAAATTAAAAACTTCTATACTTTTGGTGTGTCTTATTATTAAATATGCACAAAGGAGACTCTATATGAAAATCACCAAAGCGGTTATTGCAGTTGCAGGCTATGGAACCAGATTTTTACCCGCTACTAAGAACCAGCCTAAAGAAATGCTTCCGATAATTGACAAGCCGATTGTTCAATATTTAGTAGAGGAGGCAGTTGAATCGGGAATTGAGGACATTATTCTAGTTACCCGGGTTGGCCAGACCTCTTTGGAAAACCACTTTGATACCAACATGGAACTAGAAATCCAGCTGAAAAGAGCTAACAAAATGGACCGCTTGGAAAAAGTGCAAAAAATCTACAAGATGGCAAATTATGTATATATCAGGCAGGGAAGACATCTTCCTTATGGAAACGGAACTCCGCTTCTTTGTGTTAAAAACCTGATTAGGGAAAATGAGCCTTTTGTATATATGTTTGGCGACGACTTGGTCCTGCATGAAAACGGCAGTCCTTGTGTTAAACAGTTAATGGATGTCTATTACCAGCATGAACCTGCTTCAATGATTGCTGTACAGGAAGTTCCGGACGAGGAAGTGGAAAGATACGGAACAGTTAATTACAAACAAGGCACAAAGATAAACCAGATAACCGATATCCAGGAAAAGCTTCCTTTAGGTGAAGCTCCTTCAAACATGGCACAATTCGGCCGCTTTATTTTAACTCCTAAAGTGATCCATATTTTGCAGAGTTTTTATAAGAATGAAAACTTTGGCAAGGACGGAGAACTTTGGTTGACCGATGCTTTAAACAAGCTGGCAAAGGAAGATACAGTTATTGCTCAGCCAATTAAAGGCAAATGGATGACAACCGGTGATCCGCTGCGTTTTATGAAAGCAGCAGTGGAATATGCACTGATAAGAGATGATATTGGTCCGGAATTTAAAGAATATCTTAAAAGCTTGAATCTGTAAAAAATATATTGGTGGAAACAGAAAGAATAGGACAGGCACCATCTTCAGAAATAATTTCTAATGGTCGTTGTGTGGAAGATAAGGCTTTGGATAATGTCTTTCAGGAAAGATTAAGAGAGGCAGTTGATCCGATAGCAGAAAGCATAATTATGGATTTAATTGATAATATGCCGGAGGAGGAAAGGACAAAGATTGTTAGGAAAGCAAAAAGGCTAAGAAGTTTGGGAATTAAGGGAAACAGGGAACAGGTTTTAAGAATGGCACATAGAAAATACTGGGAAGAAAAACAAAATGAAAGTTGAAAGATCAGATAGAAAACATTCTTCTTCAAGCAGATCAGAATACCGAACTATAGAAAATGATTTTGAATTATCAGGACAAAGTGTATTAATGGAACTAGGGGAGGAATTAAATATAGAAATATCTATTCCGGATAATCCTGATGCTAAAAAGTGGGTGGAGAATAGGACAAGAGAAATAGTTGAACAATTTAGGGAAACAGGGGAAGAAATTGAAAAGCGTGCACAAAGACTGGCGCGTATTGAATGGATTAAAAAAGAAAATTAAGTTTACTGGTTTTTAGTTTTTTTCCAAAAATTGCTTTGTCTGCAGAGCAAAGCATCCGCTTTTTTGGGGTTATTCATAATTTTTTTAACAACAATTTCTAAGAAAATGGTGTTTTGTGAGCCCTTAACAAGGATCAGATCATTTTTTTGGATATTCTTTTTGACAAATTCTGCTGCTTTGGATGGTGATAAAAATGTATGAATCTTTTCTTTGTTAAAACCTTTTTTAACAGCTTCATTATAAAAGTATTTTTTCATTAAGGGACCGACTAAAATAATTTCATCAGCAATTTTGACTGCTTTTCTTGCAGCTTTTATGTGTTCTGTTTCTGCTTGTTCTCCCAGCTCG
The DNA here is from genome assembly GCA_964430265.1 of uncultured Pseudomonadales bacterium. GTDB lineage: Bacteria > Patescibacteriota > Microgenomatia > UBA1400 > CAYXSR01 > CAYSEI01. The sequence continues at coordinate 78,892 of CAYSEI010000001.1, forward strand.
CGCATGTCTCCCAGAACTGCAACTTTTCTATTTTTAAACTGTTTAAGCGTATCAAGCATGCCTAAAAGCGGCTGCAAAGAAGAATTGTATGATGAATCAATTATTATAGAATTATTGATTCCTTGTATCAGAGTAGCTCTTCCCGGCGGAAGCTCCCAATTGCTTTGCAAATTTTTGGCAGTCTGCTTTTTTGATAATCCAATGTGTGTAGTAACTGTAAAGACAATTTCCAATGAAGAAAGATAGTATTTGGGTAGGGCATAACTGGGAAAATTGAGTGTTTGGTCCATAATTTCTACTTGTGTTCCTTTTTTTGTCACCTTAATTTGTCCACTATTATTATCCATATCAAATGATATCATTTCTGCTTTAATATGTTTTTTTATCTTGTCCAAGTAAAAAAAGTCTTTAGGGTAGACTGCCAATCCGTTTTCAGGGGCGGAAACAAGTATTTTGCTTTTTTGTTTGGCTATAGCATTTACAAGAATTTTTTGTTTTTTATCTGGTGGAAGATTTTTTTGTTGTTTATTAAGAATTTTTTCAAACTGCATGGTGTGAACAGGGTAGACATTTAAAAGGATTGCAATGTCAGGTTTAACAATGGAAAGCAGATAGTCCATGTTTTTGGGTGGATAAGGGTCATCAATTCCATATTCAATAATTAAATACTCCGTATTTTTTAAATAGAAGAGACCAAAAGGCGCTTTAAGTGCTAGTAAAAGCCAGTTTTTAAGTGAATAAGTGTTTACTTTAACACCCAGGATTCCAAAAGGGATGCCGGTTTCGGAATTACCCTTTTTTATTGTTTTGGTTCTAAACGAGGGGGAAATTGCAGAGTAAAGCATATCCCTTAAAGAGCTTTTTCCGGCTGAGCCGGTAACACCGATGATTTGTACTTTATTAATTTTTAAAGCTAATTTGGATAATAAGCGGATGTAAAATAAAAATGGCCAGCGCAGGATATTTTTAAAACTCATAAATATATTTTACCAAAATTAGCCAAGCATTCTGCAAGCTTGAGCCTGGGATACTTCTTTAAAAACAACAGCTGATAACAGGTCTTGGGGGAATAGGTGAGTGCTGCGGCTAAGCTTTATGCTTGTAAGGATGCAGTCACTGTATGAAGCTTGAGCAATACCAAAATCACCTTCAATACCTTCCTGTGCTGGGAAATAGTCAAATCTGTGCGGAGAATCTTTTATAAACTCCAAAACGTTTCTTAAAGTAATATGGTAGTTATTAGTATTTGGTCGTAATTCTGAATCCACTTTTTTAAGATGAGCTTCTACTTTAGCAAGATCTTTTCTAAGCGTTTGTTCCTCTGTTTGTGGATCTTTTAGATCAGGATGGTTAGAAAAATCAAAAACAACTGGAACATAGTCAGCCGGAGGTTGGTAGGGATCGGAAAATTGTTTTCCCAGCTCCCAAATTAAACCATCAGCTGGATCAATAATATTAAGAAATTTATCGTCCAACTGAGGATGAATTCCTCTTTCTTCAAGAATTTTCTGATATTTTTTAAAATGAAAGTATGGGTTGGGGCTGCCCTGGATAGTGTATTCTGAAAGGTTAGCCATTGCTTTTGCTACTTTTTCGTCTGTGACAGGGTAAACTATAGGCAAAGCATAGAGCAGGGAAGCTGTTTCAATATATTCCTGTCTTTCAACCATTGCTTCGTAAGTGGGGTTAGTAGGAACTTCCGGAGTGGGGGTGGGTGTTTTATTCTCATGATTAGAGCAAGCGCCCAAAATTGAAGATAAGCCTAATATGCAGGTATTTCGGATAAAAGTTCTTCTGTCCATTCTTGAATCATCTGTTTTGTCCGGTTGATTTAACTCTATTGGTTCTGGTTGAAAAAAGCTTTTTCTTTCCATATGTTTTGGTATTTTACCATGAATTAAAAAGTAAGGAAATATAACTTGGGTTTAATTCTTTAAAATAGCAATTTCATTGATTTGTACAATAGTTTGGTTAAAGTTCAGGGTATCAGGAATTTTTTCTAAGTTTTCAATTATTGTGTATTTTAATCCGGGTTTGTCTTTTATTGGCTCTTTTCCTAGAAGCCAGCCAATGTAATAGTAGTTATCTGCAAAATTGTTTTCAAAATGATCATAAGGACCGATTCTTGATAAAGAATACGATTTTTCTCCAGAATCAACCACCACTATTTTCATAATCTTTGTTTGCAGAGAATAGGGGATATAGTGGGGGTTAAGTGAAACTTCATTCTTTGGAAGGTAATACCATTGCTTGGAAAAATAGAAGTTGGCGGAGACTAAGGACAAGAATATGATTATGAATCCCAAAATCCTATTTTTTACAGTAGCTGATAGTTTAAAATTTAAAAGCCAGGATGCTAAAAAAATTTGAGGCAAGGGTAGGATAGGAAGGAAATAATGGAGTGGAGGACTGGTGTGAATAAATAAGGCAACAAATGACCAGGCAGTTAAAAAAAGAAGAAATATCTGTATGCTATTTTTTTCTTTAAATATTTTCTTGATATTGCGATATATAAGAGTAAAGGGTCTTTTATAAATAATTAAGAAACCGGCAAGGATTAAAAGATAAAAGGAAGTAGAAAACTGCCAAGGAAAAGTTTTGGGGAAAAATGAAAGTTTTAAAAAGCTTGTAAAACCACCAACAGTATCTGTAAAACTTGCAGAAGTTAGATTGTTCTTAGGGTATAGATGTAGAAAGCCAGCAATTCTATAAGGAATCCACAAAACAAACTTGGATATCATTTGAAAACCATTAAACACATCATAGATTAATAAAGGTGACAAAGGAATTAAAAAACCAAGAATAATTTTTTTCCATTTAATGTTTTTTTTTGTAAACCAGAAAACGGACAAAGTTGCCGGTATTAAAACCAAAGCCGTCAAGTGAAAATTAATAATTATTCCTAATAAGAGTCCCATAATAAAAGCATTTTTATCTTTTTCCAAATAGTTAGCCAAAAACCAGAAATAGAAATATAGAAGAAAAGGTACTAAGCAGAAAAATCTTGCTGATCGATTAAAATGTATAAATATTGGTGAAACAGCAATAAAAAAAGAAGAGAGTAGAGCTGTTTGTTTATTAAAAAACCTTTTAACAACAATATAGTTCAAAGGGATCATTGCTGTATAAATTAATGCAAAGAAATAAGCGGGTGCTAGAGGCGTGTAATTGGCAAGTAGCATAACAGGAGTCATTAAATAGTAGAAAAGAGGTCCAAAGTGCAACCAAGGATGGGAAGTCGGAGGTCCAATAAAAGGTATCTTTTTATTTTCAATAAAATCTTTAATTGCTAAATAATTATCACCTTGTTCTGCATTGAAAGACATTATACTAGGAAGCCTATAAAAGCGCAGAAAAGCGGCGAGGGCAGTAATTAAAAGAATTAAAATAAAATAAACATTTAATTTCTTCTTCATACTATAACTAATATTATACACCATGCTTAAAATTAAGAGTAAAGTGCTTTAAAATAGCTAAAATATTGTCCGACATAATAAAGTATAAAAAATAACAGATTGTAACAGAATAAATATACGACTAATACATATGGGGGTATATGCTTATACAGTGGGAATGTATTAGGAAGAGCTAGCTTCTAGATGGAAATTACTTGAAGCTTTTATGCAGTTCTTTTTTTCTTAAAGATTTGATTTAAAAAATTTCTCAATTTTATTTGTAGTCTTTAACCAGGTAAATTTATTAATAACTTTGTTTCGGGCTTTTATTCCTAAATTTTCTATTTGTTTCTTATTTTTCAATAATTTTCTTACAGTTTTTGCAAATTTTAAGGGTTCAGATCTTTCAATAAGATAGCCATTTATCTTATGATCTATAATTTCTGAAGGTCCTCCTTCGTTTACTGATATAACTGGAGTTTTACAGGCCATTGATTCAAGTAAAGATAACCCAAAAGGTTCTTTATAAGCACCGTTTAAATATAAATAAGATTCATTTAGATAATTTATTAATTCGGCATTTTTAGCTTTTTTAACAAATTTAATTTTGATTTGTTTATTATTTGCAATTTGTTTAATTTGTTTTTCTTGATTTCCTTCATAACCAGCAATAAGGAGTGTTGTAGTCATATCTGGGTAGTAGTGATTTAAAGTTTGGATAACCCAATGATGGCCTTTTAGAAAAGTGTAAGAACCAATTGATATTAAATACTTTTTATTCTTTTGAGTTGGTTTATATTTAAAGGAATCAACTCCTAAATATATTGGCTTGGAGTTTCTATTATAAATTCTGTTTATTTGTTCACTTGTATATTTAGAGTTCGTAATAATATATTTGGCTTTTCTAGTGTTTAAAAAATCTATATGTTTAATGGGGTATCTATATAATTTTATAAGATTCATTTTAATAAATTTTGCAATTTTTTGAGTTTGAAATGTAGTTTGTTCGTAAAATTCTCGATTAGGTTCCTGACAAAAGTAAAAAGAAGGAGTTTCAAGATATTGGAGAAGATAGGGAGCTTGGGTTACAATACAAGGATTTACAAAAACTAAATCATATTTCTTACTATCAATTTCTTTTGCAATTTTTTTCTGACAAAAACTTAATTCATTTAGTAATTTATATAAATTTATTTTTTTATTTATCTTATAAGTAAACTTTTTTTCTACTAATTTATCTAAAGTAAAAAAACTATCATTAAATAGGTCTAATGTATAACAATCAATTTGGTTATTAAGTGAGAGATTTTCTGTAATTTTAAATAAACTCTTTCTTGCACCTCCAGGAGGTAGATTATGAAAGATTGCTATTTTCATTTAATTTTTTTATAAAATTGAATTAATTTTTGTGTACTTTTTTGCCAAGAAAATTTTTGTGAATGTTTATTGCCAGATTCAACATAATGATTTTTTTGTTTTGAGGAGACTATGATTGTTTTCATAGAGTTAATTATTTCATTTGTACTTTTGGGATTTATTTTTATTGCTGAATCATTTGCGGCTTCCTCAATTCCTCCAGCATTTTTAGATGTAATTACTGGTGTATTCGATGACATAGCCTCAATAATTGGAATTCCAAAACCTTCATATAAAGAAGGATAAAGTAATGCTTCTGCACTTGAATAAAGCTTTGCTAATTCCTTTTCTTTTATATTTTTCAGGAAAATTAAATTTTTATATTTATTATCTAATTTTTGGTTTTTTCCTAGTATTACAAGCTGGAACTTATTTTTATATAATTCATTAAACTTTAGAAATGCTTTTATTATTCTTAAGGAGTTTTTTCGAGGGGATAGTTCATAAAAAGAAAGAAAAAAATCCTTATTAATGCCAAATTGATTTTTTATTTCTTTTTTATTTTTATCTGAGTATGGTTTAAAAATATTAGAATCAACACCTGGCTTTATGACCTCAATGATTCCTTTATATTTTGTTTTTTTAAGAATCTCATTTTTTGTTGAATTGGACTCAACAACTAAATATTTACAACTGTTTTCTACTCTTTTTAATTTTTCTTTATGTAGTTTATAATTAGATTTTGATGTCCAGCTTGGATAATCGAGAAAATTCAAATCATGTATTGTAGCAATTCCTTTAATATTCCTAAGGGGAGGATGATAGACCCCAAAAGAGTGAAAAATATCGGTGTTTCTTATTAAGCAATCAATAAAAGGATAATTTAGCTTTTGCCAAATTAAAAGAACATCATTAGTTATTTTACTAGGTAAGGGAATTATTATCTTCTTAGGTTGTTTAAAGTTAGACTCCAAAAAACTAATGAAGTTTTTATGTGTTTTTATTGGACAATAGGAGAATAATGTAAGTTTAATATTAGGATCTATATCTAAGTTTTTAAGAATATAATAAGTGTATTTTGAAGACCCACTATTGATGCCATTTATTAAAGTTGAAACATCTATTGTAATTTTGAGCATAGTTTATTATAAATGATTATAATTAATAAAATAAATTAATAGTTGAGCAAAACTCTAAACCTAGTTAGAAATATCTTAATTCTAAATTTTAGTTTATTTTTTCTTTTTTGTCCTAAGTCGTGCAGAGCTAATGAAACTGTTTTTTTTGAAGAAAATTTTAATTCTTCAACTTCTGACTTTATGTTTTCTAGTAAGTGGGATGTTTATTCTAATTTGGGTACCATATATATTAATGAAGGTAATATAAAATTAGATTCGTTTTCTTATTCATTTCCATTTGTTAAAACAAAAATTAATCCATTTCCAGAAGAAGATTTTGTTTTAGAAATGAAGCTTAAATATTTAAGATCAGCTAATTGGGGAACAGGTATTTCTATTGGTACAGAGGCACCATATAATGGAATTAGCCAAGAAGAGCTTTTAGATCTTGGAAATGATGTACAAATGTTTTTTATTTGGCAAGATGATCATAGAGATTTCCATGTTTCCTCAAGAAATTGTTATCAGTGTAACCCAGAAGTAACTGACTATCTCAATTGGGAGGAATCAGTAAATGAAGATTTATTTTTGAACATTATGTACATTGATGGATACTATGAAGTTATTTTGAATGATGTTTCCTACTTCAGAAGTTCACAAGCTGTAGTAAAAAAGCCATCTGTTATTTGGTTTGGAAATCCAATTTCGATAACTACTGATGGGTCTCCATGGACAAGCTTTGAAATAGACTATATTAGAGTCAAAACTTCTGGATATACGCATCCAGTAATTCTTCTTCCCGGACATGGTGGGTCTTGGTGTTGGGATGGTTTAATACTGGGAAAAGAATGTAATGAGTGGAAGCAGACACCATTTGTTCATGTTTATGATAATTTTAGAAGTTCAATGTTAAATGCAGGATATACAGAGGGAGTAGACTATTATGAATTCTATTATGATTGGAGGGATCATTTGGATAATCTTGCTGCAGATTTGGATACATATATAGATAGTACTGTTTTAAATGGAAGTCAGGATAATACAAAAGTTAAGCTTGTTGGGCATTCAATGGGAGGATTGGTATCTCGCACATATGCACAAAATTATGGAACTGAAAAGCTAGAAAAAGTTGTAACCGTAGGTTCTCCCCATAAAGGCGCATTAGCGGCCTACAGAGGATGGGAAGGAGGAGAAACGACTGAATATCCTTCGTGGCGCAATGTAGCTTTTGAGATTTTAGTGCAAATTCATAAAGATTTTTTTGAAAATCGTATGAAAGCAGTGCGTGAACTTGCTCCGTCCACAAAAGAAATGATTCCAATATTTGATTTTCTTAAAGAAAATGACGGAACTATAAAAAAATCGGATTCTCTGATTCATACTAATAATTTCCTAATCAATCTTCAGGAAAGTATGGATGGAACTTTAAAAAGTATTATGGCTACAGTCAATGGAAGGGGAGAGAATTCTGTTGAATATTATGTAATTAAGGATAGAAATGTCTTAGATAAACTTATGGGTAGATGGGAAGATGGAAGAGTTGAAACTCGGGAAATGACAGATGAGGGTGACGGAACTGTTTTAACAAAAGGAGCGGAAATAGAGGTAGTTAATACTGAAACTTTAGATATGGGTCATACAGAATTAATTGAAACATATGAAGGATTGGAGAAGATATTTAATGCTTTAAACATTAATGTTACTCCTAATATAGTGAGTGTGCCAAGTCCAATTGAAGATGCTTTAGTATTTATCATCCGCTCACCAGCAAAATTAAGAATAACTGCATCTGATGGAGAACAAGCAGGCTATGGAATAGATAATCCAATTTCTGGAAGTGAATATTATGAAGAAGAGGGTATTGTAATAATTCATCAATTGCAGGAAGGTGATTATAAAGTGGAAGTGATTCCCACTGGGAGCGGAGAATACCACTTGGATATTGGCAAAATTAAACAAGAAATAAGTGATTGGAAGACATTTAAAGGACAGATTGATGATTTAGAACAAAAAGATGAATATAATTTCGTATTTTCGTCGGGTAGTGAAGAGGTTGTGCTTGACACCCCCAAAGATGGTGTAAATTATGTTCAATTATCAATAATTAAACTTAATCATCTTGAAAATTATATTCGCAATAACGTTGAAGAACCCCAAAAAGACCAGTTTATATGGCATATTAATATAATGTTAGAATATTTACAGGCGCTTAAAGAAAATGAAATTGAGTACAAATATACATACAATACCATGAAACAATCTTTTTTACTACGAAGAAAACTCGAAAATATAGAAAATGAGCAAAATCGTGTTTATTGTAAAAATCAAGTTGATGAAGTTATCAAATACTTAAAATATGTGTTGATCAATCGACTCCAACAAAACATATCAAACCCTAATATTCAGAAAATTGATAATTTTTATTATGCAAATAATAATACAATTGATGATTTAGAAGATGATTTGGAAATTGAAGCAGAAAAAGGACCTAATAATGTATTAGCAAGCTTATATAAATCAATTTTGAAAAGTAAGGAAACGGCAGAGAATACAGAAAGCTTTGAAAAATGGGCGGAGATTTTTTCTAATCGCTTCTACCTCTGGAGTCTTTTGAGTTTATTAAGTAATTAAAGCAGAAAATTTCTTAAGTTAGAATTTTACCTTCTTTTAAAACAATTTTGTTGTCAACTTTAATAATTGAACCGTCCAAACGCATGTCTTTGACAATATCCCAATGTATTGCAGATTCGTTTTCCCCGCCGCCGCGTTTTTCTTTATAAGCTCGTCCAAGTGCCATATGAATGGTTCCACCAATTTTTTCATCAAAAAGAGTATTTTTCATTACCTGGTAAATTTCGTAGTTGGCACCAATAGCAAACTCACCTATATATCTTGCACCTTCATCAGTATCAAGAGCCTTTTCAAGTGCTTTTTGTCCTTTACTGGCTTTGGCTTCCACGACTTTACCTTTTTTAAATTTTAAATATACACCTTCAACATCTCGGCCAAACCTTCTTGTTGGCAAGTCAAAAAATATTTCTCCTTCTAGGGTATTTTTAATTGGAGCAAGAAAAACTTCTCCGTCTGGAATATTTCTTTCTCCATAGCAGGCAAGTGCAAGCCTGTCTTTGATGGAAAAAGCCAATTTTGTCTTTTTCCCAAAGACCTCAACTCTTTTTCCCTTATCAAGGATCTTTTCGATTTTTTTCAACTTTTTTTTCATTTTGTTGTAGTCAATAATGCAAGCATTATAGTAAAAATCAAGGAGCCAGTCATAAGAAACTCCAGCATCCTGAGCCATTGATGGGGTTGGATAGACTGTTAAAATCCAACGGTCAGAATCAATCATTTTGTCAATTAGAGGTTTCATTATTTTTTGTCTGGTAGTTAACTTTTCCGGCTTGATTTGAGCTAATTCCTTAGAATTACTAATTGAAGCAAGTCGGATAAAAGCATCTGCCCATTCAATCCGTGCATTGATAACATTTTCCGGGATTTGTTTTAACTGCCAATCATTTGCAAGTTTGTAAAATTGATAGGCAAAGCCGCCTACTGAGCTTCTTCCAACAGTCATATCTAATTCACCAATATCAATAACAGGATACAGCCCCTTTTTAAGGCATTCAATATATGTGGCCTTTGCCAAAGAAAAAGCAGAAGAATCAGATACTGTAATTAATACTTTTTCCTTTTCTTTTAAATTAAGGGAGTGATTAATAAATATTTTAGCCAGCTGGTGATCTTTAGGATGGGGAAGCATCTTAAAAAGTTTCGTAGCTTAAAGTAATAGTAATAGAATAATCTGTTGATCCGGGCTGGATGTCTGTTGGTTCCCTGTCCATTTCTCCTGCTCCAGCAGGTGCCATTAATTCTCTTTGCAAAAAATAGTTGGGTGTATCAAGGTTTTCTTTGACGTTTATAACATTACCCAATTTTAGTCCAGACAGTTTAGCTAGTTCATTTGCTTTGTCTTTGGCTTTGTCGATTGCTTGTTTTCTCAAATCTTTTCTCAGTTCCTCTTTTTTCTCTTCACTGAGTAAAAAGCTGATTCCGCCTACTTGATTAGCTCCAAGACTAGTAGCAGTATCAATTGTGTTGTTCATTTTTTCAAAGTCTGAAAGAGTAATTTGCAGATTTGAAGAAGCAGTATATCCAGTTACAGTTCTAGTGTCTCTGCTGTAATCATATTTAGGTCGAATATTGTAGTTTCTGGTTTTGATATTCTCTTCTTTTACTCCCAGATTTTTAAGTTCATTTGTAATATTATTAATAGTTTGATTTAGTTCATCTTGTGCTTGAGAAACTGTTGCTCTGTCAATTGTCATTCCCAAAGAAACTCTTGCCTGATCCGGAGTAGTGCTGACTTCAGCTGTCTCTGTTACCTGAAAAGTGTTTTCTTTGTCCACTGAGGTTTGTTTTACTTGAATTGGAACTGGTCCGGAAATTTTAAATAGCAAGGCGGCTGCAAAAAAAGTTGTCAAAATGGAAGCAAATATTGTTGCAAAAGGGGTTGAAAGATATTTTTCCAAAAAAGTTTTTTTATCTGTTGAAATTTCTACCATTATAAACCTCCGGAAATAATTTGTTGTTATTTTAACTATAAATCTATTTTAATTGTAAAGCTATTTATCCGCTAATTCAATATCTCAACAAAAGAGTTTGCCAAATTCCAAATTTTTATATTTTTTGGAAGTTTAATCTTTTTGCCTTTATATATAAAAATACCAATAGGATCAGCATTGTGTTTCCCTATTTGCGGCGGGTTGTTTTTAGTAAAAAGTTTCTCTGCAAAAAGATCAGGATCAACTATAAATTCTTTATTTGCCAGAAAAACAACATCTGGAACGTTGGGATTCTTGTTTGATCGGGAATAAACTTCCTGTTTTGTTTTTACCCATTTAAAAACTTTTTTGTTATTATGTTTAAGTTTTTTTAAAGCTTTAATAATCGGGAGGATTTTTGTTTTGTCTTTAACAAATATGCCGTTTTGGAAAGGCTGAACATCAAGAATTTCTGAATGTTTTTTTTCTTGCTTTTTAATATAGTTATCTCTTTGTTTTTTTAGCTTTTTAAAAACAGCTAGGTTTTTTACAAGTCTCCAACCCATTTTTGCCAGGCCAATAAACGGACAGCAGGTTTTTGTTGTTTGGGGCATTAGTTTTTGTTTTTGTAAATATGGAGTAATGTAAAAGCGGGTTTTAGGTGTTGCATGAAAACCGTGGTCAGATATTACAAAAAAGTGTAGTTTATCCTCATATTTATTTTTAAACAACCGGTAGATGTTTTCTAAGTATTTATCTAGTTTTTTGTACACCTGCAAAGTTTGCTTTTTTTTCCAAAAAATATGCTGGACAGTATCGGTTGCCCTAAAAAGTGCAAAAAAGAAATCCCAATCTTTAAAGTCGGCAAGCTTTTTAATTGCCAAATATCTTTTTTCTGCTACATCCAATATTTGTTTATAGATTTGTTCTTTTTTTTGCAAAATTTGTTCTTCCGCCCCAAAGAGTCCGTATTTTTCCATTTCCACATCCACTTTGTAACCAATTTTTTCAAGCATTTTTTGTATTTCAGGATGGTTGCAAAAATCCCTACCAGGTGGTGTAAGAAGGGAGGAAATAATGATGCCTTTTGCTTTTGGGAGCGGATAGGCAAGGGGAAGGTTAATAAAACAATACTCTTTATTTTCCTTTTCCATTTTTTTCCAGAATCTATCTATTTTTAAAGAAGAACTGTCAACAATTTTATTATTTCTGGTTTTAAAACCCCAGATTCCATGTTCTCCGGGTGATTTGCCCGTCTGAAATGAAGCCCATGCCGGGGCAGTCATAGCCGGTATAGTGCTTTGGAGATTAGAGTAAATTCCTTGTTTTTTCAGTTTATTTAAAAAGGGAAGTTTGTCCAGCCATGGATCAAGAATATTCCAGGTTGCACCGTCAAGACCGATGACAATTACTTTATTATTCATAAATGTATTTTATACTAATTTATAGTTATTTTAAAATAAGAAATACACTAATTAAGTAAGTATTGACAAATCAAGTAAGATAAATTAAAATAATCTTATTATGATAACAACAGTTACAGTTAGTTCTAGAGGGCAGATAGTAATTCCTCAGAAGTTTAGAAAAGTATTTGGGATTGAGAAATCTGATAAATTGATTGTTGAATTAGACGAGGATAAACTAACAATGAAACCGGTTTTATCAATTGATGAGGCTTTTGGCATTGTAAAAACTAAGAAGAAGTTCTCAGAAAATGACTACGATAAAGCTATTTCTAAAGCTGTCATAGAAAAATTTTTGGATAAATGATTTATTTAGATACTAGTTGTTTAGTACGATTCTTTACTAAAGATCAGATAAAAAAAGCAAAACAAGTTAAAAAGCTGATTGAAAGTAGTAAGAAGCTTGCTGTTTCTGATGTAGTTTTTCCCGAACTTGAATATGTATTGTCTAATCTGTATCAAGTCAAAAGGCAGAAGCTAATAAGAATTTATCAGTTTTTAAAAGCACAAAAAAATATTAGAACATCACAAACAGCTAGCGCTTCTATAGGTTTGTATTCAAATTCTAATCTAGATATGGCTGACTGTATGATTGCTGTAAGTTCTAGAGACGGAAAATTAGCCAGTTATGATGAGCAATTATTAAAAGCAAAAGGTGTTAAAAGCTATTTTTGATTTCATCAAAAACTTTATAGATCTTATCTAATTCTGACTTGGAAAATTTTTGTAAAACATATTTTTCACCAGGAATATCTTCCAGCTTGCGGTTTTCCGTACCAATTCTTAAACGCCAGAATTGCTCGGATCCCAATTTTTCTTCAATTGATGTAACACCGTTGTGTGAAGGAGAGCTTTTGGCAAAAGATAATTTAAATTCCCCCAAAGAAAGATCAAGCTCATCATGAATCACAAGCAGATTATCAAAATCCTTGATGCCGTTTTTTTTACAGAATATCTGGACCGCAATTCCGGATTTATTCATGTAAGTTTGTGGTTTTAATAGGGAAGTGGATTCATATTCTGTAACTTCGGACTGAAATCGCTTGGAGCTGTTCCATTCCAGTTCGTTATTGTCTGCAAGCATGTTTAAGAACATAAAACCAACATTATGGCGGGTTTTTGCAAATTTATTTCCCGGATTTCCTAATCCAACAATAACTTTAAAATCAGCAAATTTTTTCTCCATATTAATCTTCCTCTGTTTCTATAATTGCCAATTTCCCCCTAAATTTATCTTTTTTTGCTTCTTCAAGAGCAGCTCTGCAGATACGGCAATGAGTAGGTGATTGTAATTCTTTTTCATCATAGAATTTTTGTTCGCCTGCAGTCCAAGCAAACTTTTGTCCGCAGCTCTTGCAGACAACAACTTTATCCTGGTAATTTTGATTATTATTGTTCATAAGTTATATTCTTTTTTTTAGTTACTTTACATTTATATTATTAAAGCAGTGGACCGTAGCGGAATTGAACCGCTGACCTCATCCATGCGAAGGATGCGCTCTTCCAGCTGAGCTAACGGCCCGTCCGTATCTATTATATCAGATATTTTTATGTTAAACTCGAGATATGAAAAGGGCGAAAATACTATTAAAAAATGTAGTGGTTAATTTTTTAACCCAAGCACTGACTTTTTTGGTTTCTTTTATTGCTACTCCGTATATTTTTCATAATCTTGGTGAGGAAAAGTTTGGGTTGTTAATGCTTTTTGTAACAATAAACGGCTGGTTTGTTATTTTTGATCTGGGAATGATACCGGCAATGATAAAATATTTAGCAGAAATTTTGGAGAATAAGAAAAAAAAGAAAGAACTGGTAAATACAGCTTGGACAGCAACTCTATTAATAGTTCTTGCAGGTGGTGGTTTGGTTGCTTTTTTTGCAGACTTTTTAATTAAAAATGTTTTTAAAGTTTCTTTGGAGATTGAAAGTTTAGCAATTATGAGTTTAAGATTGATGTCAATCAGCTTTGTTTTTACTTTATTGAGTAATTTTTTGACCGGCATACCAAGGGCAATGCAAAAATTTGAGATTGCCAATTTAAAAAATCTTTTTTTGGGACTTTTTATACCTTTAGGGTCAGTTATACTTTTGTTTTCTGGTTTTGATTTTTCCGAGGTTATTTGGGTGTATATTTGTACAAATTTTTTCGCTTTTGTAATATTTTTAATTATTGCTAACAAACTTTTGGGAGAAGTGAATATTGGGTTCGGGTTAAACAAAAAGGTATTAAAAAAGATTCTCTCTTTTTCATTTTTTAAATTTATTTCTCGTTTAACAGCACGAGTAAACTTTCAATTGAACCATTTTTTGATTGCTTCCTTTTTGTCTGTTTCACAGCTGGGTTTTTATGCAGTGCCAGCAGGAATAGGGGAGAAACTCTTGTCGGTCCTTCCCAACTTGACTCTGCCGATTTTTCCTTTAGCTTCAGAGCTGGAAAAGGGTGGCGAAAAAGAAAATATTAAAAAATTGTATAAAGAAGCAGTCAGACTGTCCAATTTTCTTATGACGCCAGTTTTTATTTTTTTGGTGTTTTTCGGACCGGAATTTTTAGAAATTTGGATGGGAGAGGATTTTGCTAGAAATGCGGGTTTAGTTTTACAAATATTGTCTTTTGTTTATTTGCTTTCTTCCTATCCTGCAGTTCCGGCTGCAATAATAGAAGGATCAGGAAAACCACAATTGACTGCTTTTTGGGGTGGAGTAAACACTGTTTTACTAACTTTAAGTGCTTTGATTTTAATTCCGCATTTTGGACTTGTTGGAGCTGCAGGCTCAATGCTTTTTTCTCGAGTTATTCAAGTTCCACTTTTCATATTCTGGATAACTTACAAAGAGATCGGGATAAAAAAATTAAGATTTTTTTGGGACGGGTATGCAAAGATACTAATTTTAAGTGTTATCAGTGCGGCAATAGTATATTCACTTCCGCTTGGACAAAATACATTATTCAGGCTGGTTATCTCTTTGTTTATCTACTTAATAATTGGAGCATTTTTTTCCTACATTACTAATACTATCGGCAAAAGGGATATTAAGACTCTAAAGCAAATTTTAAATAAATAATATATATGGTAAACTATAGGAGATGAAAACCTGGCAAAAACTAGTCAGTAGTATATTTTTATTGGTTGTATTGTTTCTGGTCTTTCCCAAAGAAGCAGATGCATACTTTGGCTATAATGTTCACAGTTTAGCAAAAGAAAATCCGGAAAACATTTCCCGTATTTTAAATTACCTTGCAAGCAATTGTGAAACCACAATTGTACGATTATGGGGTTATGAATCAACATTTGGCATTCAGGGATATGATAATTTGCAAAAAGTACTTGATGCAGCTCCCTCAAATATTAAATTCATAGTTGCGCTTGAAGATTTTCCTTATGGACCTCCTGAAAGTAATCCGGGAGCCTGGTATTCAAACGGGTATAGAACCAGGTATCGAGATTATGTAGCGCGGATGCTTGACAGGTACGGCAACTCGGAGAAGATATTGATTTGGGAAATGGTTAATGAACCGCACTGTAAGGGCGATTCTTCTTGTCTTTCTTCTCTTGTTGACTTTATAAATGACATGAGTAATTTAATGGCATCCAAAACATCAGCATACATTTCCCCTGGGTTAATGACCTCGCAAATCCCATTAGATACTTATGAATTTATAACAAATTTGCAAAATATTACAGCCAATTCCTGCCACTATTACAATGAATCAAATACCAAAGGGAGTTGTCTTGATGCAGCAAATATTGTTAAGGGAGCGGGAAAGTTTTACTATATTGGTGAAGCAGGATACAAAGCAAGTGGTTCAGGAGGAAGTGGAAGCTGTACAAGTGCGGACTGTACGAATGTTTGTGGTCTGCAGCCATTGCAGCAAAGATATGATCAAGTTCAAGCTGACAGAAGTCAATTAACGGGAACAGGAGCAGATGCTTTTATACTCTGGCAATTTTCTCCGCAAAGAAATCCTTTACTGATATGTGATCGTTTTTCAGTTTTTCCTGAAGATCCATTGTGTGGAGGAGAAGGTTTGGATTTAATACCCACGGATGTTGGCGAGGACATGGACGAGATTCTGGATGTTAATCAAGAAACAGCTTACGGTCGAAGGGTCTACGGAAGGGGTATTCCCTGTGGTCCTTTGCGCAGCTGGCCAGCGACTGGGGAAGAAGAAGTACAAACATATTATGATATTTCTGAATGGGAAAACCAATACCAAGCGGCAAACGGATTTCCCCAGCATCCGTATGATGCAATGGATTTTGTTCCTTATGATTGGAGTCCGGAAAGACCATTTGTTGGAGACAACTGTTATCCTTTGGAATATACTACTAAAACAGACTACAATATTGAATATTGTGCAGAACAGCCGGTGGGAACGGATAAAATAAAATATTTTATCCAGCCGCCTTCAGAGATAATTGATTATCTTGAAGTAGCAGATTTACACATGACTAGTTTACAAATTCCCTTTTTAGGAATAAGCAGAGCTTCATCAAACTATATGTGGGACAAAGAAGACAGAATGCAAAACTTTTTAACCAGCTACTTACGCGGTGAATTATATTTTGATAGAACTTGGGTTGATTCAGAAGACGTTACACCGGAAATGTTGGAAAGGGAAACAGGAGTTATCAGAAAACTTTATCCAAGAGATTGGATGTATAGTGGTGATATTGCTAACAAGTGGAAAGAGAAAGATATGATAATTGACAGACTTTTAAAAGCTACATTTCAAGAATACGAAAGTGAGCTAGAAGGACCAATACACGACTATCCATTAATTTACAAAAATGCCAGCGGGGATTTTTTGTCTGAAGATGATTTTAAAGAAACTTTTCCTTCCGGACTTCCGGACAGAAAATCATATGAAGATGTCTGGCCGGTAAGAATAAGCCAACTGGTCTGTCAGAATTCAAATATTTTGGTTGATTATGGATATGATCAGCATCCTGCTTGTCAGCAAGGAACTAATTGGCTAGCTGATTCTGGATCACATGAAGATGAAGGACTTTTGTATCAAGAGCTCTGGCCTAAATATTTTCCAATTGCCTCAAAAGAGGATGCCAAAGTTATTGTTGACTTTAGTATGCCTGATGATAATGAAGCGAGAAATATTAATGATGTTCCAATCAAAAACCAAAGATTTTTTGATATGAGCTTAAATGAGCAGAAACAAATACTTGAACAATATAACGGTCAATATGTGACTAGGGGTGGAGATGGTTTAATGCGGCATAGGGTAGAAGAAATTTTTGTTCCGTATATAGCTGAAATGGAAGATTTAAGCGACTGGGTTTTTAAAACAGCAATATCTGAAGAAAGACAAAAAGAAGCCAGAGATAATGAATATGCCGACTCAAGTATTGATAATGTTAAGCTTCCTAGTGACGACGAATGCAAGCTGGATGAAGCAAGAGGCGGGATAGCTGATCCAGTTGCAGTTAATTATCAAAATTATTTACACGACACAAATGATCCAACAGTTCCAATTCGCAGGGAAGATATGTGGGTTTGGGTATTAAATGAGGTTGAAGCAGACAAAAGTACAAAAGAACCGACATATTGTGCTCCTGATCCTTGTGATCCGACGTTTCAAGACTGCAGTAATGATTGTGTCAGTCCGAACAAAGAAACTGAAAAATCAAAAGGAAAGATTGAAACAAAGTTTCCTTTACTGAATACTGTAGCTTCAAGGCTAATAGGGGAAAAATATGGAGCCTTTAATATATTTTTTACAGATGAGCAATTAAATACAATAAAAACAAAAATTAGTGAAAAAGTAGATAACAAAGTAAATCCTTTGGAACTGCCGGCAGAAGGTAAATCAAAATTTGACTGGGTAGAGCAAAGTGGAATAAGTACTAAAAGTGATGGGAAAATGTGTGATGAATATTGTGAAGGAAACAGAGATGTAAAATCAGTAGACAGCAGTGGGAAAGAAGTTGATTTCTATTTTCCTTATGTAGGCTCTTTACAAATTTTCCGCCAGCTGATTTCTAGGCAGCTTCTGCCATATGGCTATGAACTGGCAACAGCAGACGCACAATCTGTTGATTACGATACTTCAGGTAGGGAATTGGGCTCTTGCCAAGCAGTTGATATTCCTGACATGGCACCAATGTCGGAAAATGCAATAGCACAGGCAGCAGTCAGTGATGATGAGGCAAGAGTTTTAGGAGGTATTTTGTATGTTGAGTCAGCGCATGCTTATCAAACGGGCGATTCAACTCATTGTCCGGTTAGTCCTTGCGGTGCAGTGGGATGGTTTCAAATAGTTTGTGGATGGGAGAATGTTAATTGTGATCCAAGCAAAGGTGCAATATGTGATGCATACTGTTCAAACGGCCAAGTGCAGAACAAAAACGCATTTGCCTGTCCAGCAGGAATAACAGATCCGCAGCAATTATGTGATCCAAATACAGCAGCAGAGGAAGCTATTAAAAAGATTAGAGGAAAAATGGGCAAGTCTTCGGGTGAAAGCTGGACTGCTGATGAAGCAGGCGAAGCAGCCGCCAGATATTTTGGTGAAAGCGCTTCTATTGCAAACTGCAGTGACGGACAAGAATGGTCACGCCTAGGAAATTGTACTTATTGTGAATTTGTCAGAGAATACTTCAATAGTTACTAAAACTATTCGTAAATAAATTTAGGAGTTATAATTTGCAGGTCCGCCAGGATTTGAACCCGGAATAACGGTTTTGGAGACCGTTGTGATACCATTTCACCACGGACCTATGTGGACCGTATCGGGTTTGAACCGATGACCTCTTGCATGCCATGCAAGTGCTCTTCCAGCTGAGCTAACGGCCCGGATGCTAATATTATAGCATTTTAGATAATTGCAAGAAAGTTACAAGGGAATTTTATACTTGATACTTTAGGCTTGATAATATAAGCTAGATCTTATGTGCGGGATAATTGGTTATACCGGCAGTAAAAAAGTTCTTCCATATCTTCTGACAGGTTTAAAAAATCTTGAATACCGCGGATATGATTCCTGTGGAATTGCTTTAATGGAGGAAAACGGGATTAAAATAGTTAAAACAAAAGGTGAAGTGGACAAGCTGGTCCAAATAACTTCTGATCTGGAAACAAAAGCAACATTAGGAATAGGGCATACACGTTGGGCCACACACGGAAAGCCTTCCAAAAAGAATGCCCATCCGCATACTGACTGTACTGGTAAACTTGCTTTAGTCCATAACGGTATTATTGAAAACTTTAAAGAGTTAAAGAAAAAACTGATAAAAAAGGGGCATAAATTAAAATCAGAAACAGATACCGAGGTTTTAGTGCATTTGATTGAGGAAAAGTTAAAGAAAGAAAAGGATATTTTATTAGCAACTAGAAAAGCGTTATCAGAAATAATTGGGGCATACGGAATTGTTTTAATATCAAGTGATTTTCCTGACCAGATTATAGTTGCGAGAAACTCTAGCCCCTTGCTTTTAGGATTTGGTGAAAAAGGAAATTTTGTTGCTTCTGACCAACCGGCTTTAGTTTCCTGGACGCAGGATATGGCCACTCTAAAAAACGAGCAGGTTGCCAGGATAACCAAAAATAAGGTGGAAATACAAAGTCTGGATGGGCAGTCGGAACGCTACCAAAAAATATTTGTGGAAGATAAATTTGAACAAGTCAGCAAAAAAGGTTACAAACACTTTATGTACAAAGAAATTCAGGAACAACCTGAAGTGATTAAGGATGCTTTAAGCGGTAGGTTTGACAAGAATAAAGGGGTTAAGTTAGGGGGAATAGAGGATTATCTTGAGGTTTTATGTAAAAAAGACTTTATTACTCTTGTAGGGTGTGGCACTTCTAAATATGCCTGTATGACCGCAAAATATTTTTTTCAAGATATAGCAGAAATTCCCGTAGTTGTTGAAGATGCAACTGATTTAGTTGGATCAAATTATCCCTGGGAAAAAGGACAACCTGTAGTTTTTGTTTCCCAAAGCGGAGAGACAGCGGATATTTTGTCTGTTTTAAGAAAAGCAAAAGAAAAGGATATTTTACCCTTTGGATTGGTAAATGTTATAGGATCCTCAATTGCCAGAGAAACTGAGGCAGGAATATATACCAGGTCGGGTTTTGAAATTGGAGTTGCTTCAACAAAAAACTTTACAAATCAGATATTGGCATTTCTTCTTTGGGCAATTTTACTTGGTGTAAAAAAAGGAAATTTAAAAGGAAAAAGAAAAAAAGAATTATTTGCAAAAATTGACAAAATACCCGAGTATGTACAAAAAGTATTGGATAAAGAAAAAACAATTAAAAAATTGGCAAAAAAGCTAAAAAAAAGAAATAAAATATATATTTTAGGAAGGAAAAAAGGTTATGCACTTTGTTTAGAAGCAGCATTGAAAATTAAAGAAATATCATATTTGCCAGCTGAAGGAATAGGAGCAGGTTTTTTAAAACACGGACCTTTGGCACTGGTGGAAAAAGACACGGTCTTGCTATTTCTTCTTCCGGATGATCCTCAATTTGAAAAAAACCTTAATAGTATTCATGAGGCTGCTGCCAGAGGCGGGGATATATATATTTTAACTAATAAAGATAAAGAGTTTGAAAAGGAATTCAATGTATACAACTTTCCCAAATGCAATCAACATTTAAATATTTTCCCGATGACAGCTTGGGTGCAAATGCTGGCATATTGGACAGCTAGAGAATTAGATAGGCCAATAGATAAACCCCGAAATCTTGCTAAAAGTGTAACTGTAGAATAAGTTTAGTCCAGTTTAGTAGTTTCTTTGTGTTCTGTATGTTTCCTGCAGTTTTTACAAAACTTCTTTATCTCCAGTTTGTCAGGAGAGTTGACTTTGTTTTTTTCCGATATATAGTTGTGACTGCTGCAAATATTACATTTAAGAGCAATCAGTTGTCTTGGTCCACTTTTTGCCATAACAATAGGATTTTACCAGTTTCCCCTTTATTTTTCAAACTTTTGCTATAAAATAACCTTATGAACTGTGTGAACCGTGAAACTTTTCCCATAGATGAACAAAGTCGGGATTTAGAAGATATTTCAGGGAATGAAATATCAACAAAACCAATAACGATTTGTCAAGCAAAAGACCAGGCCAGATTAACTTCAACATTATTGCACAATCTTGAGGTTGACGGTGAAAGTATTAATGAACTGTATGAAAGTGTTTATAGAAGGGACCATAATTTTTGTCATGGAAGAAGAACAGAAGGGGACTTAAAAGATATTTTGGAACACGGACCTTGTCTGCGTAACATGCAGGAGCTTAAACAATATTATTTTCCTGCATTTTTGGCTATCCGGGAACATGATGTGATTCAGGTTATAACCGGGAAAAAAAGAAGACATGCACAAAGAGGAGCTTTTTTTACCTTGTGTGCTTTGTGTCATTACCGTGATCAAATGGTCAAAATTGACAATGGAATTGATGATCCGCAAAAAGTAATAAGTGATGAGCAAATATATTCAACCATAACAATGATTAGGTATCATTCACATCCCCAAGAATTAGAAGGAATGGATAGTTTTCTTAGTGTAAAGGAAATAGCAGAGGAAATACCTAGTATTAGTACGGAAGAAAGACAAGAAATACTAAAAAAACAGCAGGATGCAATACTTAAGGCATATAGGGAATCTGAAGGAGAGTGGAGTGCAAAAGAGGCAAGGGCTGTTGCAGCCAAAGTAAAAAGCGATTTTGAAAAATTGGGAGAAAACTATTTTATCAGGGATGAAGAAGCAGAATTATATGATATTGTACCGGGGTGGAGGAAATACCATGAAATGGCTATGAAAGGAGAATTACTTGAAGGGGTTGAAGAAAGAGTGGATTTTGAAAATTTGCGTCTAATGGCAAAACTAGTTGCTGCGGCTGATAAATTGGACGGAATTGCAGGGGGAGCGTTTTCTTTTATAAGGCTTTTTAAAACTCCAATAAGTGATGAAAGACCTTTTTACACTAGAACAGAAGGTTATGAATTTGACAAAGAAAATTTGGATAAAATGCTTTTAAGCAGGGAAGATATTTTAAGGATTTTTCAAGGAAAGGGAGATTCAATTGAAAGAGAATTATGGCAGCAAGCTTTGATTGGCAGGGGAGAATCCCCAAGTGATGAATGCCGGATATATGCAGAGTTTTTAAAAGCATACGAATATTTGGGAAATCTTTCAAAAAGACAGGACATAATGATTGTCAAGAGCAAGCTGAGCTACTATTTACGGGAACGTTTTAAGGCTTGGAAAGGTTTTATTAATGCTCTTGAGCAAGGTGAGGGTATTGCTGATATTGAAGAAGCTGAAACTGAAAAAGATCTTAAAAAAGGAGTCATTGGTTATTTCAGAAAGGTAATTGAAAAAGAAGAAAAAAAGTCAGGGAAAGATAAACATAAGCCAAAAGAAAAAGAATGTTTAAAAGAAGATTTTGTTTTTGTAGTGGTGATGTTAATCAGTAAACTCAAAGAGGAAGGGGATATTTTTTCACTTCCGGAGGAAGAAAGAAAAAAGATTGCACAAAAAATGAAGCGGAAAGCAAACATAATAGGAAAATATCTTGATGAGTTTTATCCCCAATCTGTTTACGGAGCGGGTAATCCGAGTAAAAAGAGCTATTATCCGCCATATTAAAAATTATATAATAAAAGTTAATGATTAAAGTAGGTGTGGGTTCAAACAATCCGGTTAAAATTAAAGCAACAGAAAATGTTTTTAAATCTTTGCTTGATAAAAAAACAATAGTTGAGGGAGTAAAAGTTTTTTCTGGGGTCAGTGATCAGCCCATGAGTATAGAGGTTTGTTACCAAGGAGCTTTGCAAAGGGCAGAAAATGTGTTAAAAAAAGGCAAATTTGATTATGCAGTTGGACTTGAAGGCGGAGTCAATCAATTTTCATTTGGCTGGGTTACCCAGGGTGTAATTGTGATTTTAAATAAAGAGGGGAAGCGGGGAGTTGGAATGTCTGCTGCTTTGCCTTTAGATGAAAAAATAATTAAAAAACTTGAAAGTGGCAAAGAGCTGGGAGATTTAATTGAAGAGAGTAGTGGAATTGAAGATGTTAAGCAGAAGCAAGGTGCGTTTGGGTTATATACCAATGGTTATGTAACCCGTCAGCAGGGTTATGAACACGGAGTGGCTTTTGCCTTATCCCGATTTCTGGTATAGTTATTAATAACAATGACAGAAGAAAACAAAAGACTTGTTAAGGAAATTGAAGAATTAAACAACAAGCTGGATAAAATCTCCAATAAAAGCAAGTTTATGATTTATTCAGCCAATCCTTTTAAGTTTGCCTTTTTTAATTTTATTTCCGGAATGTTTCATTTTATGGGTGTTTTTTTTGGTATGTTTTTGATTACCGGAGTAGCAGCTTACCTTTTGTCGCAGTTCCAGGTAGGCAGATTAATTGATGATTGGATGGTTGAGAGAATGACGCGTTGGCAAACGGAAATTAATAGAAGCTTAAAAATTCCTTCAGGCTATGTGCCGGATTTAAGAAATAATGGAAACTAAGGTATCACGCAGTTTGTCCGCCAGCTCGCTTGCATTGTAAAACCACTTTTTATCTTTCCAAAGCAGATCACCGGTTTTTTTATTAATAAAGCTTGCGGCAGCGGCAATATTTAATGCATCATCTGATTGTGAGTAAAGCGCGGCTGTTAAGCCGGCTAAAACATCACCAGTTCCACCCTTTGTCATGCCCACGTTACCGCCGGTGGAATAAAGCCAGTTGTTTTTATTAGCAATAATATCAATCGGTCCTTTTAAAAGAATTGTTATCTCATATTTTCTAGCAAATTTCTGAACTAGTTCAGCGACTTTTTCAATCTCTTTTTTTTCAGCGGAGTGAGTAAGTAAAAGCTCTTCTGTTTTAACATTAAAAAGCTTGGACATTTCTTTTCTGTGAGGTGTAATTATTATTCTCTTATTTTCCTTTAAAATTTCTGGTTCAATGACTTGCAGGCTTCCGGCATCCAAAACCACTTTTTTGTTGCTTTTAATTACTTTAAGAGTTACGTCTTTTGTAAATTCCGCTTCTTTTTCTGATTCTTTTAATCCCGGGTCCGGCTCACGCATTAAACCGGTTCCGGATAAAATTGTTTCCGAATTTTTTAGATAAGAATCGATCTGTTCTCTTTTAATACCAATAAATGAATCATACTTTATCTTAAGGTAGTCAAGGTTTTCTGGAGTGGAAGCAAAATATACCATGTCATTGGTTTTAGTTGCCAAGGACAGGGAAACTTCCAATGCAGCTTTAGCAGCCAAGCGGCCGGCACCGTGAAAAAGCGGGGAGCCGCCAATAATTAAAATATTGCCGTTTTCTCCTTTATGTGAATTAGGATCCGGCTCTTTAATGGTGCTTTTAACTAACTTTTTAGTTACCTTCTGCATTTTCCATTCTTAATTCTTAATTATTTATTGTCCATATATTCGGGAGCGGTTTTTTTAACATAATCTTTTCTGTCTTTTCCCTTGAGATGCGGAATAAATGGACGGAATTTATCCAGTTTTTCTTTTTCCTTGTTAAAAGTAAAAAGAAGCTTGTTTACGTAATTGTGCAGGTCTTCATAAAACGAGATATTAATAATTTTAAAGTTTTTAATGTTGCCGGCTGCTGAACGGGCAACAAAATAGCCCAGATTTGTAAACGCCTGCAAATAGTTTTTCTGGTAAGCGCCGGTGTCAACAATCCGGTCAAGACCCAAAGAAAGCTGATATCTAGTAAATGGGGTAGTGTAGATAAACTTTGTCAGGCGGCGAGTGGTGATTATAAAAAGGCTTTTTTTCCAGAGTATCCAATACCACCAAAATGCAAAAACTATTCCGGTTATAATAAGTGCAGTAACTGAAAACGAAAGGGAAGAAGGAATATTTAAAAACTGATTAGCAAACCTGATAAGTAAAAATTGTAAAAGAAAAAGCATAAAACCTACAAAAGCAACTGAAAACCAGCGGAGCCAAAGCATAATTCTACCTTCCCTGGTAACAAAAAGTATTTTTTCATCACTATGCTGGCCTGGGAAGGTAATGTTTTTATATGGGAATTCAAAATCATTACATTTAAAAACTCTCATATGGGTATTATATCATGTAAAAATGAGCCTGGGATGGGAGTTGAACCCATGGCCTCTTTCTTACCAAGAAAGTGCTCTGCCCCTGAGCTACCCAGGCAAAAACAATTAAGAAAACTGCCCCACTCTAAAAAGCATTGCTTGAGGCGTTTCCCCTGATATTCCAGGTGGGGTGACTGTCCTTCAGCACATTGTAAGTCCTTAAGGAACTCCGTCGCCCCGTAAAACTTTGTTGTGGAGGAAAAAATCCTCGCGCATTTTACTGCTTATTTGTAGGGCAGCAAATAAATTATATCAATGTGGATGAAAATTACAACTCCTAGATTAAATTAAAAGCTGCATTAAAAAATTAATTAATGGAGATAAAAAGGCACTAACTAAAGGTCCTTGATTTCCTAGGGGTAAAATTATCAAAATTAAAAGAATCATTCCGTATTGATCCAAAACATCTTCAATTTTTAAAGCCAAATCTCTTGGGACAATACCCAAAAGTATTTTTTCTCCGTCCAAAGGAGGCAGGGGGATAAGGTTAAAAAAACCTAAAGCAAGGTTTAACAATACAAAGGTTTGAATAAAAGTATAGAGAACAGGAAAAATTTGGGCTATAATTCCAATTGAATTAAGATTAAACAAAAATATCGCTTTTAAAAAAAGGCTTGCAATTATTGCGGTAATAAAATTGGAAAGCGGACCGGACAGAGAGACTAGAGCTTCATCCCTGCGCGGGTTGCGGAAATTAAAAGAATCAACCGGAACAGGTTTTCCCCAGCCAAAGTTAACTAAAAATAAAGCCAAAGTTCCCAGAGGATCAAGATGCGCAAAGGGATTAAGTGTCAGTCTTCCGGCTAGACGTGGCGTTGGATCGCCTAAATAGTCTGCTGACCAGGCATGTGCATATTCATGGATCGTAATTGCTACAAGCAGGGCAATTATTGAAAACAAAAAAGATAAGGGAGAACCAATAAAATTTAACATGGGTATATGATATCAAATTTAATATAAGTTTTCTAATTCACGAATAAGTTCTTCATCAGAGTAGTAATGTCTGAACTGCTTTTGCCAGTCGTCATTATTTATATTTATGTGTGGTTCGACGCCTTTTTCCTGGATTGGCTGTCCGTCCTCTCTTAGTGTCAGGCTATGGACTAAAAACATAGAATATGTTTCTGTGTTATTAATCTGGTTTTCTAAAGGAAAGACCTTTTCAACGCTGCCCCAGCCTTTGCTTGTTTCACCCAAAACAACGCCGACATTATATTTTTTAAGTACCGCAGTCATAACTTCTGCAGAAGATTGGGTGTTCTCATTAATCAGAACTATAACTTTTTTGTAGCGCACTAAGCTTGGCATCCAGCCCAGCTTGGTTTTAAAATCAATTTTTTCACCTTGGTGATAAAATTGGTGTGCATATTGGTCTTTGCCAATAAACGGTCCAAGAAGGTAGGGGAGAAGATCAATTGAGCCGCCAATATTGTTACGCAGATCAAGGATTAAGGTATCCAACTGCTCACCTTGGTCAACTTCCTTGGTTATTTCTTCCAATTCTTGTAATGTGGTTGGAGAAAATTTAGAGAGGTGAATATAAAAGATACGCGGGGTTAATAGTCGATGGCCAAAAGTTGGTTCAATTCCTTTTTGGTCATATCTTTTTTTGTTTTCTTTATCTGCAAGCACTTCTTGAGCTTTTTTAACTTCTTGGTATTTTTTTTCAGCAGCTGGTGATGATTCTTTAATAGGTTCCAGCTCTTGGATTTTTTCCTGGGCTTTTTTTTCAATTTCATCAATGGAAGCGTTTCTATCTACTTCCAAGCTTTTATAATGATCTTTTTCTGTCTGGTTATTTACCCTTTTTGCAAGTGCTTGCTGGTCTTTTTTTGCATAAAGTCGGGAAACCCCTTGGGGTTGTAGGTTTGTAAGGACAATATCGGCAAGTTGAGTAGTAAACTTATTTTTTTCTTCATCATTTTCCAATTGATTTATTTCTTTTTCCAAGCTATTAAAAAGCTCTTTTTTTGTTTGTACTTTGAATTCTTTTTGGGGGTTGATTTTATTTGCAGCAGCAGAAAAAAGGTTGTTTAAATCTTTATCTTGTAGTTTATTCCAGTAGTTTGATTGAATTTTTGTGTAAACTTCCTCAAGAAAAGCAATATGTTTATTAGAAGAGTATTGATTATGATTTTTTTTAATAATTTTTTTTGTTAAAAATAATCCGATAACAGAGGAGAGTAAAAGTGCTGTAAAAATAATTAGGCAAAGTCTTATTTTTTTCATGCAAAAGCTATCTTAACAATTAAATTTATAAAGCACAATGGTTGTCAAAACCTCTTATATTTGATATGATACTAAACGTTGTAAAATATTATTGACTAGGAGAAAAATGACAAATATTTGTGAAAACTGCGGAAAAGGCGCAATTACCGGCAGACAGCATAAACACCGTAAAGGTGTGGCAGCAAAACGCTGGAGAAACAGGGTTGCTCATACTCAAAAAGTTTTTAGGCCTAATTTGCAGTCTGCTACAATCCAAGGTAAAAAAATGACGCTTTGTGCTAAGTGTTTAAGGACTTTAAAGAAAAAAGCTTTGAAAGTAAAACAAAACAAAAAAGCTTCAAAATAAACTGTAAGGAACTTTAGTTTTAAACTTATTTTTTCCCACCCACTTAATTATTTTTTCTGTTTTTGGCAGTTCTATTTTTTCTATAGGAATATTTTTGTCAAAATATAGGTGGAGGACTGGGTCAGCTTCTTGATAAGTAAACTCCAGCTCATCAGAATCGGTCTGACCCGGCCATAAACCCGCGGAAGGTTCTTTATCAATAATTGGTTGGGGAATGTCTAAATATTCTGCCAGTTTATAGATTTGGGTTTTGTATAAATGTTTAATTGGTTCTAAATCCGAAGCTTCATCACCAAAACGGGTGTAATAACCCAATAAATGCTCTGAGCGGTTTTCCGTTCCGCAGACCAAAAGATTTTTCTTTTTAGCAGTATCATATAAAAGCATCATTCTTATTCTTGCAGCTAAGTTACCTTTACGTATATTAAAATACTTTCTTTCCTTTTTTATGTCTAAAGTTTGCAAAGCTTTTTTCAAAACAGGTGAAATAGAGATTTGTATTTTGTTTTTTGAATGTATTCCAAGTTTATCTATTATCAAATCTGCATCAAGCATTTTTTGTTTTTCTGCCGGCATTTTTAAACAAAAGACATTTTCTTTTCCCAGAGCTTTTACTGCCAAAAAAACAGTGGTTGCAGAATCAATACCTCCGGAAACGGCTACAATGGTTTTTTCAAAACCTTGTTTGTTAATAGTATCTTGAATAAACTTGGTTATTTTTTTGATCTGCTCTTGCGGATCAATCTGCAGTGTTTTCATAAAGGTTGTTTTGCTTAATATATTTTCTAACTTTATTGGGTACAAGATTCCTGATTGATAGATTGTTTTTTATTCTTTGCCGAATAATAGTCGATGAAATATTGCTTTTAACCAACAAACTATTTTTTATTAATTTAAATTTATATTCCGCGTTGTCTAAGTTGTAATTTTTTAGTTGATAATCAAATCCCGGTCTGGGAAAGATATAAAAAGTGTGTTGTGAGACTAATTTGTCCCAATCCTGCCATTGTTTAAATTTTTTTAAGTTGTCGGAACCAAGAACAAAAGAAAAATCATGCTCGGGATATTGGTTTTTTAAAAGGTTCATTAAATCAATGGTTTCACCACTTAATTGATTTTCAATTTCCGCATGGGAATATTTAATATTTTTTTTAGTGATCATTTTTGTCATTTCTGCACGGTGTTGAGAAGAGGCAAGCTGTTTATCAAATGTGTGGGTGTAGCAGGGTGTCAGCCAGACTTCTTTTACAGGAGTAAACTGAAGAATCTGCTGCGATATTATTTGGTGTCCGAAATGGGGAGGGTTAAAACTGCCTCCGAATATTGCAATTTGCATTAAGTGTTTTTTAATTCTTCTAACATTTGCTTTGCTTGTTCATTGTCTGGAAAGATATTTTCCAGTAAAAATTCAAGTTTTTCAATTGCTTTTTCCGGCTCATCCTCTTTGTAAAGCTTTGCCAATTTAATGTATACCTTGGCATAATTTGGCTTTAAACTGACAGCTTTTTCCCAGTATTTTACTGCTTGTTCTTTATTTCCCAGCTGGTTGTGTACCAATCCAAGATTGTAATAAAGTTTTGCATCACTTGGTGCCAGCATGATTGCTTGCTCCAAGATATTAACAGTAGTCTGTAAATATTGGGAATCAATAACTTGCAAGTAAAGTAGGGTTTTGGTTACACTTTTGTATAAGTTAATATGAACGGGATTCAATTCAAGCGCCCTTTGGCTGTGCTGTAAAGTTGATTGGGTTAGTTGGTCTATTAGTTCTGCAGACTCTGTTGCTTCTGTACTTTGATAATAGAGAAGTGCTAGTTTGGCATCATTTTCCGCCAATTGGGAATGGAAAAGCGCCTTATTGGGCCTGATAATGATTGCTTCTGATAAAAGTTCCCGTGCTTGTACCAGGTAATTGGCTCGGGAATAGTTTTTCCCTTTGGCAAAAAAGTAATCTGCCCGCCAGATATTTACAATATATATTAATCCGTAAAAAGCTGTTGCTAAGACTACCAATATTTGTATTAATTTAATAGTGGAAATATTGATTTTATTATTCTTTTTATATTTATTTGTTTTTAATTTTTTTTCGTTTTCATGATTTGTATTTAAACTAAGTGCAAAGCTCGGCAATAAAGAGAAGAGTAAAGCAACAACAACTACGGAAAACCCAAAAAAATTTGTAATAAGAATGGTTAAATATCCTGACAAAAAGCTAAGAAGCAAAGCTCTGTTTTCTTTATTTTTCCTAATTTGTTTGTAAAAGATAAACAAAGAAGTAAATATAACAGCAAGATAGGTAATTATTCCCCAGGTGCCGGTGGTGGACATCATGTTTAAGTATTCATTATGAGCTTTATTGTACAAAAAATCCCATTCCGAAAGCAGGTTGTGTGTCTGCGGACGAAATTGGTAGTAAGAATATGCAAAAGTTTCTACTCCCGAGCCAAATACTGGGTAATTCTTCCAAATTTCAATTGCTCCCAGCCAAACAATTTTACGTATTTCCGAAGATTCGGAAACTGTAGGAGCATATTGGGGAACACCTGGTATGGAATTTTTTTGAACCTCAACTATTTCTTCCTGCTGAGGCAAAAATAGTTTTATCCATTGATCGGCTTTTTGCAAGTAAGTGTATGTTTTCCCGCCGATTAAAAGGTAAAACAGCATGCTGACAGCAAAAATTGCACCTAAAAGCTTCCATTTGTTTTTTATCAATATTGAGTAAGTAATTGTAAAAAAGAAAAAAATCAGCCAGAATGCCAAGATAGCGGATTTGGAATTGGTAAAAAGCAAGCAGAAAAACATTATAAAATAGACGGCGCTGAAAAGAATTTTTTTTCCTTTACTTTTGGATTTTAACAATAAGACAAGAGGTATGAAAATTAAGGCATCAATATATGCTCCCAGCCAGTTTGGCTGTCCCAGGGTAGAGAATACACGGTTTTGTACATCCTGAACCCAGTAATGAGCATCTATCCCAAATCTTTCCAAAATTCCGTAAAAACAAACAATAGTTGCGGTTCCCAATAAAAAGAAAAGTGTTTTTATAACTTTTCTTTGCATGTTTGTAACATATGCCCAGTACAAGACTAAATAGCAGAGAGTTGAAATCAGACTGCCGTGAAAACGGGAGTAATAACCCCAGATTGAAGTTTGCCTGTGAATACTGAAGATACTGGAAAGAATTTGTGAAGACAAAAAAAGCAAAAGAGGGAAATCCAAAATGCTTTTTTTAAAAATCCATTTTTTGTTAATAATCATTTTAATTACCCATGAGGCCAAAATAATTATTGTACTGCTGTAAACAACAAGCATTTTATTGAATTCAAAAAGCTCGTAGTTCCAAGGTGTCAAGATAAGGGGGACAAGGACAAAAAGTGCATAAAAAGTATATTCAATAACTTGGTCAAGAAACTTATTTAAATTCATCAGTCTATTATATACCAAGATAAAGCTTCCGGGTTAAAAATCTGACTGGAAATTTCATTAATCTCTGTTAAGGTAACTTTATCAATCCTTTCAATTATTTCCTCCGGTGTTTTTTCATTTAGGTTGAAAAAAGCACTCAAAGAGATTAAAATCCCCAGTTGTTGCGATTCCTGGAGTTTTTCAAGCAATTGGTTTTTATAATATGCTTTTGCAATATCCAGTTCGTCTTGGGTGATTTGTTTTTCATATAGATTTGTTAGTTCATTTTTAATTCCTTGTTTTACTGCTTCTTTGTGTTGCGGGTTGCACTGAGAATGTATGAGAAAAACTCCACAATCAGAATATATTTTAATCCACGGACGTAAGGAGTAGGTAAATTGTTCTTTTTGCAGTTTTTTTAAACGCTGATTGTTGCGTCCTTTTATAAGAATATTGATCAGAAGGCTTTGAGCAACCCGCTTATTAGAGCTTCTACCAAAACATAAACTTCCGAATGTCAAATAAGCCATTTTAGACATTGAGGAGGTTTCTTTTCTAATAATATCGGTCTGAGAAAAATCAAAAGGCTCAAAATATTGACGTTCACCCTCGGGCAATTTTTTAATTATTGGATCAATTGTTTTAAATTCAAAATCGTGTTCAGGACCGATAATGGTTAATAAACAGTTTTGTGATACATAAAACTGATCTCTAAAGTTTTTAATAACTTGTTTATTAAATCCTTTAATTGATTCTTTAGATCCCAAAGTATTGTAACTTAAAGACGATTGGTTAAAAATTCCATTGGTAAGTTTATCCAGTGAACTTATTTGCGGATTTTCAGAATTGTAACTAATTTCTTGTTGGGTTAATTGTTTTTCCTGGTTAATTTTTTCTTTGCTAATATCTGGTTGAAAGTAAATACTTAATAACATTTTCAAGCTGGGGATGAGTTTATCAAAATAACAAGAGAATCCGGTAGTTGTATATTCAGGAGAGACCTTGGTTTGAAAAGAGAGTCCGAGTTTGTCAATTTCCGAAGCCAGATTATTTTTCTCCGGATATTCTTTACTTCCTTGTAAACAGAGATTGGTATAAAAACGGCTTATTCCTTCAGTTTCTTTTTTCTCAAACCTGCTGCCGGCACCAATTAAAAGTGAGGCAGTGTATGTATTAGTATTAGCACTGGAAATATAGATGGCAGGAAAGCGGTTTGAGAAAATATGTGTTTGAACATTTTCCATATGCTGTTATTTTATATAAAATAAATATGAAAAGAAAGATTTTTTAAAAGTATGTTAAAATGAAAAATATGCTTGATTCGTTATTCTCCTTATTTAGTTATGATCTGGGAATTGACCTGGGAACGGCAAATACTTTGGTTTTGGTTAAAGGTAAAGGAATTGTAATTAATGAACCTTCGGTAGTAGCCAGACACAAAGACACAAAAAAAGTTCTTGCCATTGGTAAAGAAGCAAAGCAGATGGTGGGCAAAACTCCTTCCAAAATTGAGATTATTTATCCTCTGCGCAACGGTGTGATTGCAGATTTGGATGCTACGGAAGCAATGTTGCAAAAATATATTCGTTTTTTACACGAAACGCCGGGAATGATGCCGAAACTTCCACGGCCGCGGGTAATAATTGGCATTCCTTCCGGTATTACGGAAGTTGAAAGAAGAGCGGTTCATGAAGCTGCTTTGCATGCAGGAGCCAGAAAAGCATACTTAATTGAAGAACCAATGGCTGCCGCAATTGGAGGCGGACTGCCGGTTGAAAAAGCGGAAGGTCAATTAATAGTGGACATTGGCGGAGGAACAACAGAAATTGCCGTAATTTCTTTAGGAGGAATAGTAGTTGACCGTTGTTTACGTGTTGCCGGGAATAAAATGGATGATGCAATTATTACTTTTAGCCGTATGAAACACGGCTTATTATTGGGTCAGCCGACAGCGGAAAGGGTAAAAAAAGAGATTGGCAGTGCAATTCCTTTTAAAAAGGAAAAAATATCAATTGTCAGAGGAAGGGAACTGGGAAGAGGATTACCCAGATCTCTTAAGTTAAACAGTACTGAAGTTAGGGAAGCATTGGGTTCCGTAGTTCAGCAGATTATAAATGGGGTTTCAGAGGTGATTGAAGAAACTCCGCCTGAACTTTTGTCCGATGTTTTAAATCACGGTATTGCTATGGCAGGCGGAGGCAGCAAGCTATACGGAATAGATAAAGCTTTGGCTGAAGAAACAAAAATGCCGGTATGGCAGGTTGAGAACCCGCAAACAGCAGTAGTTAGAGGATGCGGCAAACTTTTGGAAGAACAAGCGTTACTGGATAAAGTCAAGGTAATCGGCGGTTTAAAATAGATTTTTTCAAATACATTTATGAAAATTTCTTCAATTATTTCCAGGATATTTGATCCAATTTTAATTTCTCCATTAATCTTGTTTTTTATTTCTTGGATTACACCCACTTCTCTAAGCAAAAACATTTTTTTTCTTTTATTAATGTTAATTATTTTTGTATCAAGTGTTGTTAGTTTTTATATTTTAAGAAAACTGGATTTAATCAAAGACCGGGATATTACCAATAGAGAAGAAAGGCCTTTGTTTTTTTCAATTGTGCTTTTAAGTATTGTAGTATTTTTATTGTATATTTTCTTTTTTGACAAACAACAAGCTTTTATTTTTCTATTAAAAGTTCTTTCTCCTTTTTTTGCCTTTTATTTAATCAGTTTCTTTTACAAGGTCTCTGGCCACGGATTTATTAATAGTTTGTTTTTTATGGTCCTATTTTTGTTTTTAATAAAAATTAATAAATTTAATTTTTTATGGCTGGGATTAATGCTAATAAGCATATTTGCTATTGGATGGGCCAGGGTAAAGTTGAAAAAACACACGCTTTTACAAGTAATTATTGGCAGTTTATTGCCTTGGATAAGCTTCTTTATGTTAAGATAGTTTTAATATAATATATAGTATTGCTGTGAAATCAAAATATAAGGTATTGTCTGTTTTAATTGTATTGAGTTTGTTGCTGATGGGAATGGATTCCAAAACGTGGTTGTATTGGCCAAAAAAAAACTTTGAAAAATTGTTTAATCCCTTACAAAAAAGTATCTATGCATCCTCAATAAAAATTAGTGAATGGAAGCAGGTTATTGGGATTCGGGAAAAACAGAAAATTATAATACTTGAAAATGAAAACAGCGGACTGCAGGAAAAAGTTGCTATTTTAGAAAAAGAAAACCAAAAACTAAAAGAACTTACCCAAGATAAAGATTACCTTCTGCAAGTGCCGACCTCTCCCAAGTGGAATTTTTTACCTGCTCAAGTTTTACGTTCCAATGGAACAGATTTGCTAATAAACAAAGGAAAAGAGAACCAACTAAAAGAAGGGATGATTGTTATTAGAGGTAACAAAGATTTGAATACAGCTATTTTAATTGGAAAGATTATTCAAGTTAATCCAATTTCTTCCTTGGTCAGTCTTCCTTCTAGTACTAATAAAGAAATTGCAGTTGAATTAATCGATGGAGGAGAAGGCTTTGTTAAAGGAAAAATCAATGGAGAGATAGAGCTTTTTAATGTACTTCAAGAAGTTGAGATTAAGCAAAACGAATTGGTGGTTACCAGTGGAAAAGAAGAAAAATATCCTAAGGGACTTGTTATTGGCAGGGTAAAAAATATTATTAAAGAAGAAAGTGAAGTTTATCAAAAAGCGATTATTGAACCAATTAGAAAATATTCAGAATTAGAAAATATTTTTGTGGTTTTAGTTAGTGATTTTAAAAGGTAAGCATGGAAAACTTTTTATTGTTTATTTTAATTGCTAGCAGTTTTTATTCAAACCAGGAACAAAAAAAATTCTACTTTGCTTTTTTCTTGGGTTTGTTTATTGACCTTTGGAGCGGAGAGTTAATTGGTAGAACCAGCTTAAGCTTTTTAATTATTACTTTTTTGGCAGATTTGTACTCAAGAAAATATTCCAGCGGCCATTTTATATTTCAAGCAGTATTTACTTTTGTTTCGGTCTGGATTCTTGATTTTATAAAAGGAGGGCTTTGGACATTTGGAGAAGGACTTTTTTGGGCGATTTTTTCCAGTTTAGGCTTGTTTGTAATTAAAAAAATTTTCAGTAATACAGATTTAAAATTAGAAATATGAAAGAAAGCATAAAAACAAGATATTTTTATATATTACTATTTATTGGGTTTGGAATTCTCTTCAGCCGTTTATTTTGGCTGCAAATAGTTAAAGGGGCTTACTATGAAAAACTGGCAGAGGACAATAGTATTAAAGTAAAAGACATCCCTGCCCCAAGAGGAATTATTCGTGACAAAAATGACGAGATTTTGGTTCGTAACCGGCCAGAAGGAAGGGAATATATATACAAGGAAACATTGGCGCATGTTAGCGGATATATTGGGGAAGCAAGTCAAGAAGAAGTTGAAACCGGGAAATGGGAAAGCGGAGACATAATTGGAAAAATGGGTGTGGAAAAAGAGTACGACAATATATTAAGGGGTGAAAAAGGGGAAATTCTGGTGGAAACTGATGCAGAAGGTAAAGTATTACGTGAGCTGAGTAGAATTGAACCACAATCGGGTGATGATTTAAGTTTAAATATCGATTTAAAATTACAGGAGAAAGTTTATCAAGAATTAAAAGAAAAAAAGGGTGCAATAATTGTTAGTACACCTCGTGGAAAGATTCTTGCCCTGGCAAGCTATCCTTCTTTTGATCCCAATGTTTTTACTTTAAAAAAAGAAAACAAAGAAGAACAATTAGAAAACATTTTTGAGAATAAGGACCAACCATTATTTAATCGAAGCATTTCAGGTATGTATCCGCCTGCTTCCACTTTTAAAATTGTTTCCGGAATAGCAGGTTTGGAAGAAGGAAAGATTGATGGTTCCACAGTTGTTGAAGATCAAGGAGTTTTAAGGGTGGGAAAGTGGACGTTTGGAAACTGGTACTACCGACAATACGGAAAAACTGAAGGAGATGTGGATCTGGTCAAGGCACTTCAAAGAAGTAATGATATCTATTTTTATAAAGTAGGCGAGTGGGTTGGTATTGAAAACATGGCTGAATGGGCAAAGAATTTTGGTTATGGTCAATATACGGGAATTGATCTTCCGGGAGAAGAAAAAGGCTTGATCCCAACTCCGGAATGGAAAAAAGAGGTAAAAGGCGAATCCTGGTATTTAGGAGACTCTTTTATTACTGCTATTGGACAGGGTGATCTTTTGGCAACACCTGTTCAGGTAAATAAAATGACGATGCTGGTTGCAAATGATGGATATCTATGTAAACAAAGGCTTGCTGAAAACCAAAAAGAAGAATGTAAGCCGATTGGTGTTAATTTCGAGCATTTGCAGCTGATTAAACAAGGAATGAAAGCAGCTTGTGCTGAAGGCGGAACAGGATGGCCTTTTTTTGATTTTGATCCTTGGGTAGGCTGTAAAACCGGGACAGCAGAAACCGGAGGGGAAGAAACAGAACCCCATGCATGGTTTACGGCTTATGCTCCTTATGATAATCCTGAAATAGTAGTTACCGTGTTATTGGAAAATGCGGGTGAGGGTTCTTCTGAAGCAGGACCGGTTGCAAAGGAAATATTAAATTATTGGCTTAATGACTGAACAGAAAAAATACTGGCTCGGTTTTTCCCTTTTTCCCGGGATTGGTCCGAAAAGGTTTTTTTTGCTGTTAAACTATTTTGGATCAGCTCAAAATATATGGCAAGCCTCGGAAAACAAACTTATTCAAACAGGATTATCGCAAAAAATAGTTAAACGTTTTGTAATTTATCGAAAAAGTATTGATTTGGGAAGCAAAGAAAAAGAACTTGTAAAGAAAAAAACGCAATTTGTCACATATAGTGACAAATTGTATCCGCAATATTTAAAAGAAATTTCTTCTCCGCCAATTGGTTTGTATGTAAAAGGCAGATTATTTCTCTCTGATAAAAAAACAATTGCAGTTGTTGGAACACGTAAAGTTACAGAATACGGTAAAAAAGTAACTTTACAGCTGGTAAAAGATTTGGTTGCAAGCGGTTTTACAATAATTTCCGGTTTGGCAAGGGGTGTAGACGGGGTTGCACATAAAGCTGCTTTAGGTAACGGTGGGAAAACAATTGCTGTTTTAGGTTCGGGAGTTGATGTTGTTTATCCGCCTGAACACAAGGCATTAGCAAGAGCAATAATTGCTTCCAATAAAGGAGCAGTTATTAGTGAATTTCCAATGGGAACTACGCCTAAAAAAGGACACTTCCCAGCTAGGAACAGGATTGTTTCCGGTATCAGTCTTGGTGTTTTAATAATTGAAGGTGCCAGAAAATCTGGTACAAAAATAACTGCAACCTGTGCTGCTAATCAAGGCCGTGAGGTTTTTGCAGTACCGGGTCCAATTGATTCCTCCTTAAGTGCCGGTCCTGCGGATCTGATTAAAGAAGGCGCAAAGCTAGTGACAGGGATTGATGATATTTTGGAGGAATTTAAGCATGCTATTTGACAAAATAGGCAAGTTTTCTTATGCTTAGTAAAGTATGAAACTAGTTTTAGTAGAGTCACCAACCAAAGCACGTACCTTAACCAGGTTTTTAAAAGACAAGTATCAAATAGAGGCAAGTATGGGGCATATTCGTGATTTGCCTAAGAGTAAATTAGGAGTTGATGTAGAAGATAAATTTGAGCCCCACTATGTGGTTCCTTCTTCCAAGAAAAAGGTTGTCGGCAAGCTGAGAAAAATATCTAAGGATGCAGATGAGATAATTCTTGCAACTGACTTGGATAGGGAAGGAGAAGCGATTGCTTATCACTTACGCTATTTACTAAAAAACGGTAAAGCTGGTAAAAATAATAAAAAAGAATTTAAAAGAATAACCTTCCATGAAATAACCAAAGAAGCAATTGAAAAAGCCTTAAAAGCTCCCGGGAAAATTAATATGGAATTGGTGGATTCGCAACAAGCCAGGAGAGTTTTGGACAGGCTTGTAGGGTACAAGCTTTCTCCTTTATTATGGAAAAAAGTTCGTACCGGATTATCAGCAGGACGTGTACAAACTCCGGCGGTCCGTTTAATAGTTGACAAGGAAAGGGAGATTGAAGCTTTTGATCCGGAAGAATACTGGAAAATATATGCTATTCTGGCCCCAAAAAAAGACAAAGAATTTACCGGATTATTGATTAAAAAAGATGAAGAAACTTTAAAAATTAAAAACGAGAAGCAAGCAAAGAAACATTGTGATATATTAGATAAATCGAAGTATCGAGTAAAAGATGTCCGGAAAAAGAAAATTACTATTAGTCCACGGCCTCCTTTTATAACTTCAAGTTTGCAGCGGGTTGCATCCATCTATTATCACTGGACAAGCAAAAAAACAATGCATTTTGCGCAAAGGCTTTATGAAAAAGGTTTAATTACCTATCACAGGACTGACTCGTATAATCTAAACAAAAAAGCGGTTGTGAGCTGCAGAAAATATATTAAAGACAAATACGGTGACAAATATGTTCCGGAAAAGCCGCGTTTTTACAAAACAAAGTCTAAACTAGCACAAGAGGCACACGAAGCAATTCGGGTTACTGATATGACAATCACTCCGGAAAAGCTTAAACTAAAAGGTGCGGAAAAAAAACTATATGAGTTAATATTTAAGCGCTTTGTTGGCTGTCAGATGTCTGATCGGATAGTGGAAAGAACAACAATTGATGTTGAAGCAAAAGATAATGGAAATGCATTTTTATTCAGAACTAAAGGAAGGATTGAAAAATTCCCGGGCTGGAGAAAAGTTTATGGTAATAAGAAAGAAGAAAAAGACGAACTGCCTGAAGTTAAAAAAGACGAAAAACTGGATTTGAAAAAACTGGATCCACAGCAAAAATTCACTTCACCTCCTCCCAGATATACGGAATCTACTTTAATTAAGGAACTTGAAGACAAGGGGATTGGCAGACCTTCGACTTACGCCTCAATTATCAGCACTATCCAAAACAGGCGGTATGTTGAAAAAGAGGAAGGTAGATTTAAGCCAACTCCGGTTGGCACAACTGTTACAGATTTTCTGCTTAAATACTTTCCGAAAATATTTGCTTATCAGTTTACAGCGAAAATGGAAGATGATTTGGATAAGGTGGCAGAGGGCAAAGAGAACTGGACTGAATTAATGGAAGACTTTTATGAACCTTTTGAAAAGAACTTGGAAAAAGCATTGGAAAAAGCTGAAAGACAAAAAATTGAGGCGGAAAAAATTGGCAAAAAATGCCCAAAGTGTGAAAAGGGAGAGCAAGTAATTAGAGTAGGTAAGTATGGTAAATTCTTATCTTGTTCGCGTTTTCCGGATTGTAAGTGGACAGCTGCATATGTAGAAAAACTTGAAGATTTTGAATGCCCGGAATGTGGAGGAGACGTAGTGATTAAAAGAACTCGTAAGGGCAAGAAATTTTATGGGTGCTCCAATTATCCGAAATGTGAATGGGCTTCCTGGAAAAACCCGAAAAAGAAATAAATTAATTTAGAATATATTTATTGCTGTTTTATTGAAAGATATCTTTAATTTGATTGTAAATTGTCTTTAGTTTAGTATAGATGTATGGGTAAGTTTATTGAGAATTTTAAGAAAATAAATAAAAAAGTTTTTTTGTTTATTACATTTTTTTTGTTTTTTGTTTTTTCTTCTTCTTTTTTGTATTTAAATGAACTTCAAGCAGCAGATTTACAACTTAATTCAAAAGATATATTAAAAACAGTTCAATCTGCACAATCGGGTTTTCAAAGAGTGGAGGTAGGAGAAAAGGAAATATATTACAAAATGAGGACAATAGATGGTGCAATAGTGGAAAACGATTTTGTTAGCTATGAGTTTGACAAGGATTCAGAGGTTTTACTTGATACGCGGCAAATAGCAAGGACTGAAGTTCCTCCAAGTCTTCCTGATTTAAAAATAAGCAAGCAGGAAGCGGAGAGTTTGGTAGACGGACAGATACTAAACAGTCAGTTATATTTAATAGATGAGGAGTCAGATATTTTTGCTTTGGATCCGGCTCCGGAAAATCCTTGTTGGGTAGTTAAAAGTTCATTGAATGGAATTACGGAATTGACAGTTGTTGATGCTTTAACAGGAGAAAATTTGGGTAAAGGTATAGCGCCACCTGGAAACGGTTTTGTATTCTCCGGACCAATTTATGTAATAGATTGTCAAGGGAAATGGGAAGCTTGGGTTAAAAATGCAGAAGATTGGTTTGAAGCAATGGGATATAAAAGTGATCTTGTATATTATCCTTCAGTAAAACAAATTGAAGCATATATTCAAAATCCTAATACTGAAGTTTTTTTTGAATTAGCACACGGAAATGAAACTGGTTTTACCCACTGCTGTGATGGAGTAGATAATAATGTATATGCAGAGGATATTAAGAAATGGTTGGAGAACAGAGATAAGATGAAATTTGCTTTTATTGGAAGTTGTCAGGGAATGTGTAGAACAGAAAATGATGGAACTTTTTCTTATGCTTTTAGAAAAGGTTCCAATTCTGAAACTTCAACTGTTGGTTATTGTAGAATGGCAGCTGATAAATGTTTTAATTGCTGGTTGGAGTCAATTAATTGGCAGGATACATTATTTGACTATTTAAATAAAGGATTAAGTGTGAAACAAGCATTTGATAATGCAAATACAGAATATCCCATGTGTGCGCCACCAACAAGCTGTATGCGTTTTGCCGGAGATCCAAATTTGAAATTAAAAAACCCTCAATCCAGTCGATGTCTTGCTTTTGATATTACTGATGATGGAAAAGTGAATATGAATGATTTACTGGAAGTTTTAAACAGGTGGGGAAATGGATATGGCATGAATGAGCTTTTAGGATTGTTTGATTGTTGGAATGCCACAATATAAAACGCCAATTTATGTAAATAAACAACTATGTTTTTTATAGAATAAATAATTGTGTTTTTATACTTTGATATATTAAGTTGTAGTTGACTTTTTGGCTGTCAAAAATTAAAGTAAATATTGTCCCGGTGAGGCTATAAAATTTACGGTTAAAATATCAATTTTCCTCATATGTAGGTAGTTGTGGTTGTTAAAAAAAAAGACATGACATTTTCTCCGGACGAAAAGCTGGAGAGAATAAAAAACCATCATTTAGATATAAAAAAAACTATTAACGACTACCTGTACCAGAACGGCTGGAAAGCAAAAGCAAACTCCAATTCAAATTATTCTTTTTCCGGTTTGGTTCTACATTCCGCAGGTTCTGTGATTGCCAACTATGCGCTTAATGAATTGTATAATAAAAAAATCCGTGAAGCGCACGAAAAAGGCATTCTTCATATCCATAATTTAACACACTCTATTATTGGCTATTGTGCTGGCTGGAGTCTGGAAAAACTTTTATTAATGGGTTTTGGCAACATCCGCGGTCAAGTTGATTCCAAACCTGCAAAACACTTGGATACAATAATTTTACATATTATCAATTTCCTGCGCTGTTCATACAATGAATTTGCCGGAGCACAAGCTTTTTCTTCTTTGGACACTTATCTTGCTCCTTTTGTAGCTGAAGACAATCTTTCTTTTGAAGAAGTAAAGCAAGAAATGCAGAGACTGGTATTTTCCCTAAATGTTCCTTCCAAATGGGGATTTGAAATGCCTTTTACAAACTTTACGTTTGATTTAAAGGCGCCGGATGATTTAAAAGACAAAAAAATAATAATTGGAGGAGAACCACAGAAAAAGACTTATGGTGATTTTCAAAAAGAAATGGACATGATTAATAAAGCATTTTTGGAAGTAATGCTTGAAGGCGATGATTTGGGCAGAATCTTTACTTTTCCGATCCCCACATATAATTTGACCAAGGATTTTGATTGGGATAGCAAAATTGCCAAACTATTGTTTAAAGTTACTGCACGCTATGGTGTTCCTTACTTTCAAAACTATATTGGCTCGAACTTGGATCCCAATTCAATCCGGGCGATGTGCTGCCGTTTAAATTTGGACTTGAATCAATTAACTAATCAGCCGGGCAGTTTATGGGGTAAAGGCGACAGTACCGGTTCAATTGGGGTAGTAACCATTAATTTAAACAGACTTGCATATTTGGCAAAAAAATCAAATCCTAAAGATACTAAGAAAGCAGAAGAGGAATTCTTTAATTTAATTGACAAATATATGAGTTTAGCAAAAGACAGTCTGGAAATTAAAAGGGAAGAAGTAAACAAGAATATGCAGGACGGGCTGATGCCATATACCAAAGCGTATTTAGGATCTTTCCGCAACTATTTTTCCACGATTGGTTTATGCGGCGGTAATGAAGCAGCGCTTAATCTAGTGGGAAAATCAATTGCAACCGAAGAAGGAAAAAGATTTATTCAAAAAACACTAAAATTTATGCGTAAAAAGTTGGTTGATTTTCAAGAACAAACGGGCCACTTGTTTAATTTGGAAGCAACTCCAGCAGAATCCACAAGTTATCGCTTTGCATTATTGGATAAAAAGCTTTGTCCAGGAATAATTACTGCTGGAACTGAAGAAAGGCCGTATTTAACCAACTCCACACAACTTCCGGTAGACTATACCAATGATCCTATGGAAGCAATACTCAATCAATCCGATATCCAACAAATGTATTCCGGAGGAACGGTTTTTCATACTTTTTTGGGTGAGGAAATTGAATGGAAAGAAGCCAAAACTTTAATCAAAAAAATTGCCCAAGAAACAAAACTGCCGTATTTTACTCTAACTCCGACATTTTCAATCTGCCATGAACACGGTAGAATTAAGGGTGAAGTTTTTAAATGTCCGGAATGCGGTAAGCCGACAGAAGTATATTCGCGTGTGGTAGGGTATTTCCGCTCGGTAAGCTTATGGAATGATGGTAAGAAACAAGAATATGAAGAAAGAAAGGAATATAAGGTATGAATAATATGGATAATAAACAAAACCAGGAATATCAATATCTCAATCTTTTAAAAGAAATTTTGGAAGA
Organism: uncultured Pseudomonadales bacterium; assembly: GCA_964430265.1. Taxonomy (GTDB): domain Bacteria; phylum Patescibacteriota; class Microgenomatia; order UBA1400; family CAYXSR01; genus CAYSEI01. The sequence continues at coordinate 121,842 of CAYSEI010000001.1, forward strand.
AGGTAAATGGAAATATTCTCATAGTACGGGAATACGTTACAAAGGAGTTTTTGGCAGGCAGATAAGGTTTGATTTAAATCAAGGTTTTCCCTTATTAACCACTAAAAAAACTTTTTGGCGGGGAATTTTACACGAGCTGCTTTGGTTTTTGTCCGGCAGTTCCAATGTTAAGTATCTGATAGATAATAATGTACATTTTTGGGATGATTATCCTTACAAACAATACAAAAGAGCAAGGGAAAAAGATTCCAACCTTCCCAAACTTTCGCAGGAAGAATTAATTAAAAAAATCAAAAATGACGACGAGTTTGCAAAAAAATGGGGACAAATTGGTCCGGTATACGGAACCCAATGGAGAAAATGGAAAAGCGGGGACAGGGAAGTAGACCAACTAAAATGGGCAATTGAAAAAATTCAAAAATATCCGCATAAAAGGCATTTAATTGTTTCTGCGTGGAATGCTGCCTATATATATGAAATGGCGCCTTCTTTTGAAGAATCAATGGCAATAGCTCCCTGCCACACTTTATTTCATATTGTTCTTTATGAGGGAAAACTTTGCTTACAGCTTTATCAGCGCTCGGCCGACGTTTTCTTGGGTGTACCTTTTAATATTGCTTCATATGCACTTTTAACGCATATGATTGCGCATGTAACAGGTTTTCCTGTGGGAGATTTTGTACACACTTTTGGAGATGTGCATATTTACGAGAATCATGTTGAGCAGGTCAAAGAGCAATTATCCAGGAAACCAAGGCAATTGCCAAAACTCAAGCTTAACCCGGAAGTAAAAGATATTGACGATTTTAGTTTTAAGGACATTGAACTTGAAGGATATGATCCGTACCCGCCAATAAAAGCGCCTTTGACTGCAGTCGGCGGTTTTGGCAAAGACAAAAAACTGGAAGATCTCAGAAAAGAGAATAAGAAAAAAGATAAAGAATAAAATTAGAATAAGATAAACAAATAATAATATATATTGTATGAAAAAAAATCCATTGATCAGCCTTATTGCTGCCATTGGTGAGAACAGGGAATTGGGCAGGAACAACCAACTTCTTTGGCATTTGCCCAAGGACTTGGAGTACTTCAAAAAAACAACCCAAGGCCACCCGATTATTATGGGTAGGAAAACTTTTGAAGCAATCGGCAAGCCTTTACCGGACAGAACCAATATTGTTTTAACCCGAAAAAAAAATTACAAGCAAAAAGGGGTTAAAGTTTTTAATAATCTTAATAAAGCATTGAATTTTGCCAAGCAAATTGAAAAAGATGAGATCTTTATTATTGGCGGAGAACAGGTATACAAACAAACAATCGACATAGCAGATATGTTATACTTAACTATAGTTAAAGGTAAGTTTAAGGCGGATGCATTTTTTCCGAAATATTCGGATTTCGGGAAGATAGTTTTTGAAAAAAAAGCTGTTGATAATGATTATAAAATTAAATTTTTAAAAATAAATAGAAAGGAAAAAAATGAAATCTGACATAGAGATTGCCCAGGCAGCAAAACTGCAGCCGATTGAAGAGATAGCTGAAAGTATTGGACTGTCAAGGGATGATATTGACCTTTACGGAGACTATAAAGCAAAATTAAAATACTCCACTATTAATAAATTAAAAGATAAAAAGAACGGGAAATTGGTTCTAGTGACCGCAATGACTCCAACTCCTGCAGGTGAAGGTAAAACTACGACTACAGTAGGTTTGGGACAAGCATTGCATAAATTAGGGAAAAACTCAATGATTTGTTTAAGAGAACCTTCTTTGGGGCCGGTATTTGGAATTAAAGGCGGAGCAGCGGGTGGAGGAAATGCACAAGTTCTTCCAATGGAAGACATAAACTTGCATTTTACAGGTGATATTTATGCAGTGGAAGCTGCCAACAATTTAATCAGTGCGGCTCTGGACAACCATTTAACAAAAGGAAATGAATTAAATATTGATTCCCGTAGAGTTATTTGGCATCGCGTGATTGACATGAATGATAGAGCAATGCGTAATCTAATCATTGGACTTGGAGGTGCATATAACGGAGTTCCGCGTGAAGACCATTTTGATATAACTGTAGCTTCGGAAGTTATGGCAGCTCTTTGTTTAGCAACGGATTTACAGGATTTAAAAGCAAGAGTTAAGAAAATGGTTGTAGCTTTGACCAAGGACCGTAAACCGGTTACTGTTGAAGACCTAAATATTTCCGGTGCAGTTACAGCGTTACTTAAGAATGCTTTGCGTCCTAATTTGGTACAGACATTGGAAGGATCAGCAGCCTTTATACACGGAGGTCCTTTTGCAAATATTGCCCATGGATGTAATTCATTAACTGCTACACAAACAGCATTAAAACTGGTTGATTATGTAGTTACGGAAGCTGGGTTTGGTTCTGATCTTGGAGCAGAAAAATTCTTTAACATTAAATGCCGTTTTGGAGGATTAAAACCTGAAGCGGTTGTTTTAGTAGCAACAATCAAAGCTTTAAAACACCATGGTGAAGGGAATTTGGAAAAAGGTTTGCCAAATTTGGGTAAACATATTGAAAATATTCAAGCACACGGATTAGAACCGGTAGTTGCTTTAAACCACTTTGTTAAAGATACAAAAGAAGAAGTAGAAATGGTTACCGAGTATTGCAAAGACAAGGGAGTGGAAGTAGCAGTTTCCAAGGTTTGGGAAAAGGGAGCTGAAGGCGGGGTTAACTTGGCAAATAAAGTTTTGGAAGTCTTGGAAAAAGGTTCCAATTTCCATCATTTATATGATGAAAATGATTCTATCAAAGAAAAAATCAGCACTATTGCCAAAAAAATGTATGGTGCAGACGGAGTCAACTATACTGCTAACGCTGAAAAACAAATTAAACAAATGGAAGATTGGGGTATGGACAAGATGCCGATTTGTATGGCAAAAACACCGGCGTCTTTATCTGATAATTCCAAGCTTTTGGCAAGGCCAGAGGGTTTTGAAATTACGGTTCGTAACATAAAACCGTCTGCTGGAGCAGGGTTTTTAGTTGTTTTGACAGGGAAAGTGATGACTATGCCTGGATTGCCTACAAAACCGTCGGCAGAGTTGATTGATATTGATAAAAACGGTAAAATTACCGGACTTTTTTAAGGGGGGGCGTAAGATGAAATTAAAAGACAAAATTATAAACGGCAGGAAGTTAAGTGAACAGATAAAAGAAGAGGTTAAGGATACTGTTAAAGGTCTGGGTAAAAAGCCGGGGTTGGCAGTGGTATTGGTTGGTAATAATCCGGCATCAAAGGTTTATGTTGCGCATAAACAAAAAGCTTGTGAGCAAGTAGGAATGTATTCCCGGAAAGTGAAACTGTCTGCGGAAATTTCTGAAGAAGAACTTTTTGAAAAACTGGATGAACTGAACAATGACGAGCAGATCCACGGAATCCTGGTCCAATTGCCTTTACCAAAAAGGTTAAAGCATTTGGAGGACGATGTACTTAAGTTTATCAATCCGGTAAAAGACGTTGACGGATTCCATCCTGTTAATTCCGGTAAGCTATTTAGTGCCAAAGGCGGTGTTCCGCATGATATTTATGTTCCGGCAACACCCAAGGGGATACTGACTATGGTTAAAGAATACGGATTGGAAATTGAGGGTAAAGAGGTAGTTGTAATTGGCAGAAGTAATTTGGTAGGAAAGCCGGTGGCAATGTTATTTTTACTGGAGAACGGCACAGTAACTATTTGTCATTCAAGGACAAAAGATCTGAAAGAACACGCACAAAAAGCGGATATCCTGATAGTCGCGGTTGGCAGACCCAATTTTGTAACCGCTGACTATGTTAAAGAGGAAGCAGTGGTAATAGATGTTGGTATAAACAGGACAGATAACGGATTGGTTGGGGATGTTGCTTTTGAAGAAGTAAAAGAGAAAGTAAAAGCAATTACTCCCGTGCCCGGAGGCGTAGGTCCGATGACAATTGCAAGTTTATTGCAAAACACAATGATTGCTTACAAGAATATTAAAAATCACAAGGAGGATTAAATGAAACATTTAAAAAATGTTGATCCTAAAATACATGAGTTGACCAAAAAGGAAGCTCAGCGTCAGGAAAATACGCTGATGATGATTCCTTCGGAAAACTATGCTTCAGAAGCTGTTCAAGAAGCTGTCGGAAGCAGATTGGGAAATAAATATGCGGAAGGTTATCCGCACAAACGATATTATCAAGGACAAGGGTTTGTGGACGAGATTGAAGAAATTGCCAGGGAACGTGCTTTAAAAGCATTTTCTTTAAATGAGGAAGAATACGGTGTTAACGTACAGTCGTATTCGGGTTCACCGGCAAACTCGGCAATATATTTTGGGCTGTTGGAGCCGGGTAGCAAAATTATGGGGTTGGCATTAGCCCATGGCGGTCACTTAACGCATGGACACCCCAAAATTACCTTCTCGGGTAAGTTTTTTGAGAGTGTACAGTATAAGGTAAAGGAAGATGGCTGGCTGGACTATGATGAACTGATGGAATTTGCCAAAGAACATAAACCAGATCTGATCGTTGCCGGAACAACTGCTTATCCAAGGGTTCTTAATTTTGCCAAATTCAAAGAAATTGCTGATGAAGTGGGTGCATTGTTAATGGCAGATATTTCACATATCTCTGGATTGATTGTAGCTGGTGCACATCCTTCACCATTTCCGCATGCGGATGTGGTAATGACAACTACACACAAAACTTTGCGGGGTCCAAGGGGAGCAATGATTTTTTCCAAAAAGGATTTAAATGAGAAGATTGATAAAGCAGTATTTCCCGGACTCCAAGGCGGACCACACATGAATTCAATCGGTGGTATTGCAGTGGCAATGGGAGAAGCTTTAAGCGGTTCTTTTAAAGCTTATGGCGAGCAAGTAGTTAAAAATGCCAAGATTTTGGCTGAGGAACTGAAAAACTACGGTTTTAATCTTGTTTCTGAAGGCACGGACAACCATTTGTTATTGGTTGATTTAAGGAACAAAAATGTTTCCGGAAGACTGGCAGCTGTGGTTTTAGAAGAAGCAGGAATTGTTTTAAACAGAAACTCAGTTCCTTATGATCCAAATCCGCCATTTTATCCTTCCGGCATCAGAATGGGTACACCGGGAATGACAACCAGGGGAATGAAGGAAGAAGAAATGAAAAAAGTGGCAAAATGGATGGATCAAGTTATAACAGAAGCAGCAAAAATCAAAAAAGAATTGGGGATGACGGATTTTGTGGAAAAGAAAAAAGCTGAAAGGGAAGAAGTAGTAGCAAAAATGCAATCCACAAAAGAGGTAAAACAAGAAGTTAAAAAACTGTGTGAAAAATTCCCAATTCCAAGTGAACATTAAGAGCAAAATAAATTACTAATTTATAACTCCCGGGGTTTGAAAATTCAGACTCCGGGAGTTAGAGTGTAAATATACAAATATGGGAGAATAGAATGAAAAACATGTTTATTGCTGTTTCCGGAACTATGGGAGTAGGCAAGTCAACTGTTGCACGAATTTTAGCTAAAAATCTTGACTTGCAGCTTTTAGAAGAAAATTTTGAAGAAAACAGTTTTTTACCATGTTTTTACAAACAAATGAACCGCTGGGCGTTTCATTCGCAAACCTTTTTTTTAATTGAAAAGATCAATCAGACCAAGCAAGTAAAAAGTTTGTTAAAAAGAGGTAATGTTATTCAGGATACCTCTATAAATCAGGACGTTTTGTCATACGGTAAAGCACAGTTTATTAATGGGAATATGGATGATGCGGAATTTAAACTTTATACCAAAATCTATTCACTTTACAAACCCTTTTTAATTAAGCCGGACTTGCATATATATTTAAAAGCAAGCACTAATAATTTAATGGAAAGGATCAATAAAAGGGACAGAGAGGCGGAAAACAATATCCCCAGGGAGTACATAGAATTGTTGGACAAATTAAACAAAGATTGGATAAGAAAAATTAACGGAAAGAAAAAGATGTATATTGAAACAGATAATAACAACTATGTCAAAGATAAAGCAAAAATTAATAATTTGCTTGAAACAGTTAAAAAAAGAATAAAAAGTATAAGACAAAATGAAATTTGAAAAAATAAAATATCTGGTTTGGGATTTAGACGGAACCCTAACGACTTCAACAAAAAAGACCGAAGATACTTTTGCAAAAAAAATGTTTATAATTCTTGCAAAAAAATTGGGAGTTTCTGTTTCTGAAGCAAAAAAGAGATTTAAAAAAAGATTAAAAAAACTAAAAGGCAGCACCAAAACTTTGAACAGTTTGGGAGTCGATGGTTTTCAAATTGTTGCACAAATACAAGAGCAGATTAAATGGGAGAAAATTATTAAAAAAGACGAGAAGCTACAAAAAACATTGGCTTTACTAAATAATTTTACGCATATACTTTTAACCGATAACACAGAAAAATCCGGAATGGAAAAATTAAAACTTTTAGGAATTGATTGCAAATTATTTAAAAAAATGTTTTTCGGTATAAGCTTGCAAACTGTTAAACCGGATAAAGAACTATTTCAAATGGTTTTAAACCATACCAAAGCACCGGTAGAGGAACATTTAATGATCGGTGATAAAATAGAAAAGGATATAAAACCGGCAAAGAAATTAGGAATGAGAACTTGTTTAATCGGAAACAACTCAAACGTTGCTGATTTATCAATAGAATCAGTATATTCAATCGTAAATTACTTAAACTTGGATTGAACAATTTATTAAATATTTGATATAAATATAAGGTATGAAAAAAGGAAATTTTATAGTCATTGACGGCTTGGACGGTTCCGGTAAAAACACTCAAGCGGAATTGCTTAAAACGTATCTTGAAGAAAAAGGAGAAGAAGTTAGCCTGTTTGATTTTCCTCAGTACCAGAAAACTTTTTTCGGCGATTTGGTTGCCAAGTATTTGCGTGGTGAATTTGGGACTCTAGATGAAGTTAACCCGTATTTAGCAGCTTTAACATATGCTGGTGATCGATGGCAGGCAAAAGATGAAATTAAAAATGCTTTGAATAAAGGAAAGCTTGTTGTTTCTGTGCGTTATGTTTCTGCTTCAATTGCATTTATGTCGGCTAAACTGTCCAAAAAAGAGAGACCGAAGTTTATTAAGTGGTTGAAAAAGCTTGAATACGAAATATACGGGATTCCCAAGGAAGACATACTTATATATTTGGATGTTTCTACAAAAGTGGGAAGAGAACTGCTTGCAAAGAATGGGAATAGAGAGTATTTGGCTAAATCAGGGAAAAAACTGGATCTGCATGAGGAAAATCTTGAGTACATGCAAAAAGTAGAACTGGTCTACAAAAAACTGCTTAATGAACAGACTAACTGGACAAGAATTGAGTGCCTGGATAAAGAGGGGAAAATAAAGACAAAACCACAGATTCATAAATTAATAGTTGAACTTCTCAAGCAAAAAAAGATAATTTAAATTGCTTTTAGGCTGTTTTTTTGGTAATATTATTAAGCTAAAATATTAAATTAATCACGCACACTCAACGATCTCCTTGTTAATAAATTGTTGGGTGGAGGATAAAGGAGATAAAATGGCTAAAACTAAAGCTAGTAAGGCTGCAAAAAAAGACAGCCAAGAAAAAAAAGATAAAAAAGCAAAGACTGCTAAAAAAAGCAGTAAAAAAACTAAAAAAGAGACTTCAAAAAAGAAAGAAACTTCTAAAAAGAAGCCTGATTCCAAAACGAAAAAAAAGTCAACAAAGAAGAAGACTAGTAAAAAGATTGCTAAAGAGAAAAAAACTGTTAAAAAGAGCAAAAAAAGTAAAAAGGAAAAAAATACTTCTCAAGCTAAAAAGCAGAAAAAAGAAAATAACTATTTAGTTTCTTTAGAAAAACTTCTTAAAGCAGGCTGCCACTTTGGTCACCAGAAAAAACGTTGGGATCCCAAAATGAAAAAATATATTTGGCAGGCACGCGAAGGAATTCATATATTTGATTTAGTCAAAACCCAAAAACTTTTACAGGAAGCTTGTTTGGCTGCCAGGGATCTTGCCAAAGAGGGTAAAAAAATCCTTTTTGTTGGCACCAAAAGACAGGCAAGGGATGTGATCCGGGAAGAGATTGAAAAAATTGGGATGCCTTGGGTTGCTGTACGTTGGGTTGGCGGAACTATGACCAATTGGAAGCAGATTGAAAAAAGCGTCAATAAGTTAAAGGATTTAAAGGAGAAAAAAGAATCCGGTGAGTTTGATCACTATACAAAAAAGGAAAATATTTTAATTGACAGAGAAATTCGAAGACTTGAATATCTGTTTGGAGGAATTAGTGATTTAGAAGAACCGCCGGAAGCGATGTTTATAGTGGACACCAAGCGAGAGGATACGGCTTTAAAGGAAGCTAAAATGAAAGACGCAGAGGTTTTTGCTATAGTGGATAGTAATTCAGATCCTGCGGAAGTTGATTATGTAATTCCAGCAAATGACGATGCAATTAGATCAATAAAATTGATTATTGGAGAAATAGCTGCAGCCATAAAAGAGGGAAAAGAAATCAGAAAGAAAAAGAGGGGAAAAACAACAGAAAAAGGAAAAAAAAGTACAAGTGGAAAAAAATCAAGAAAGGTAAAAAATGATTAAACTGGATAAAATAAATAAGCTTAGGGAAGATACAGGAGCAGGAGTAATGGATTGTAAAAAGGCGCTGGAAGCATCAAATGGTGAGATTAAAAAAGCTAAAGAGTGGTTAGCAGAAAAACGGGAAAAAATTGTTGCCAAAAAAGCAGATAGGGAAACAAGTGAAGGTTTAATTGAAGCATATGTGCATAAAAACGGCCGGGTAGGAGCAATAATAAAAATTAGTTGTGAAACTGATTTTGTTGCCAGAAACGAAGAATTTCAAAAACTTGCTAAAGAAATTGCTATGCAGGTGGCGGCAATGGAACCGGAGAATGTGGACGAACTCCTAAAGCAGAAATATATTCGTAACCCGGAAAAAACAATTAAAGAAATTGTTGAAGAAGCAATTGCAAAGATTGGAGAAAATATTCAAATAGAAAAAATTTCAAGGATGCAAATATGAAAAACAACATTCTTAAAAAAGCCGAAGAAAAAATGCAAAGTGTTTTGCAAGTTGTTAAAGAAGATTTTAAAGGCATAAAAACCGGTAGGGCAAAACCGAGTTTAATTGAGGATGTAAAAGTTCAAGCATATGATTCAACAATGACCTTAAAGGAAGTTGCATCGATTTCTGCCTCTGATTCTCATTTACTTGTGATTTCACCCTGGGATAAATCATTACTGAATAATATTGAAGAAGCGATTTCTAGAAGTGATCTGAACCTTAACCCGGTGGTTGAGACAGATATTATAAGGATAAAAGTTCCACCTTTGACTGAGGAAACAAGAAAGGATTTGGTTAAGCTGACCAAACAAAAACTTGAATCCGGCAGACGTTTACTCAGACAAGTAAGGACAGAAACCAAGCAAGAGATTGAAGAGTTGGAAGGTGAAGCAGGTGTAAGCGAGGATGATATCCGCAGATGGCTTGAGGAATTACAAAAGCTAAGGGATAAATACCGTGATAAGCTTGAAGAGCTTGGCAAGAATAAAGAAAAACAATTAATGGAGGTTTAATGATTCAGTTAACAGGAATATGGTTGTCAATTTATAAGATAATAATTTTTATACTTGAGCTTGGGTTTTTAATTTTTGTCCATGAATTTGGACATTTTTTTTCCGCTAAAAAATTAGGTATCAAGGTTAAGGAATTTGGTTTAGGACTTCCGCCTAGACTGTTTGGAATTAAACGCGGGGAAACAATTTATTCAATAAATGCTGTACCTTTTGGCGGGTTTGTTAATATTCATGGACAGGACAGGGAAGTGGAAGAAGAAAAAGAACGTTCGTTTTTAGCAAAAAGCGGCTGGGTCCGTTTTATTGTACTTGTCAGTGGTGTGGTTATGAACTTTATTGCCGGAATATTTTTATTTTCACTAGTTTACGGTAAGCAGGGAATCCCTGTACAAACGGACAACGTAAATATTGTAGGAGTTACCCAAGATTCACCGGCAAAAGAAGCAGGTATTAAATCCGGTGACAGAATTCTTTCCATTTCATACAATAATACAACCGAAGAAATTGATAATCCGGACGAGTTTATTAGTTTAGTTGATAAAAATAAAGGACAAGAGATTACTGTTAAATTGCAAAGAAATGAAAAAACTTTGGAAAAACAGATTAGGCCGAGGACGGACGAGGAAATTCCTGAACAGGATGGATCCTTAGGTGTAATTATTTCTTCAGTTGAAGAAAAACATTATGTTTGGTGGAAAATGCCATTTTTTGCTATAAAAGCAGGATTTGAAGAGACGGTTGCTTTAACAAGGCTTGTTTTTGTAGGAGTAGTTGATGCTTTCCGAATGTTATTTGTTGGACAAGCACCCGAGCTGGCAGGACCTTACCAAATGTATGAAATAACCGGACAGGCTGCAGAACAAAGTATTTGGACGGTTTTCAGGCTGACAGGTTTGATTTCAGTTAACCTGGCGGTTCTTAATCTTCTGCCTATACCTGTACTTGACGGAGGAAGGATTCTTTTTCTGGTAATTGAAAAAATATTTGGCAGAAAATCGATTCAGAAAACAGAACAGGTTGCCAATTTAATAGGCTGGGCAATTCTTTTACTTATTATGATTTTAGTAACTATTAGTGATGTGGTGGGTGGATGACAAAGAAGATAATAACCCACAAAAACCCTGACTTGGACGCAATCTGCAGTGTCTGGCTTTTTAAAGAGTTTGATCCTGATTTTGAAGATGCAAGTGTTGATTTTGTTTATGCAGGTGATACATATAATGATGAGCTGGTGGATTCCAACGCGGGAATTGTTCATGTTGATACGGGTATGGGCAAATTTGATCACCACCAGTATCAAAAAAGGATTTGTGCAGCCCAATTGGTTTTAGAACATTTAAAAGAAAAACATCCATATTTAAAAGGGAAAAAAGCTTTGGAGCGGTTAGTGGAATTGGTCAGAAAAATTGATAATTTTGAACAAGTTACTTGGCCGGATGCAGCCAGTGACCGTTATTTGCTTACTGTATCACATATATTAAACGGGTTAAAAATGGCAGGCGAGTTGGATGATTCAGGCTTAATAAGTTTTGGAAGTAAATGCTTGCAAGGCATTTACACAAGCTTAAAAATAAAAATTGAAGCAGAAGAATCATTGGAAAAAGGAGTTGAATTTGAATCAAAATGGGGAAGTGCAATTGCTTGTGAAACTGAGAATGATAGAGTATTAAAGTTGGGACAAAAAAAAGGTTATGTTTTGGCAATAAGAAAAGATCCGGAAGACGGACATATTCGTATTAAAGCAAGACCGGATTCAAAAGTGGATTTAACAGGGGCAAAAAGAGCAGTTGAAAAACTGGATCCGGAAGCGGATTGGTTTTTGCACGCATCAAAAAAAATGCTCTTGAATGGTTCATTAAGAAATCCTAAAATTAAACCAGCAAGAATTTCTTTAGAAAAAATAATTCAAGTTTTAGGAGGGGAGGTGTCTGAATGATATGGCAATTATTGTTAAAGCGAAATCAGGCGATTCTACAAATAACGTTATCCAGAAATTTAAGAAAAAAGTACAGAAAACTGATCTTTTAACCAAAGTGAGGGAAAGAGAATTCTACAAAAAACCCGCGGAACGACGCAAAGAAAAAAGAAAAAGGTTAGAACGCGAAAGAAAAAGGTATTCAAGATGAAAATTTCTATAAAAACTGAGTCAAGATATCCTGTTGACAAAAAACATATACGTAAAACAATTAAAGAATATTTAAAATCCAAACAGGAATTTGAAGAAACTGAAGTTGCAATTGATGTGTATTTTGTTGGGGACAGAAAGATGAAAACCTTGAACCAAAAATATTTGGATAGAGACAAAACAACCGACGTACTTTCCTTCTCATTAACTGAAGAAGATAAAGAGATTGATGAGGAATTTATTACCGCTCCCGAAGATGTTTTGCATCTGGGAGAGGTAATTGTTTCTTATCCCCAAGCAAGAAAACAGGCAGGAGAGAACAATGTTCTTGTGGATGAAGAAATTGACCGCTTAGTAATTCACGGATTAAAGCATTTGCTAGGGATCCATCACGATTGATATGGCATTCTATTTAAAATACCGACCACAAAAAGTATCAGAACTTGATTTGGAAAATGTCAGGAAAAAATTGGAAAGACTTCTTTCAAACAAGGAAATACCGCATGCACTTTTGTTTACCGGGCCTAAGGGTACGGGTAAGACAAGTTCTGCAAGGATTGTAGCAAAATCAATTAACTGTACAAAAAATAAAGAGGATTATGAACCTTGTAATCAATGCTTGTTGTGCAAAGCAATTACTTTTGGAAGAAGTTTAGATTTGATTGAAATTGATGCTGCTTCCAATCGAGGAATTGATGATATTAGGGAACTGAAAGAACAAATTAAGCTTTCTCCCCACGAAGCTGACTATAAGGTGTATGTAATAGATGAAGTTCATATGCTGACTAAACAAGCCTTTAATGCACTTTTAAAAACCTTAGAAGAACCGCCTAAGCATGCTGTTTTTATACTTTGTACAACTGAACCGCATCAACTGCCTGATACCATAATTTCCCGCTGTTTACGTTTTGATTTTCATAAAGCTGGGCCTGAAGAAGTTAAACGTTCTTTAAAAAGGGTAGTTAAAGGAGAGAAACTAGAAGTGGAAAAAGGAGTACTAGATTTGATTGCCAAAAACTCGGAAGGAAGTTTTAGGGATGCAACAAAAGTTTTGGAACAACTAGGATTATCACAGAAAAAGATAAACAAAAAAGACGTTGAAGAGTTTTTAAATAAAGGGACTAATATTAAAGCAGCGAATTTTGTTGATAAAATGCTTGTTAACAAAACCAAAGAATTACTCAATATGGTTTCCTTGGCTGCAGAAAGCGGAATTGATTTTAAATGGTTTATCCAACAAATATTACTGGAATTTAATTCAAGAATGCTTGTGTTATGGCAAAAAGGTGAAAAAGAGAAACTTAAAAAAGTAATTAAAGCAACCCGCTTGATTGACCGTGCGGGCAGGGAATTAAGGGGTGCATTGGTACCTCAACTGCCCTTTGAAATTGCAATTATGGAATGGGATGAAGAGTTTGATACAAGCAAAACAAAACAATCCGGAACTGAATCGAATAAAAACAAACCAGATAAGAAAGCAGAGACAGAAGAGAAAAAAGATAAACAAGAAAAGAAAGCTGAAAAGCAAAAAAAAAATCCTCAAGACACAAAAAAACCGGAAATAAAAGCTGAGATATGTGAATTCAGTGTTATACAAAAAAAATGGCCCCAAGTATTACAAAAAGTTAAGCCTTATAACCATAGTGTAAGTGCACTTTTAAAAGCGGCTCGGCCTTTGGAACTAAAAAATGATAAAATCTTTATAGAGGTTTTTTATAACTTCCATAAAGAGAAACTTGAAGAGGAAAAGTGTTTGAGTTTAGTTGAAAAAGCTTTGCAAAAAGTGTTTAATTTATCTTTGCAGGCGCGTTATGTTTTGGGCAAGAAGCAAAAGTCAGGGAAAAAGAAAACGGAGAAAAATAATAGTAGTGATGTTGATCAGTTTATAAAAACAGCAGAAAAAATTTTTAGTTGAGGAGGTGATTTAAATGGTATTAGATAAATTAAAAGATATGAAAAACAAAATGGGAGACATGAATGAGATGAGAAAAAAAGCAATGCAGATGCAAAATGAGCTAAAAAAAGAGAAAATCGAAGTTACGGAAGGTAGTGTAAAAGTAGTAATGACTGGAAACCAAAAAGTTAAAAGCATTGAGATTTCCGGAGAGGAAAGAGAAGACTTGGTTAAAGCAGTCAATAAAGCAATCAAAAAGTCACAAAAAGTGGCTGCACAAAAACTAAGAGGAATGGGTGGATTTGGATTATGAAAATATCAAAGCCAATACAAAGATTAATAGATTCGTTTCAAAAGCTGCCGGGTATAGGGCCCAAGACAGCGCAGCGTTTGACCTTCTATTTATTACACGTTCCACAAAAGGAGCTTGATTCTTTTGCTAAAGCTTTAATTCAACTTAAGAAAGATACACAAGTTTGTTCACGATGTTTTAATATCTCCGAACGCAATCCTTGTCCGGTTTGTATTGATAAAAGCAGGGATACTACAAAAATTTGTGTTGTTGAACAGCCTTTGGATATTTTGGCAATGGAGAAAGGTCGTGTCTATGAAGGTTTGTATCATGTTCTGCATGGAGTGATTAATCCTTTAGAAAACATTGGACCGGATGATTTATACATTTCCCAACTTTTTCCTCGTTTAAAAGAAAATGGTGTTAAAGAGTTGATTTTGGCTACCAATCCAACTACGGAAGGGGAGGCAACGGCAATGTATATTAGAAGAATGGTAAAAGACCGAATAAGCAGGCAGATAACTGTTACCAGGATTGGTAGAGGATTACCTACTGGAGCAGATCTACAATATGCAGACGACCAGACCCTTTCAAAAGCTTTTGAGGGAAGAAGAGACTTCTAATTTTAAAAGTTACTCAATTTGTGCTAAAATTATAGCCAATTTAATACATATCTATTTAATATGGCGCGTGAACTAAGACTTATTACCACACAAGAATGTCCGCAGGCCTGTTTATACTGTCATAAAGAGGGCATGGAAGGTAAAGAAAAAAACCTATTGGATGCAAGTGACTATGAATTTTTGTTTAAAGTAACTTATGAACAGCTGAGAATTTCCAGGGTTACAGTGAGTGGAGGGGAACCATTAACAAGAGGAGATATCGACAAAATACTTGAAAAACTAAAAATACAAGGAGCAAAAATTAAGCTTGTTACTAATGGGATTTTATTAAAAGAAAGAATTAAAATTTTAAGATACCTTGATAATATTAGTATATCTTTAACAACTTTAAACCCGGAAAAGTTTGCATATGTACACGGATCTCAAGGTTTAGAAATGATAATCAAAGGAATTAAAGCAATCGACAACTCTAGAAGTAAAACTAATGTGAGACTTAATGTTTGTTGTGTTAAAGATATAAATGATAATAAAGAAGAGATTCAAAAAATTTTAGATTTTGCTGAGCAATATGGTTTGGATATCCTTTTTATAGAATTACTAGATCCGCCCGAGGAACTTTATATATCGATTGAAAAAATTGAAAAAATATTATTGGATATTGGATTAGAGCTGTCAGGAAAATCAAAGAGAAAATGGGTTTACAATTATAAAAATAATATATCTGTAGAACTTGAAAGATGTCTTTGCAGAAATGTTGAATTAACGAATAATGTAGATTTTTATTGTACCTCGGACAATGATTTATTTATTACACCGGACGGGAAAATTAAGCCTTGTATGTTGAAGAAAAAGGGGATGATTGATATACTTGAAGCAATTAAAGAAAGGGATAAAAAATCTTTGGGTCTATATTTAAAACAGGCGATTGACCAGTTTGGTTATGGATGTCCAAAGCTTAAAAATAGTCAGAAAAAGGAGAATAAATGAAAATACATTTTACGGCTGCTTTGAGAGGTAAAAAGGAAGATTATAAAAAAATAATCAAAAAAATTAAAAATTTGGGCTACGAAATTGTTACAGAACATATCTTAGAAAGAAAAATAGAAGAAGTTGAAAAAGAATCTCCAAAAGAAGCAAAAGAATACAGCAAAAAAATGCAGAGATGGATTAAACAAGCAGATATTGTTGTTTCTGAAGTATCTAAATCTGATGTAAGTGTGGGTTATGAAATAACTATTGCATTAAATTTAGGTAAACCGGTTGTGTTATTACATCGGGAAGAGCAGGAACCGCATGCTTTAAAAGGTTTAAATATTAATCG
Source organism: uncultured Pseudomonadales bacterium (assembly GCA_964430265.1). Classification (GTDB taxonomy): domain Bacteria; phylum Patescibacteriota; class Microgenomatia; order UBA1400; family CAYXSR01; genus CAYSEI01. The sequence continues at coordinate 137,676 of CAYSEI010000001.1, forward strand.
CTTGATTGTTTTTTCTTACAACGACAGAACTATGGACGAGGTGATTGAAACAGCTTTAAGAGAAGCAGAGGAGCAAATGGATGTAAGGTTTAACTTTTTTATCTCTCCCCAAATTGCTGCATATTTAGACTGGATTTCAAAAGAAAAAAGAGTACCAAGGGCAGTTTTTCTGCGCCGCTTGATTAAAGAGCATATGCGTAATAATGACGAATATCCAGGAGGAATAAGCTAATGAAAGTATATTTTTCAGCTTCTTTACGCGGTAAGCGTTTGTTTGGAGACAATTACCAACAAATATTTAACACAATAGAAAAACTTGGTTACAAAAATGTTTATGATTTTGTAGTTTCTACTGATCCGGATGATTTTTATCCTCAAGAACCGAAAAAACAAGCAGAAATATATGAACAAATGGTTTCGCGTATCAAAAAAGCGGATGTTTGTGTTTTTGAAGTGTCTTTTCACAGTCTTGGTTTAGGATATTCTGTTAATCTGGCTTTGGAATTTGACAAGCCGGTTATTCTTTTGCACGTTGAGGACAGAAAACCGTTTCTTTTTGAGGGAACGCAGGAGAGTAAACTGCAAATAGTTAAATACAACCAAGAAACTTTGGAAAGAAAACTTAAAAAGGCATTAAAAGAAGCCAAAGACCAGACTAATATCCGTTTTACATTTTTTGTTACACCTAAAATCAGCCGTTTTCTTGACTGGGTTGCCAAGGAAAAGAAAATGCCCAGGGCCGTATATTTAAGGCGTTTGATCAAAGATGCAATGGACGAGGAGCCTTTTGAGGAAGAGTAAATGAATACAAAAACTGCCCAAAACAGACTAGGAGATTTTGGAGAACAACTTAAACAATCCACCAAACAACAGCTTGATCCTAAAAAAACTGCCAAAAGTATTGGACAACAAATAAAAGGGGGAAGTAAAAGCGGGCTGCCGCAGGGAGCATTAACTTCAGCAGAGAAATCCGGCAATGGTGAAAAAAGTAAAAGAGCTACGGAAGGATTGCTTGGCTTACAATCAGTAGATGAAAAACAATTAAATGAGATGAAGCAGCAAGATATTTTGGATAGAAAAAAAGGTTTGAAAAAAACAAGACAGGAATTGGCAAGAATGTTGATAAGAAGACATCAAGAAATACAGCAAGAATATAAAAAAGCAGAAGAACAAAGGGAACAAAAAGAAAGAGGAGGACAGGAACTGCCAACATATATCAGAGGGAAAGCCGGAGCTCCTGACACTGTGGAAGAGCAGGAGAAAATGGTTGAGGAAGCAGAAAATAACCAAGAAGAGGCAAATCAATCAATAGAACTACCTTCTTCAGGAAAAAGCAGCGGCCCAATGCGGGGAAATGCAAATAAAAAGAAAACTAATACGGAAAAAAGGCAATGGAAAAAAGGCTAAAAATTTATAATACTTTATCAAATCGATTGGAAGAATTTAAGCCGATTAATCCTCCCGAGGTTGGAATATATGTCTGCGGACCCACAGTATACGACTATACACACTTAGGACATTTACGTGCATATATCAATGCAGACGTTTTAATCCGTACTTTGCGTTTTTTTGATTTTGAACCCAAAGTGGTAATGAACATTACTGATGTTGGACATCTAACCAGCGATCGCAGTAGCGGTGAAGACAAGATGGAAAAAAAAGCGCGTGAAGAGGAAAAAGACATCTGGGAAATTGCAGAGAAATATACGCAATATTTCTGGAATTCATTGGAAAAAGTTAATGTTAAAAAGCCTGACATAATTGCCAAAGCAACCGACCATATCCAGGAAATGATTGACTTGGTAAAAAAACTGGAAAAAAAAGGGTATACATACAAAATTAACGATGGAATATATTTTGATACTTCTAAACTAAATGATTATGGAAAGCTGGCAGATATAGATATTGAAGGATTAAAAGAAGGTGCAAGAGTAGAAAAAAACCCGGAAAAAAAGAATTCTACTGATTTTGCGCTTTGGAAATTTTCTCCGAAAGATGAAAAAAGGCAGATGGAATGGGATTCTAACTGGGGTACAGGTTTTCCCGGATGGCATATTGAGTGCAGTGCAATGGGAATGAAATATCTAGGCGAACAATTTGATATACATTTAGGTGGAATAGAGCATATCCGTGTTCACCATACAAACGAAATTGCTCAGAGCGAAGCGGCTACCGGTAAAAAGCCTTTTGTAAAATACTGGATGCATACAGAACACTTGCTTATTGAAGGTGAAAAAATGAGCAAGTCTTTAAAAAACTTCTACCGTTTGGACGATTTAACAGAAAAGGGATATAATCCTTTGGCTTTAAGGTATTTATATTTAACTTCCCATTATAAGAGCCGAATGAATTTTACCTGGGATTCTTTGGATAGTGCACAAACAGCTTTGGAAAACCTTTACCAGATAGTGGAAGAGGCAAAAAGCACAAAGAGAACAACATTAAGCGAGAAAAAGTTGAGAAAAGTTAACCTTTACAGGGAGCAATTTGATGAAGCATTAAAAGACGACTTAAAAACACCAGTTGCAATCTCGGTTTTGTGGCAGGCTGCAAAAAGCAATATTCCCGCTAGGGACAAAAGGGAGCTTCTACTGTATTTTGATGAGGTTTTGGGATTAGATCTGGAAAACCCTGACTTTGAAAAAAAGGTTTTTTCATTGGACGAAATAGAGGATCAAGAAATTATTAAGCTTGCTAAAAAAAGAGAAAGTCTAAGAAATGAAGAAAAATGGGACGAGGCAGACGATGTAAGGGGAAAAATAGAAAAAAAGGGTTGGAAATTGAAAGATACTTCACAAGGTACTAAGTTAGAGAAAAAATAATAATTTAGTTTATAGAAAAATTCTAAATCGCTATACAATCTTACATTTTTCTTACCGTCTTTTATTTTTCTATTTAATTTAGACTAGTTTAATGTAATTATTAAAAAATTTATATATACAAAATGAAAAACAACAAATTACTGATTACATTAATAATTGTTACCATATTAGCAAGCGGAATTTATCTTTTACGCGATAACATAAGGAGGTTAGTCTTTTCACCTCGTAATTCCAACATTCAAACAGGTATTGAATCCAAAGATTTGCAATCCCCGCAGAAGTCAGCAAGCACCAAAGTAATTGAAAATGTAAAAACAATTGCTACTGACTTGGATATTCCTTGGGAAATTGCTTTTTTGCCTAATGGAGATATGTTGGTTACTGAAAGGCCGGGGACTTTGCTAAGAATAGGAGAGGATAGGGAAGTTATTAGTGAGATAGAAGGAGTTGAACATGCTGGAGAAGGCGGGCTTCTAGGCGTTCTCCTACACCCTGAATATGAAGATAATAACTATATTTACCTTTACTTAACTTCCCGGGATGAAGAAGGACTGATTAATAGGGTAGAGAGGTATAAATTAGAGGAGAATCAGTTAACTGACAAGCAAATAATTATTGATCAAATACCCGGGGCGTCATACCATGACGGAGGGAGAATGGAATTTGGTCCTAACGGATATTTGTGGATTACAACCGGAGACGCGGGTGAAACCCAGTTGGCTCAAGAGACTAATTCACTTGCAGGTAAAATATTAAGACTTAACCCGGATGGTTCAATACCCGAAGATAATCCTTTTAATAATCCGGTTTACTCATATGGTCATAGAAACCCCCAAGGTCTGGCTTGGGATGATGAAAATAGGCTTTGGGCAACTGAACATGGTCCAAGTGGAGCTCAATCAGGCTTTGATGAATTGAATTTAATTAAAAAGGGGCAAAACTACGGCTGGCCGGAAATCAGAGGAGCTGAAGAAAGAGAAGGAATGATTTCGCCTGTAATTCAATCAGGAGCTAATGACACTTGGGCGCCTGCAGGCGCAGCTTATTACAAAGGCTCTATCTTTTTTGCCGGTTTAAGGGGAAGTTCTCTTTATGAGGCAAAAATTGAGGGTGAAGAAGTTACAGAATTAATTGCTCATTTTAAAAACGAGTTTGGCAGGCTCAGGGCATTAAGGGTTAGTCAGGATGAAAATATATATGTAACTACCAGTAATACGGATGGACGTGGAGACGTGCAAGAAGGCGATGATAAAATAATCCGCATTATACCCGAAATATTTAATCGCTGAAATGTAGTCGGAATGTGTACACTAATCTTTTTTTACGCACTTTTGAGTAAAATATGTGTACATCAAATTAGCATGTATTTATAAAAAAGCTGACCCGAAGGAAATACTAAGTTACTGAGAGGAAATAGACTCAATAAAGTTTTGTTTGGTTTTTAAATAGATTTTTTTGGCTTGTTTTCTTGTTTTTGCAGCGGCTGATTTTTGTGCTGCACTCTTTTTTATGTTTGCATATCTTTTTGCAGCTTTTGGATGTTTGATTAGGTAGTCGCGGAAGTGGAGGCATTCTTTCAAATTTTTGTTTTCCGGATAAGTAATGTGTAGGTGAAAAACTTCGTTGTCTTGTTTCTTTTTAAGAAATATCCTTTCATTTTCTACTCCTGCATGGGGTTTGTGAATATAATCCAGCTTTTTTTGCAAGATCCGGGAAACAGATTGCATCTTATCTTTTGGACAAACAACGTAAATATCAATATATCCTTTTCCCGGTAAGCCTGGCACAGCAGTGCTGCCAAAATGCTTGACTTCAAGATCTTTTCCTAAAACCATTTTTATTTTTTCCTTTTCTTCTTTAAAAAGTTTTGGATATTTGGGATCGTAAACAACAAAAGGGTACCAGCTCATATTTAAATTATACAATAAAAATAAGTTATAATGAGTTTATGAACATAAAACAACTAAAACAATTTTTAATCCAGGCAAATTCTGAAGGATTTGCTTCAAACCAAGCGCAAAATTGGAAAAAGGAAGAAGATCAATCAACAACCATAAACTACAAAAAAGATGATTGGGAGATGCATGATAATTTTTTTGGTGGAGAGCCTTACGGAGGCAGAATGGTGGTTTTCTATAAAAAAAAGCCATACTGGATTATGGTTTATTACGGTTCGGTAAAAAAAGGAGTAGAGCATGAAGCGGTTTATGAAGTTTTACAAGAGGCTTTGCAAAACATGCCGGAAGAAATGCCTTTGCGCGGACCCAAAGATTTTGCAAAAGGGGATTGGTTGTATGAAAACAACTGGATAGGAACAATACATGATTACCAAGGGCAAGAAGTGATAATAAAGAAGGATAAATTAGTTTACAAAGCAAGTTATATTGGTGGATTGGTGGATATCAAATGAACCTATCTGTAGGAATTGTCGGTTTTCCCAATGCGGGGAAATCCACGCTATTTAATGTTTTACTGGGTCAGCAGGTGGCTGACACTGCGCCTTATGCTTTTTCCACTGTTCAGCCCAATGTTGGAGTAGTGGAAGTGCCTGATGAGCGTTTGGACAAGATTGCTTCAATTATTGACCCGAAAAAGAAAATACCTGCAGCTGTCAAATTTGTTGATATTGCCGGATTGGTAGAAGGCGCACATAAAGGTGAAGGATTGGGAAACCAGTTTTTGTCCCATATTCGTGAAACCGATGTTATTTGCTTTGTTCTACGTGCTTTTAAAAATATGGATGTTGAAGCAAAAGGAGCTTCTCCGGAAAAAGATTTGCAGGATTTGAAAGTGGAACTAATTTTAAAAGATACAGAAACTTTGGAAAAAGCAGAATTTGAAACTAAAGATATTAAAGAAAGGGATAAAAAGAAAAAAATGAAAAATAATATCCTTGACCAGTTAAACAAAGGAATAATGGTTAAGGATATGAAACTGAATGACGAAGAAAAAGAATTAATAACAGACTTAAATCTTTTAACAGCTAAACCATATATTGTGGTAGTTAATGTTAATGAAGCTGATTTGGATAAAGAAATAGAGATTGGTTTAGATATTGAGGCGCCGATAATTAATTTGTGTGCTAAGTTGGAAGAAGAATTGGTTGAATTAAATGAACAGGAAAGGAAAGACTATCAAGAAGCTTTAGGGATGAAGAGTTCCGGTCTGGAAAAATTGATAAAGACGGCTTATGAATATTTAGGATTGATTTCCTTTTTTACTACTAAATCTTTAGAATTAAGAGCTTGGACAGTTAAAAAGGGGAGTAGTGTTCAACAGGCCGGAGCTGTTATTCATTCTGATTTTGAAAAGTATTTTGTCAAAGCTAAAGTGGTAGATTGGCAAAAATTTATTGATCTAGGAGGATGGGAAAAAGTAAGGGAAAAAGGAGCAGCAAGACTGGTTGGTAAGGAATATATTGTAAAAGATGGCGATATTATTGAATACATGATAGGAAAATAGAAAATAAGAGTTGATACTAACAGGGAAATTTGCTATACTTTCAACATGCGAAAATACGAATTAACACTAATACTAGACCCGAAACTTAAAAAGGAAAATCGGGGAAAATTAATTGACAAAGTTAAATCGCTTGTTAAGAGTAAGGCCAAAGGTAAGGTAGTAGAAGAAAATGACTGGGGAACCAAAAAAATGGAATATGAGATCAAGGGACACAGCAAGGGTCATTATATTGAATATGACCTAGAACTTGATGAACACAAAATTTCTGTATTTGAAAATTCTTTACAACTTCAGGAAGAAATTTTACGATATTTAATTGTTAGTAAGGAGGACTAGAATGGCAACACGTTGTTTGAACAAAGTCCAGATCATAGGTAACCTTACTCGTGATCCGGAGTTGCGATACACCCCACAAGGTGCAGCTATCTGTACGTTTGGAGTGGCTACCAACAGGAGTTGGGTAAATTCTGACGGTGAACAAAACGAATCAGTAGAGTTTCACCAAATAGTTTCATGGCAAAAGTTAGCTGAGCTGTGTGACCAGTTATTAATAAAAGGCAGCAAAGTATATTTGGAAGGACGCTTAAAAACTCGTCGTTGGACTGAAGATGACGGTCATAAAAGAAGCAAAACAGAAATTGTTATTAATAGAATGATTGTTTTGGATTCAAAAAAAAGTCCTGAAGACTATAAAGACGCAGAAGAGTTGGAAGCTGAAGCGGCAGCAGAACCGGATGACGGAGAAATAGAAGATACTGAAGAAAAAAAAGAAAAAAAGGATAAAAAAGAGAAAAAAGAGAAAAAAGAAGCCAAGAAAAAAGATAAGGAAAAGAAAGACAAATCTGAAAATGAAGAAGTAAGTGTAGACGATATTCCTTTTTAACAGTTTTATTGAGTTATTAATAAGTTTAAATTTTACTATATATGTCTAGTTGTTATTTTTGCCGTAAAGAAGCGGAACCAGATTACAAGGATATTGAAACTTTAAAGAGTTTTATTTCCGATCGTGCAAAAATCCGTGGTCGACAAAGAACGGGATTGTGTAGAAAACACCAGTCCAGGTTGGCCAAGGCAATCAAAAGGGCACGTCATTTAGCTCTACTACCCTTTGTAGTCAAAGTTAAATAAACTTAGGTAATTGTGAATAAAAATACTGTAATCCTGCCAATAGCAAATGAACTTCAGGTTTCACCAAAGAAGGTAATCCATTATATGCAGATTGCTTTGGGTTCCAAAGTCTCCAAAGGCGATGTAATTGCCAAAAAATCCGGATTATTAGGAATGAAAAGGAAAAAAGTTATTTCTCCGGTTAATGGAAAAGTTGTATCTTTAAGGGAAAAAGCAGGGGAATTAGTAATTGAAAGCGAAGAAATAGAAGAGAAAAAAGATGTTGATGAATCAAAAGACGAAAAAAAAGGAGATTATGGATTTGGTAAAGGCAAAGGAGACATTATATATTTTCAGGAGGAAATTTCCCTGGAACATTTGGATAAAAGAGTAGAAGGAAAAGTACTTGTGTGTGACGGCATCCGCTGTTCGGGAGTAGTATACAAATTCAATGCTTTAGGAGGAAAAGGTTTGGTAATTAAAAAAATTAAAGAAAGTTTAAAAAAGGAGCTGGAAGAAAAAGTTAAAGGAAAAGTTGACCTGGGATTTTTAAGTTTGGATGAAATTAAAGATTTGAAAAATAAAAAGGACAAAAAAGTTTTAATTAACGGTAAAAGGAGAGTATTGTGCGTATTGTCTTAAAACTAAAACAAGTAAGAAAAGTAGTATTAACTTTTGCTTTTCTTCTTTTAGTCGGTGGAGCAGGATGGTGGCTACGAGGTTACTGGGAAAATAAGCAGTACCAGCAGCAAAAAGCTCAGTTTTTAAATACTTCTGTTCCTGACGGCAAAAATATAGATTTTTCCTTGTATTGGCAGGTTTGGGACCAACTGGAAACCAAGTTTTTGCAAAAAGAAGAACTTGACCGTAAGCAAATGTTTTACGGATCAATTCAAGGATTGACCAATGCAACAGGAGATCCTTATACAATTTTTCTTCCACCTGAAGAAAACGAAGAAACAAAAGAAGAACTAAGTGGTACTTTTGAAGGAGTGGGTATCCGTTTGGGATACAATAAAGACAACCAACTGGTAGTTATTTCTCCTTTAAAAGGAATGCCGGCAGAAGATGCGGGTGTAGAAGCAGGAGATTTAATTTTGTACATAAAAGATGAGGCAAGAGGAATTGATACTGATACCCAGGGAATGACTTTGCCCGAAGCAGTTGAAAAAATCCGTGGACCTAAAGGCAGTCAAGTTACTTTAACACTATTACACGAAAAAGAAACAGAATCTTTTGATGCTACAATTACCCGGGGTACAATTATTGTTCCCACGGTTAAGGTAGATTTTGTTGAAAATGATACGGTTGCGCATTTGCAATTAATGCGTTTTGGCGACACTACTGATAAACAGTGGGACGAAGCAGTAGATAAAATTCTTAATAGACAGGCTAGTTTAAAAGGTGTTGTTCTGGATGTCAGAAGCAATCCCGGCGGATATATGCAGGGAGCAATCAATTTGGCCTCCGAATTTATTAGCAAAGGTGTTGTAATGAAACAGGTTAACTATCGAGGACAAGAAGAAACCTACTCGGTGAATAGGAAAGGAAGATTATTGGAAATTCCAATAGTTGTTTTAATTGACAAAGGAAGTGCTTCTGCTTCGGAAATATTAGCAGGGGCTTTAAGAGACCATAATCGAGCAAAACTGGTAGGAACAACTTCTTTTGGAAAGGGAACAATTCAGCAAGCTGAAGATATTGGCGGACGCGGTGCGGGTCTGCATATTACAACCGCTAAATGGCTGACACCTAATGGGACTTGGGTAAAAGATGAAGGATTAAAACCTGATGTTGAGGTGGAAAATGTTAAAGAAGAAGAAGGCGAAGAAGCAGTGGACGAACAACTTAATAAAGCAATTGAAGTTTTATTGCAAGGATAAATTTCAGTTGTTTCTCAGTTTTAAATATTAAATTAAAAATATACAAATGAAAGTAATAATCAAAAAAACCGGTGAAATCAAAGACGTTGCATTTGGACATGCAGTAAACTATTTAATACCTCGGGGAAAAGCGGTTTTGGCAACCGAAGAAAAACTTGAGGAGATAAAAGAGGAAAAAAAGAAAAGGGAAGAAGAAAGGAAAAAACAAGAAAAGCAAAACCAGAAGTTAGCAATTAAACTGGAAGGGAAAAAAGTTAAGATCAAAAAGAAAGCAGGTAAAGGCGGAAAACTATTTGGCAGTGTATCGGAAAAAGACATAAAAAAAGCCTTGGGACAAAAAGAGATTGAAGTGCTATTGGAAGAATCGATTAAAGAGACGGGAGAATATAATATTGAGTTAAAAATTGGCCAAGAATCTGCTAATATAAAGATAGAAGTTGAAGCTATAAAAGAATGAAAATAAAAAAGTTATTTATCGGAATTTCAATAATAACTTTAATTTTTGTGTCATTGGTTGGTGGTGCTATTGGCGATCGTTTATTTGGTTACAGTCTTTTAGACGAATGGTTTCCATCTAATGAAAAACCCCTAATTGAAAAACCTCAAGAAGAAAAACAACAAATAAAAGTTGTTCAGGAACAATCAGCAATTATTGATATTGTTGACAAAGTTTCTCCTTCAGTTGTTACGATTGGAGTTAAAACAACACAAACGGTTTTTGATCCTTTTTCTTTTTTCGGCATGGGAAGAGAGCAGTTCAGGCAGGAGCAGATAGAGCAGGAAATAGGCAGCGGATTTGCTGTTTCGCAGGACGGATTAATTGTTACAAACAAACACGTTGTTTCTGGTTCCGATGCAGAATATAAAGTAATTACCAAAGATAATACAGAATATCAGGTGCAAAGAATTTACCGTGATCCTGGGTTGGACTTGGCAATTCTTAAAATAGACGGAATAGATATTAAGCCGGTTGAATTAGGGGACTCAGATGATTTAAAAGTTGGGCAGCTAGCAATAGCTATAGGAACAGCTTTAGGGGAATTCAGAAATACGGTTACCACGGGAGTAATATCGGGGTTGGGTAGAGGTGTTTCTGCCGGATCTTTTGGCGGTAGCACAGAAAGTTTGGAAAATGTAATTCAAACGGATGCAGCAATTAATCCCGGCAATTCAGGAGGGCCGCTTTTAAATTCAGCCGGACAGGTTGTGGGAGTTAACTGGGCAGTTTCCCAGGGAGCGGAAAATATTGGGTTTGCTATTCCAATTAATGTTGTTAAAGATGCCTTGGAAAGTTTTAGAGAAACAGGTAGTTTTAACCGGCCTTTTCTTGGTGTACAGTATAAAATGATTTCCCAAGAAATTGCGCTTTTAAATGATGTGCCTCAAGGCGCATACATTGTAGAGGTAGTTGCAGATTCTGCAGCTGAGGATGCCGGAGTTAAAGTAGGAGACATTATTACAGAAATGGATGGACAAAAATTATCCGGTGAAGAAAACAGTTTATCCGAAATTATACAAGACAAAAAACCCGGTTCGAAAATTGAATTAAAAGTATGGAGGAACGGAGAAACACTTACACTGGATGCTGCATTGGGGCAGATGGGTGGTTAAAAAGTTTAGCTTCCTAATTTATTCTGAAGTTCGGAAATTATAGGTTCCAATTCGCCGTCAACGATTTTTTCTAATGTATACCATTTTTCATTTATTCTATGGTCGGTAACGCAGTTACGGTGGTAAGCATAGCTGCGTATTTTTTGTGAACGGCGCCCGCGTTTTATTTGGGATGTACGTTTAGCACTTCTTTTAGCTTGCATTTTCTTTTGCTTTAGTTGCCAGAGCTTACTTCTAAGCATTTCAATTGCAATTTCCCTGTTTCTGTGCTGACTTCTTTCCGACTGGCTTTCAATAGTAATTCCTGTGGGTTTGTGTTTAACCCTGACTGCAGTTGATACTTTATTAACGTGCTGGCCTCCGGCACCGGAAGATCTATAAAAATCAAATTCAAGATCACTTCTTTTAATGCCCATTTTGTGTTTAGGTATAGTCGGAAGAATAGCGACAGTTGCAGTGGAAGTATGGATTCTGTCCTTGGTTTCTGTTTCCGGAACTCTTTGCACGCGGTGAACTCCGCCTTCATACTTAAGCTTTTCTGCTGCATTTTCTCCGTGGATTTTTAACATTCTCTGGTCAAGTTTGCGTATTTTCCATCCCTGGTCCTTAGCATAGCGGTAATACATTCTTAAAAGGTCGTTTGCCCATATTTTGGCTTCATCGCCACCCGCGGCTGGTCTGATTTCTAAGATAACGGAGCTCATTTTTGTTTTGCTTGTTGAAGCATCTCTTTAAGAGTCTGCGGTTCTTGATCTTTTTTCTCTTCTTTTTGCTTTTGTTTAGATTGTTTTGCTTTATTTTGTTTTTGGTACTCTTCAGCTTTTTTCATCTTCTTTTTGAATTTGTCTACTTTCCCAAGTGTATCTACTAATCTTCTTTCACCCGTAAAGAAAGGATGGCAAGAACTGCAGATCTCAACTTTTATTTCCGGTTCTGTTGAGCCGGTAGTAAAAGTATTACCGCATGCACATGTTACTTTTGCCTCTGGATAGTATTTTGGATGTATGTCTTGTGCCATAACGTTACTATTATATATGAGGAAGTATTTTTATTCAACTCGAGGTTTATACTCGGTTAAAAAGACACCTAGGATAATAAAAACGGCTCCAAATACAAAAGAAGAAGAAACAGTTTCCTTTAACCAAATAACTGACAAGGGGATAGTAAAAACTGGCTGAAGATAAGAAAAAAGAGTTGCTTCGGATACTTCAATCAGGCTTGATCCGTAAGTATAGGTTAAATAAGCAACAATTGAGCCGAAAAATACCATGTATAAAATTCCGGGAAGCGCCTGTGGATTAAAGTAGAGAAGAGGGGTTGCAGAATTCATTCTTTGCAATAAAAATATTGGTAAAAAGGTAATAAAACCAACAAAAAAGGAAAGGCAAGTAGTATTAAAAGTTGGGTAATCAAATGAAGTTTTTTTGTTTATTAAAGTATATGCCACCCAGGCAATAGCGCTTAAGAGTATAAAAAAGTTACCTAGAAAGCTTCCGGAGGTTAATTGAGCTTCCCCGTTGATTATCGGAGCTAAAGTTGTTAAGGCAGTTCCTACAAGTGCAAAAACAAGTCCGCTTTTTTCTCTTTTTGTAATTTCTTCTCCAAATAAGAGCCAGCCGGAAAAAACCAAGAGAAGAGGGGAAACATTGAAAATTATTGCTGTTTGGATTGAAGAAGTGCGGTTAATACCAAGAAAGTAAAAGCCCAAATGAAGGCTTGTAGCACATAAAGCGCCCAGTAAGATTATTGGCAAATGGTTTTTTTTAAAAGGTTTCTTTTTTGTTTTAGCAATAAAAAAAGGAAGTAAAATTATTGATACCAAAAAAAGACGTAAAGTTAAAAAATCAAGAGGAGTAGTGTATTTAAGTGTGTATTTAATGATTGGAGGTGCAATTCCCCAAGCAAAAGTATTGGCTAAAAGTGCTAAGTAAGCTTTATTTCTGGTTTTCATTTTTTAATCTGCTGATAACCTCTTTTAAACTTAGAAGTTCCTGCTTTCCCGTTTGCATATTTTTTAATGCTAGTTTATCTTTTTCCAATTCTTCCTTTCCCAAAATTATTACCCAAGGAATATTTTTCTCATTGGCATAGTCCAATTGGTTACTAAGATTCTCGTCTTCATTCAAATACAGTTCAGTATTAATTTGTTTTTTTCTGAGCTTGGAAGCTGTTTCCAGGGATTTGTTTGTTAATTCAGGTGCAAAAATAGTTACCAAAACTTGTGTTACTGGTTGAAGTATTTTTAAAGGAAAAAGATTTTTTGCTTCCATTGCTTCTATTAAGCGGTCAAATCCAAAGGCAAAACCAACGGCTGCAATATCTTTGCCAAAAAAACTACCGATCAATTTATCGTATCTGCCGCCTCCGCCTAAGGATCCGGCGGTATAATCATTGGAAACAAGTTCAAAAATGGTTCCAGTGTAATAATCAAGCCCGCGTGCAAGTGTTGGTTGGTATTCAAAATCTTTTTCTTTTTCAAGTCCTGTGTCTTCCAGGTATTTAAATAATTTTTGCAAATCTTCTGTTGGTTCTTTTTTTTGTATTTCACTAAGCAGAGTAGAGGCTTTTTCTTTTTCCATGCCTTTATCAATTAATTCATTTATTACGGCTTGTTTGCCAATTTTTTCCAGTTTGTCAATTGTGGAAATGTATTTTGCTTCCAGGTCCTTAAAAATACTGCGGTTGTTTACCAACATTTTTAAGTTTTCAAAACCCAGGTTTCTAGCTGTTTGTAATACACACAGGATGATTTCTGCATCCGAAAGCAAATTGTTTGTTCCTAAAATATCAATATCACATTGTAAAAACTCTCTGTATCTGCCTTTTTGCGGTTTTTCACCTCTCCAGACAGGTTGGATTTGATATCTTTTAAAGGGAAAAGTTAGCTGATTCTGGTTTTCATAGATAACTCTTGCAAGGGGTACGGTTTGATCATAACGCAGTGCAACTTTCCGGTCTCCCTGGTCTTTGAATGTATACACAAGTTTATCAGCTTCCTCTCCGTATTTACCCAATAAGAGAGAGGCATATTCTAAGCTGGGTGTTTCCAAAGGAACAAAACCAAAAGCCCGGAAGCTTTGGCTGATTTTATTGATTAGGTAATCGCGCTTTCTTTTGTCTACGGGTAAAAAATCACGAAAACCTTTTAGTGTTTGAATTTGTTGATTTTGCATACTTTTTCTATTTTAACCTGAAAAGGAAAATTTTTAAAGGGAGTTATGTTTCTACAGCTACTTCGTAAGGATTAAAAGTCAGTATTCTAAGCTCACAGTTTTTACCTTTACTTGCTTCACCAGTTAGTTGTTTTTCGTCTTTGCTGGTAAGTAGTAATAATTGATTATCTTCAAGCTCTTCAGCTGCTAGTGCAACAGAATATAAAATTCTTTTACCCTGATGTTCAACATGGTAGTATCCCGGATTTCTAATCTTTGCTAAGCTTTTGACCTGTGTAGAAGCAGCTTGTCTTCTGTTATCAGCTCGAAAAATCCACTCATCCATTGCATGAGATAAAGCCCCGGTGTTTTTAATATTCTCTCCATTATGGTTTGTGAGTTTAATTAATTGAAGGAAGTAGTTAAGTGCTTTTTGATTTTCCATAAAATTAAGAGTTAAATTCGTACGAGCAATCTTGCTTTGTTTCTGTTCAAGATTTCGTGCTAAAGTTTCAAAAGCTTGTTCGGCTTGAGGGTCATCAATTTTTGTAGTTAATTCACGCAGCTCTTCATGTATTGGTTGTTGCTGAACCTGTTCTTGAGCACCTGAGTCTACCATTTATTCAACCTCATTTTCAGTTGATTCAGGGTTGGCCTCACCGGGGATTACCAAGATGTTTTTAACAGTATTAATTTTATTGTCTTCATCTACAGAATAGACAACGGCAATATCGTCTTCAACCACAATATTGTCTAGTGACGGGTCTTCAATGCCTTTTATTTTAAGTTCTGTATTATTACTGTCGTACTTAATTTCTTTTTCTTCATTTGCAGTGGATACAGTGATAGTTGATTCGTCTATTTCAGCAACTGTTCCGGTTAAAAGATTTCTTTTTGTTGGAAGTGTAGGCTCGGGTGAGATAACAATCCTTTTTGCTAACAAATTTTCTGCAGATATGGATTGGTAGCCCATAGCAATTAAATATTCATCAATTTCGATTTGGTCTAAAGTAATCTCGGATCTGCCTATACCGGGAGTGAATCTGTAAATTGCTGTATCTGAGGCAATTTCAACATTGGCAATGTCGCCGTCTTTTATAAGTTCAATATTTTCACTGGTTATTTGTTGAACGGTTCCAGAACGGAAATATACACTGTCTTTATTTGCAGTACCTTTAACTTGTTGGACCCGTTCCTTAATTTTTTCTTGAACTATTTGGTCAAGCTCTGCTGAGTCGGTTGCGTTGTTCTGTTCTTGTGCAAATGCCAAAGGGATGGAAATGGTTAGTAAGATGATAATGGTTATAAAATATCTAATTTTTTTCATTCTATTTCTGCTTCTGAATATACAATTTCAATATTTTTTTGCATTTGTTCGCTGTTGTCGCGGGTAGAGGAGACTATATTAATTGAATTAATTCCGCTGATTAAACCAATTTCGGTTCGAAAAAAACCTTCTTTATCAGCAGCAACAATGCTTTCGCCGTCTTCACCCATGACGGCAACAAAATTATTTGGAGAGGTGTTGCCTTTAATTTCTACACTATTTGTTTTAACAACCAAATTGTTGTAGGGTTCTGTTATTTCAAGTGTGAGTTCACTAATAGATGGAGAAGCTTGAGGGTTCTCATCGGTTGTTGTATCCGGAGAAGCGGAAGCAGATGTTTTTTTAACGCTATTTCCGTTTATTGCTTGGTTTGCAGTATAGATTCCATAGGTAATTGCAAGGCCTACAATAAAGCCAAGAAAGATGGCTAAAATGATTTCTTTTTTCATCGAGCTTAAGATTAGCAGATTGAAAAGTTAAAGTCAAATATTGTAAAATGAAGATAGTTAAAAAACACGGGCAGGTTTCAACTCTATAAAGTTTTTAAAATAGAAAGTGATATTATGCAGATAAACTATCTAGGCCATTTTACATTTAGAATACGCTTAAACAGACAAATTATTGTTACTGATCCGTTTGAAGAAAAAGACGACAACTTAATGCCCAAGACTAAAGGAGATATAGTTACTTTTTCATATTCTCCCATAAACAAAAAAGCGCTTGACAGAATTAAAAAGGACAATCCTTTTATTATTCAAGGACCGGGTGAATACGAAGTTAATGAAATTTCTATTTTTGGTATTCCCACATATGATAAAAAAGAAGATAAACAAGAAAAAGGATCCAATACTATATATGTATATATGGGAAAAGATATGAGGATTTGTCATTTGGGAAGACTTAAAGGTGACCTAAATGAAAAACAGCTTGACGAGATTGACGGAGTAAACATTTTAATGGTTCCGACAGGAAATGAAGATTTTCTTAGTGAAGAAAAAGCTGTTAAAATTATTAATCAGATAGAGCCGGAGATTGTTATCCCGATGAATTATGAGAATACTGATAAATTTATAGAAGAAGGCGGTTGGGGAAAAATTGAGACAAAAGACCGTTTGGTTACCAACAGTTCCAAGTTGCCCGAAGAAACTAAAGTTGTAATATTAGAACCTGAGATAGAAGAATAAAATATGTCTGACACCAGAGTTCCGCCTCATAGTGAGGAAGCAGAAGTATCGGTTCTGGGTTCCTTACTTATTGATAAAGACGCAATTATTAATGTTGCTCCCATTTTAAAACCCGAACATTTTTACAAAAAAGAACACCGCTATGTTTATCGGGCAATACTTGAACTTTATAAAGAAAGGGATCCGATTGACTTGGTGACTGTTTCCGATCAGTTAAAAAAGCACAAAGATTTGAAAAGAATTGGCGGTTCATCTTTTTTAACTTCATTAGTGGAATCTGTTCCTACAAGTGCACACGTTGAAAATTACGCAAAAATTGTTAAAAATAATGCTACTAAAAGAAACTTGATTGGTTCCGCTTCAAGAGTTGTTGAACTTGCTTTTGACGAAGGTAAAAACGTAGCTGAAGTTCTGGATGAAGCAGAGCAGGCAATCTTTTCACTTTCCCAGCAAAATTTAGACCAGCATTTCACTCCAATAAAAGATGCATTAGCAGATTCATTTGACCGTTTGGATGAACTGCATAAAACAGCTGGAGGTTTAAGAGGAGTACCGACAGGATTTCCTGACATTGATGATACTTTGGCAGGACTGCAAAAAGGCAATCTAATAATTTTAGCTGCCAGGCCGGGTATGGGTAAAACAGCTCTGGCTTTAAACATCGCCCAAAATGTAGCGGTTAAAAACAATCTTCCGATTGGCTTTTTTTCTTTAGAAATGAGTAAAGAAGAATTAATTGACAGATTATTGGTTGCACAAGGTGATATTGATGCATGGCGCTTAAAAACAGGCAGGTTGAGTGAAGATGATTTTACCAAACTTTCGGACGCAATGGGAGAACTTGCAGAAGCGCCTTTATATATAGATGACACTCCCGCAATGTCAATTTTGGAAATGCGTACTAAAGCTAGAAGATTAAAAGTTGAACATGGTTTGAAATTAATAATTGTAGACTATTTGCAGCTGGCAAAAGCCGGAAGAAAATGGGATTCGAGGGTGCAGGAAGTTTCAGAAATATCGCAAGGTTTAAAAAACCTTGCAAGAGAGCTCAAGGTTCCTGTTCTTTCTTTATCACAATTATCCAGGGCAATAGAAAAAAGAGGAAGTTCAAAACCCAAGTTGGCAGATTTAAGGGAATCCGGAGCATTAGAGCAGGATGCAGACGTGGTAATGTTTTTATATAGAAAAGACAAGGAAAATTTGGAAAATGTAAACCTATCGATTGCTAAACACCGTAATGGACCTTTAGGAATTATTAACCTTTACTTCCGTGGAGATAGGATAAAGTTTTTTCCTGGCAGCGGCAGAAAAGAAGATTAAAAATAATTAATTTTAAACATAATTAATATATTCAAGAGCAAAGGAGGTGAAAATGAAAAAACTTGACATTTTAGAATGTCAGCAGTGCGGACATCAGATAGAAATACTACGTGCAGGTACTGGGGAAATTGTTTGTTGTGGTGAACCAATGGAAAAATTACAGGAAAAAACGGACGAAGAAGGATTGGAAGAAAAACATGTACCAGTAGTTGAAATAGAAGGGGATGATGTTTTTGTTGAAATCGGTTCTGTTGAGCATCCAATGATTGATAAACACTATATTGAATGGATTCAGGTAATATTAGGCGATAAAAGTTATCGTCAATTCTTAAATCCCGGTGAGGCTCCTGAAGCCCATTTTGATATAGAGGAAGAGGACCTATCTTTGGAGCAAATTATTGTCCGTGAACATTGTAATATTCACGGCTTATGGAAAAAAGGAGAGTGAAGTATTTAGTTGTATATACTTCTATACATCACAAAAATACAGAAAAAATAGCTAAAGAAATAGCTGAAGAGTTAGTTGCAGATTTAAAAAGAGCTAGGGATATAAAACCTAGCTCTTTTAAGCGTTATGAGTTAATTGGTTTTGGTTCCGGTATATACTTTGGAAAACACCACAAAAATATTCTTGAATTAATTAAAAAAGCAGATGCTTTAGCCAATAAACACGTATTTATTTTTTCAACCCGTGGAATGCCGTTGGTAGGAAAATTTTATCATAAAGAATTAAGAAAGATATTGAAAAATAAAAAAGCTGAAATAGTTGGAGAATTTTCCTGCAGGGGACATGATACATACTATGATTTTTTAAAGAAAATAGGCGGGATAGCCAAAGGACATCCGGATAAAAAAGATTTAGAAAGAGCAAGCAGTTTTGCAAAAAAGACAAAAGGAAAATTGGAAGATTAATTAATGTGCCGTGGGTGGGAGTCGAACCCACACGGAGGAACACTCCACCGGTTTTTGAGACCGGCCTGTCTGCCAGTTCCAGCACCACGGCAAATCAAGATATATTATAACTGATTTTTTCTTGCAGTTCAGTCCTTATTTTTAGAAAGCAGTTTGATTAATAGCCATCCTGTGGCAAATCCTCCCACATGTGCAAAGTAGGCAATACCTCCGGTAGCTTGGTTCATGTAGGCTAGGCTGCCAAAACCCGAAATAAGTTCAAATATAAACCAGTAAAAAAGCATGAAATAAGCCGGTACGGTAGCGGTTCTTAAAACAAATCCAAAAGGTATAAGAATCTCAATTTCTCTTCTCGGGTATAATACAAGATAACCTCCCATAACTCCGGCAATTGCACCGGATGCTCCCAAACTGGGAATGGTTGATCCAGTATTGATCAATATTTGTAATCCTGAAGCTCCTAGTCCGGTTATAAGATAAAATAGCAGGTATTTAAAATGTCCTAAACGATCCTCAAGGTTATCGCCAAATATATGTAAAAAAAGCATGTTACCGAAAAGGTGCGCAAGCCCGCCGTGTAAAAAGAGTGAAGTCAATAGTGTATAAAGATTTTGCCCTTGGATAATTAAATTCGGGACAACAGCATAATTGTTTATAAAACTTCTTAATTCGCCATTAGGAAGGGTAAAAGTAAAAAAGAAAACAATAATATTTACAGCAATTAAACTGTAGGTTACAAAAGGCAGTCTTCCTGAAGGGTTGTGATCTCTTATTGGTATCATAATGCAATTATACCACGCATTAAAGATGCAGTTATAAATAAAAATTAAGGGAGAATAATTGTATATTAAAGTTAATTTTTAATGAAGTTTTTAATTTTAAACTTTGTGCTATAATATCAATTATGTTTACAGCAGATGAGTTACGGAACGGAACCACTTTTGTATATAGGAATGATCCTTACAGGGTTGTAAAATACCGCCATAGTCATATTTCGCGTAGGGGTGCTAATTATAAGGTAAAAGCAAAAAATCTAAAGACGGGTTCAGTACAAACGTTTACATTTGGTTCCAAGGATAAATTTGAAGACGCATTTTTACAAAAAAAGAAAATGCAGTATTTATACAGTCAGGATGACTCGTTGGTATTAATGGATTTGAATGATTATCAGCAAAAACAACTGGACAAAAAGAAATTTGAAAAAGCTGCAAAGTTTTTAAAAGAAGGAGAAGAAGTATATGTTTGGATTTGGGATGATGAAATTTTGGAAATAGATTTGCCAACAGCGGTTGCTTTAAAAGTAGAAAAAGCACCTCCAGGTGTTAAAGGCGACTCAGCAACCGGGGCAACAAAAAAAGTGACTCTGGAAAATGGATTGGAAGTAAGAGTCCCGCTATTTATTAACAAAGGAGAAAAGATCTTGGTTGATACGCGTAGTGAGGAATATTTGGAAAGATTTAAAGATTAATAAAAGAAAGAACTGTAGCTCCTAAAGTAATTATTTGTGTTAACAATCCCCAAAAAATGTTGCCGTCCGCTTGATAATTGTGTTCAAACTGAACATATTTATCCATTAATTTATTACTGTAGTTTAAAAAATAGTAAGGGGCTTCAACCAAGTCGGGAAGGATAGCAAAAAAAGCTCCTGTCCAAATTAAAATTACTTGCATTAATGATGCGTTTGTGAAGTAGGCGACTGCTGCAAGTGAAAGGTTGGCAACAACGACATCAGTAATAATGATTTTCAATGAATTTTTGCTAATTGATTTGCTTTTACTGTATTCAGTATAAATATGTGGATTCCAGTGGGGGATGAAAAAGTCAAAAATGAAATGGCTGAGAAAAGCCATTAATATACCAAGAAAGGGATTGTTCATTTTTAACATTAATAGCGCGCCAATTAAGGCATGGGGAGTTGTTAGCATACGCATGGAGTATAGCAGAAATTGATTTCATTAGTCAACTACTATGCTATAATATTTTCATGTTACCAACATTAATTCAAATTGGTCCGATTGTAATATCTTCTTTGGGAGTGCTTATAGGGATTGGGTTTTTATTTGGCAGCTTTGTATTTTGGAAAAGGGGTAAAAAAGAATACTTTAAAGAAGAAGAATTAATGGACAGTGCTATTTTAACTGCAATTGCAGGTATTTTTGGTGCCAGGCTTGGATATGTTTTTTTAAATCTTTCTCAATTTAAAGGACATTTTTGGCGGATATTTGATGTTGTAGGTTATCCTGGCTTTTGGCAGTTGTCCGGAATAGTCTCTGCTTTTTTAATGCTTTGGTATTTTGGCAAGAAAAAGGGTTGGGACTTTTTTAAGGTAGCAGACATTTTTTGTTTTGGATTAACTCTTTTTTTAATATTTTTAAGGTTTGGTCTTTTTTTAGACGGTAGTTATTATGGTGTCAAGACAGATTTACCTTGGGGTCTTAGGTTTCCCGGTTTAATAGAAAAAAGACACCCGATACAAATATATGAAATAATTTTATTTTTTATTTTTTATCAATGGCTTTTTTGGGCGGAAAAAAATTACCGTACATTTGAATGGTACCAGGGCAAAAAAGGTCAAGCTAAAGAAGGTTTTCTTTTATCTTCTTTTTTCATCTTTTTTGGTTTAAGCCGATTTGCTGTTGAATTTATACGCGTTGATACAATATATTGGAATTCACTGAGTATTTCACAATGGACAGCATTATTGTTTTTAGTTAGTGGTTTGATAATCTTGTTTACAAGAAGCGGGCAGGAGCTGAATATTGACATGGATTTAAGCGGAAAGAAGGATAAGGATAGTAAAAAAGAAGATACGGAAGAATTAAATAAGAAAAAAGAAAGGGAGAAACCTGTTAGAAAAAGGAAGAAAGTCAAAAAGAAACGTTTTAAAACAGGGGTGGATGCAAAGAAATAATAAATTAATTGTAAGGAGGCAGAAGTGGCTAAAGTGAAGTTTCCGTTATCAGTACTAGAACCAGTAAGAAACTATCTGCAAAAAGAGGAAAAAAAACTAAGAAAAAGGAAAAAGGAGCTTTCTAAGGAAGATCCTTTTGAAGATCCGGATAGATTAAACGACAATGCAGCGGATTCTGATGCAGCTGAAAAAATTGGGCACGACAGGGTTTCTGCACTAAAAAAAGAAATTGACAAAACTTTAATTGAAGTAAGAAAAACTTTGACTAAGATTAAGCTGGGTAAATACGGACTTTGTGAAAGTTGTGGTGAGTTAATTGATACTGATAGACTGTCAATAAAGCCAACTGCAGATTTATGCATGAAATGCTTAAAAAAGAAAAGCAAAAATTAATTACTGTTGGAATTATTGTTGCAGTTGATCAGTTAATTAAACAGCTTCTGCTAAAATTTGGTTATAATATTGTCCTCAATAAAAAGGGTTTTTTGGGTTTATTTGATTCAAACAAAATTGCTATTATTGTATTTGTTTTTTTGTTGATCTTTTTATACTTTTTTATTATTGCAAAAAAGAAAGAACCTTCTTTAGGTTTTTTAATGGTAATGGGGGGAGGGATTAGTAATGGTTTTGACTTTATTTTGCATAAGGGAATTATTGACTACATAAAACTTTCATTTTTACCACTAATTGGTAACTATCTTCCCATATTTAATTTGGCTGATTTAGCCATATCAACAGGTGTAATTATTATTGTTATTAATATGATAATAACAGAGGAAGAACAGGATTAGATTACTTGACAAAGTAATTGGTTTTGCTATAATTCCAACTTGTCCCAATCTAATATTGGGATTTTATGTTAATAACAACTATTTTCTCCCTATACTTGGAAGCCAGAGTTGCTTTGGCGCCCAGAATTAACAAAATCCAACAAGATAGTAAATACGTGGATTTGGCTTCTTATGGCAAAATACCGCTTAAAAGTGAAAAAAAAGTATTTAAAGATAAAAAAATGGATAATAAAGATAAAAAGACTGATAAAATAGCTCAACAAACAAGTGCTATTAATAGGCAAGTTAAGGCTGAAGTTCCGGTAAGTATTTCTTCTATTCAAGAAATCAGGGATTTTTTTGAAAAGTACGGCAATGAATATGGATTAGATCCTAAATTGCTTGAAAAAATTGCCTATTGTGAATCAGGATTTAACAATCGGGCGGTAAATGGTCCTTATGCAGGCCTTTTTCAATTCTGTTCCAGTACTTGGGTTTCAAACAGAAGAGCATTGGGGCTTAATACTAATCCAAATTTGAGGTTTAATGCAGAAGAATCTGTAAGAACAGCTGCTTTTAAAATATCCCGTGACGGAACTGGGGCCTGGCCGGTTTGCGGAAACATTTAATTTTTCTCTGGTTAATTTGTTCATGTTTTGTAATTACTATAGATTCTTTAATGTATAATTAAGCTATGCTTGAACCACAAATAATTTATGAAGACAATTCAATCCTTGTAGTTAATAAACCTTTTGGTTTGATAGTGAATAATTCTGAAAGTGCACGTGCATTAACATTACAAGCTTGGTTAAAGAAAAATCGTGAATATCACAAAAAAATAAGTGGGAATAAACAAATAGAAAAGGAATTTAAAAAGAGGACTGGGATAGTACATAGATTGGACAGGGAGACAAGCGGTGTAATGGTGGTAGCAAAATCAATCAAGGCTTTTAAAGAACTTAAACAACAGTTTAAAGCCCGAGAAACGAGGAAGTTATATTATTGTTTAGTACATGGTTATGTAGAACCTCAAAAAGGTCATATACGCTGGCCAATTGCAAGGAATCCCAGAAATCGGTTGCGTTTTGCAGTTCGTGCCAAGGGTAGAATGTCTGAAACATTTTACAAAGTGGAGGAGAGGTATAAAAAAGAAAACAAAGAAACTGATCATGGTAAGAAAATAAATAAAGATTACACTTTTTTAAAAGTATTTCCTAAGACTGGCAGGACACACCAAATTAGAGTACACTTGGATTTTATTGGTCACACAATTGTTTCTGACAGTTTGTATCTAAGCGGTGATAAATATCAGGAGGATTTGAATTGGTGTCCGCGCTTGTTTCTTCATGCAGCAGAATTGACATTCTTACACCCGAAAAAAGGGAAAAAAATGACTTTTGAAGCTTTAATGCCAAAACAGCTAAACCAGGTATTAAAACAGAACTTAAGCTTGACAATAAAATAAGAACTTAGTTAAGATATACTTAATATGGATAAAAACAATCAGTCTGTTTTACAAGAGGAAGTACAAGAAAACGATGTTCAAGAAAACATTGAGGAAACAAAGGCAACAAATGAGGATCTTGAAAAAGCAGCGAAAACAGTGCAAGAGCAAGTAATGAAAGAGTTAAATAAAATAGCGGATACAGAAAACACCTCCCAAGACGAATAATACTAACGTCTTTTCAACTTATCTATTTTGTAATAGCTGTTTAGTTAGTTATTTGTGATATATTATTTTTATATGCAAAAGAGATCAATAAGCGGAATTATTCTTAAATGGCTTAAATTATTAATTTTTATAAGCTTTATTGTTGGAGTGATTTTTTTGCTTATACAGGGAGTAAAAGCTTTTAAAAACTCTGTGTGGGAAAAAGAAAATACTCTCAGCTATGTGAAAATAGGAGAGGAAATAGAGTTGTATTCTTTTCATCCGCAAGAAGATAAATTTTTTATTGTAGATTTTCCTGAAGAAATTTTAATCAATACTGCTAAAGGTTTTGGGGAATATAAATTAAAAAACATCTATGCTTTAGGGGAACAAGAAGGGATAGGTGGAGGTAAGCTTTTATCTTATAGTCTACAAAATTATTTGGAAGGACCAATTGACGGCTGGATCTTAAAAAAGAAAGGAATAAAAGGGTTTGAAGTTTCTAATTTTACCTGGTGGGATAGATTAAGAATATTTTGGAAAGAAAAAAATGTTAAGTTTAATCAAAAGGAAAGGATAGACCTTGAATCGGAAGGTTATCTTCAAAAAGAAGAATTAGCTGACGGAACTGAAGTTTGGAAGTTTAAGGAAAACCAAAAAGAGAATCTTGCAATTAGAATTTTTGGAGATTCAAAGGTTATCCCCCTTAAACCACAAATAAAAGTCTTAAATGCTACCGGAAAGTCTAAACTTGGACAACATGTTGCAGAAATGTTGAGGAATATTGGTTTCCAGGTGGTGACAGTAAAAAACAATCCGGAAATTATGTCAAAAACATCTCTTGTTGCGTTTGAAGAAGAAAATAATAGATATAATTATCCGCGCAACAAAATTAGAAAGATTTTTTCTCTTAATAGAGTAGAGGAAAGAAGAGGTTTGGAGGTTGAGTTTATACTAAATATTGGTTTGGATTATTGGAGTGAATATTGGGGGAAATGATATAATATAACTATGTCAGGACATTCAAAGTGGAGTAAAATCAAACACCAGAAAAGTGCAGAAGACAAGAAAAGAAGCAAGGTTTTTTCCAAGCTTTCTGAAGCAATATCAACTGCTGTAAAAGAGGGCGGTGGAGATGATCCGGAATTTAATGCCCGTTTGAAAATGGAAATTGAAAAAGCAAAAGAGGCAAATATGCCAAAAGAAAATATTCAAAGCGCAATTGACAGGGGTGCAGGAAGAGGAGAATACGGGAAAACAGAAAATATTGTTTATGAAGGTTTTGCACCTCACAAAGTTGCTCTGGTTATAAAATGCAATACTGATAATAGAAACAGAACTGCTTCAGAAATTAAATACTTGTTTGATAAAAATAACGGTTCTTTAGGTGCACCCGGATCAAGCAGTTATCTTTTTGAGGAAAAAGGTATTTTGGAAATTTTAAAAAACAAGAATGGGGAAGAGCAGGCGTTGGAGTTAATGGAGATGAATATAGAAGACTTTGAATTAAAAAAAGAAAAAATAAAAGTATATGTATTACCAAAAAATTTAAGCGATATTAAAAATAAAATTAAAGAGTCGGGTTTTGAAATAAAAAAAGCGGGGATAGTATTAGAACCAAAATCCACAATCACTCTTTCAGAAGATAAATATAAAAAGGTTAACAACTTCATAAATGACTTAAAAGAACACGATGATGTTCAAATGGTCTTTAGTAATATTAAACTCATAAATGGATAAACGTAAACGCTTTATTATTCAATCAGCTGTTTTATCAGCAGGTTTGTTAGCAATCCAATCATTGTCATTGGAATGGCGGTATATTGCGGTTGCAGCCTTGTCGGTTCTGGCTTATTTTGCTTCTGCTTGGAGTTTAAGGGAGGCTTTAGTCAAGATTAGTTGGTTAACAGTTCTTCCGCTTACATTGCTTTACACGGCGGCTGTCAGTCTTTTCTATTTTCTTTTGCCTTCAAGCATTATTACCAGGATTGTGATTATTTCTTTATTTGGAGTGGGTATGTATGCTTTACTTTTAACCAAAAATATTTTTCTGGTGGCGGCAGATAAAACTATTCAGCTTTTAAGAGCTGCCCAGGCGGTGGGATTTATAATTACTCTTATAACAGTTTTTTTTCTTTTTAACACAATTTTTTCGTTTAAACTAATTCCTTTAGAAAATAGTTTAATAAGCCTTGCTTTTGTGCCCTTTCTTGTTCTGTCTTCCTTGTGGAGTGTTTCTTTAAAAAAGTATATAGGGAAGAGGATAATAAATTATACTTTGGTTTTGGCTTGGTTAATAGCCCAGCTAACCTTTTTTATTAGCTGTTGGCCTCTGTCAATAACTACCTCAGCCTTATTTTTAGTAAGCTATCTTTATGTAATTCTTGGAATTGTCCAAAACGCGATAATGGGAAAATTATTTAAAGATGTTTTAAAAGAATATCTTCGAGTTGCAATAATAATATTTATTTTAACTTTGTTTCTTGCAAATTGGACACAATAATGCAGAATAGAGAAGAGAGTAGTGATATATCCTATAATTCCTTGTTTAAACATCCTATAATAACTTTGTTTTCACGAATTATGCTATAATTTTTCACGCTGGCAGCAATGCATATTAAATGCTAAGTATTTTTTTCGGGTGATATGGTTTGATATAGTGTTGTGGAAAAGTAGAGGTTAAAGGAAGAAGATGAATAGTTAGAGAACAAATAACTAAAAATAAATAATTCAAAATAAAATAACAAAATAATTTTTCGTATTTTTAAAAATTGATTTTAGGGCTTATCTTCTCCCGCTTATATTTTGCCGTTTTTTTGCATCTTAGAGAAGGTAGATTACTGGTGTGAGTATTATGTCGCACAAGATACATTTTGCGACATTAAGCTAATGTGGGAGAAGAATCACTCTTGTTTTTTTAAATTCTAAAAAAACCGTAACATTTGCAAAAAAATCATAAAAAATAACTATTATCTGAATCTTATTTTTGTTCTACTACTCTATTTTTTTCTTAACTTTCATTGTTTCTTCTTAGCGTCTTTGTTTACAAGTAAAAAGTTTGTTTTTAACTAAATATTTGTAGTTTTATCAAAAGTTTGGTCTTTGTTAACGACTAGTTATATATTAACTATCTTTAAAATAGCTTAGAATGGCGCTTATTGATTTATCCTCATGTGACAAGTAAAATTAACGGTTTTCATTATTTATTTACAATAAAACCTAATGCATATGGTTTTTATTGACAACAACCTACTATCACAATACAAAAATTATTTTATACACGTTAATTTATTAAAATTTGAATGTGAATGTTTAAAAAAAAGTGTTTGTATTTCCCAATTTTAAAATAACTCTAAATATTTTAATTGCAACATTTTGTAAATAATTGCAATTAAAAGTAAAAGTAAAATTTTTGCTCACTTTATAAATTATTGTTAAATTAAAGTTTATTAAATAAATTAAAATGAATATTTAGGATAAACTTTACACGTCGCACAAAATTTTAATTTATTGTAAACTTATATTTTATCAGATTTTATAAATTACTATTGATTATCAAAAATTCAACAATTCTTGACATTATTGTTTTTATTTGTTTTAATATCGTAGTGTCGCACAAAACACTACTCTACTCTGATAAGTAAAAGTAGTTAAAAATAGCTACACTTTAAATAATAAAAGCAAATATTTGCAAAAAAAAAGATAGTTAAACAATTTGCTTAAAAAATTTATTAATTGATTTAATAGAAATTCTTGAAATTGTAAAAAAAGTATCTATTAGAGGTATTATTCTAATTAGATATGTAACAGATAAATAACAATGTATAAAACAGGGTATAAATTTGACTGTCAAATCAATATATTATTAAATTACCCCTGTTTTAGCACTTAAAAATGATGTTTGCTAAAGATTCCACCTCTGATGACGATAAAATTACTCGAGAAGACCCAAATGCATGGGAATACTGGATTGATCAGTTTCTGGAGTATCTGGAACTTGAAAAAAATAGTTCTCCACTGACTATCAGGAATTACCGCTTGTATTTAAAGACTTTTGAAGAGTGGATTAGTGAAAAATATGACAATTTAGATTTGTGCGACTTGGATGTGGATGTAATTAAGGATTACCGATTGCATTTAAAAAGAAAAAAAACTCGCGATGGACAAACTTTGAAAAAGAAAACCCAGGCATATTATCTTACAGCTCTGCGCTCATTTCTTAAATTCCTTTCCAAGCGAGATATTGATTCAATGGCGGCTGTAAAGATAGAGTTGCCTAAAGAAGAGGAAACTCCAATTAAGTTTTTGAATCCGGACCAGGTTCACCGATTAGTTGAAGCTCCGGAAACAACAGAAGAAGCAGATTTGCGTGATAAAGCTATTTTAGAGACCTTATTTTCTACAGGTTTACGTGTCTCTGAATTAGTCAGCTTGGACCGCGATCAGCTTGATTTTAAGCGCAAGGAACTTGGTGTAATAGGTAAAGGTAGGCGTCCCCGGGTAGTGTTTTTATCAGACCGCTGTGTTGTTTGGCTGAAAAGATATTTGCAAAAAAGGGATGATGATTGGAAGCCTTTATTTATCCGTTATTCCGGAGCTGTGGACCATTCTAGTTACGGAGAAAATATGCGGCTTTCATCTCGTTCTGTACAAAGAATTGTTAAAAAATACGGGAAAAAGGCTGGGCTTCCAATTGAGGTAACTCCTCATGTTTTGCGTCATTCGTTTGCAACTGATTTATTAGCTCATGGGGCGGATTTAAGATCTGTTCAGGAAATGCTGGGACATAAAAACGTTTCCACAACACAAATTTATACTCACGTAACAAATAAAAGGCTTAAGGAAGTACATAAGAAATTTCACTCCGGAAGTTCAGAAGATTAAAGTCCCTTACAAAAAGTTCCGTCAGCTTCCATTGTTCTGCATGCTTCCGGATATTTTTCCGGATTATCGTGTACAGAGCATCTTCCAGCATCATTAAGTGCTTCGCAATCTCTTCTTAAAGTAAAAGAAAAAAGACCTTTTTTTTTATCTACCTTAATATTATTAGGTGAACTTGGATTTAATTTAGCAATTCTTAGGATAGTTGATTCAATACCGTCTTTACCGGCTACAAAGGTTTGTCCTTTATGGCAGCAGGCTTGAGTATCACATTGACGGCAATTTTCCGATATTCTGCTCATAATAAATTTATCATTCAAAAGCTTTTTTTAATTCTACCCTGGCTTTGTCAGGATCTAGTTGATCTAATAATTCATTTGTTAACTTTTTGTCTTTTCCATATCTACTATATCCTTTTATAATTCTTTTCAAAAGCTCTAAATATGATTCACTTTCTTGATCTCTTCCTGATACAATAATATCAAATACAAAAGCTAATCTTGAATTCATTTCTTTCTTTTTGCCATTTGTTCTTCTCATAAAATCAACATTTAAGTCTTTTCTGGTTCCGGAGTGTTTTTCAATTGTCTCTAATAATTTTACTAAACGTGGATTTATTTCCCCTTCTAAATTTAAAATACCTACTTTTTTTAAATACCCTTTAGCTTCTGCTGCAGATATATCAATTGTTTTTCCTGCTGTTCTTATTTGCCAGCCCTGTTTGTGTTTATAAGATAATTCATTTGGTCTATCTCCCAAATCTCTTGTACTCATTACACCACTTGGTAAAGCTAAAGAAAAAAGTCTATTTTCTAAATCCGCTTGTTTCTCCATTAGCACAAGGAGTTTTTTTTCAAATTCATTTTCAGGAGATTCCTTTTCTTTGATTTGTGTATATTGGTAAAATAAGTAGGCTTTCTTTATAGTTTCTACATCAATATCTTTTAAATTTACATGTCTTTTATGATATCTCTTGGCATCTGACCAAGCTTTTGTAGCAATTGGTTTCAAATATTGTTTACTTATTCTTTGGGGATTCAAACTAAAATTTACAGACTCAATATTTCTGTCTTCGTCTTGAGGGAAAACTCTAACCCAGATTGGTTCATCTTGATTTTTTTCTTTTAAAACCTTTATTATAGTAGGAAAAAATTTATAAATAAAATCGTCAAAAGAAGAGATCTCTCGGATTAAATGTCCGGTAGTCGTCAGTTCATTTCCATATTTTTCTTTATATTCTGGAAGTCCTGCATGAGTTTGATCCCTTAATCGTCCCAGTCCAATCCAAATATTATCATAATTATTAAGTAATTCTTTGACTCTTTGCCAAATTAGAGGAATATCATCTATTAAAAACCATCTAGTTTCTGGATCATTGATATTAGCTTCTGCTTGCCAATGGGCAGAGTCAATTTTTAAAGGTATAATTGTATTAATTCCGTACTCTTCTGTATGATATCCGTATCCTAATTCCTTTGATCTTTGTGTTAGCTGCTCCAAATTTTCTTCATAAGTTTGTGGTTCAGGTTCATCAAGTTCGTTTAGATAGTTTCTAATATGAAAAATAGTAAGCATATCGGCAAAGGAATAACCTTCCAAATATTTACTATATTCGTCATTTTTGTGGATAAATTCAATAAATTCAGGAAAGTTTTCCTCAAGATGAGAGGTATTTACAAAATCATCTGGCCAGTGAATAGATTGTTTCAATCTTGTTGGAATAGTTCTTCCATGTTCTGTTTTAGGGTGGGTTAAGGGACAAAATTCTGACAACATAAATTTTTCTATATATATTAAAAGCGAAAGAATTATATCAGATTTATTCTGTTTTGTAAAAAATATATGAAATAACAATCTTATTTGATAAAATACAAAAAGAAATAAATTAACTTAAAAATATGAACGGAAAAAAAACATGTCCATTTTGTAAGCTTGATCCCCTAAAATTTCAAGTTCTTTGGACAAGTAAGTATTTTGTTGCTTTTTTTGATGCATTTCCTGTGAATCCGGGACACTATTGTTTAATTCCTAAACGTCACTGTTTGACATTAAATGAACTTGAGAAAAAGGAATGGGTTAGGTTACAAAAAGCGTTAAAGGATTCAAGAGAAGTATTAAAAAGCTTGTCTTTAGAAGAAATTTACACTAAAATGCTTAAAAATCCTATTTCTGATTATTCTAGAAATTTTTGCTTTGAAGCTTTAAAAGACAGCAGGAAATATAAAAAGATTGATGCTTTTAATATCGGAATTAATGATGGACGATCTGCCGGAAGAACAATTGATCATTTACATATTCAAGTAATTCCTAGATATAAAGGAGATGTTTCAAATCCTACAGGGGGAATTAGGAATGTAATTCCATCTAAAGCAAATTATAGACAAGATATTTAGTTTTTATTGTCCAAATAGTTCAAATGTTTTAACTAGGTTTTGTGTAGTTGTAGCTGGATCTAATTTTTCTTTCCAATCCCAACTAGATTTGTTATCTTCTAGTTCTGTAATCATTCGCCTAAAAAATTGAGAGGGAACACTTTTTTTATCATCTTCTACCACGACAAACCCTGAAGATCCTTCCTTTATCAATAAATAAGGACGGTTGTTTATATTTTCAGCAGCTTCTTCTAAATATCTATGGTTAGAAAATAATATGGGTTTAATTTCAAAATCCTCCATTGTTTGATGCAAGTCTCTTCCAATTTCTGCTATATGACTAGTCGAAACAGGTGCAATATGCCAATGTGCATGATATATTGATTTACCCAAAGCTATTTGTTTGTCTGGATTTTCTTGTGTACATCCCATACCGTGTTCAAATTCAATAAATGTATCAATACCTTCTTTCTGACGTATTGTTCTCTTTATTTTATCTACTAAATAATAGAATTGTTGATGAGTATCATTAGGCAAAGAAATTGTAGATAATAAATGTTTTTTCGGAGTAATAACAGTATGATGTAAGGTTATTGGAGCAAAGTCTACGAATGCACGTAAATCTATAGTTTCCCCAAGAATTTGACTATATTTTCTTAGGTTTGGATATTTTTGGTAAAATCTAACATCTCCTTCCGGATGAAATCCATGACAAAATGGGCAAAACCCGGTTGATTCTTTTTTTTCTGGTCTTAAATATATATTTTGTAATCTTTCTACTATCTTGATTTCCTTAAAATAAATTATTATAAAACATTAAGTTGTTTGCTATATAATTTTTTTCTAATTTATTAGCTTAAATATAACATATTTAAATAAAATTGCATAGTTAATATGTATGTTTAAATTATTTCTGCTTCTTCTATTTCATTAAATTTAAAAGTTTGTGTTATAGTATTAATATATGATTTTAAACCAGGAACAAATAATAATTATTGCAACAAAAGCAGGTAGGATTGGATTAATAATCCTTCTCGCCATTACAAGTGGAAAGATAATCGATTTTTTAGTTAAAAAATTGAGAAAGCAAATAAAACTTACAGGTATAGAAGAATCGGAAGATCAGAGAAGAAAAAGATTAAATACAATTAATTCTTTATTAACTACCAGCAGCAGCATTATAATCAGTTTAATTGCTTTATTAATTATTCTGGCGGAATTAGGTGTTAATATTTTACCTCTTTTAACGGGAATAGGAATATTAGGTTTAGGTTTTGGTATGGGTGCAAAAACCATGATTTCTGATTTAATTGCGGGTTTTTTTATACTTCTTGAAAATCAGTTTAATGTTGGAGATCAGGTAAAACTTGGTGGTCAGTGGGAAGGAAAAGTGCAAGAAATTACATTAAGAACAGTCCATTTAAAAGACAAAAAAGGCAGAAAATATATTATTCCCAATTCACAAATAAATACGGTAATTATTTTAGAAGAATAATAAAAATTAAAGATTTCAAGATTTGAAGTAATATTTTAAAGCCAGTTCTTATTTTTTCTCTTCCTCTTCAAGTTTTCTTTTGTCCAAGCATGTGACTGCTGCAACTTTGTCATTTTTATCTTTAAAGCGCATCAGTATTACGCCTTGAGTTACCCGGCTTAATCTTGGAATATTCTTAAGCGGTAGTTTGATCACTTGGCCAGATGTTGAAGTTACAACAATATTTTTAATGTTTTGATTTACCCAAAGTGCATTAACAACTTTTCCTGTTTTAGGGGTAATTTGTCCTACTTTAACTCCGACTCCGGCACGGTTTTGTACAGGGTATTTTTTTAACGGCGTTCTTTTACCGATTCCGTTTTTCGTTACCATAAGAAGATCATTAAAGAATTTTAAACGTCCATCTTCAGGAGGTTCAATGTCAGCAGGAATTCTTTCAGCGGAAACTACATAATCGTCTTTTTTCAAGTTTATTCCTTTTACTCCGGTTGTTGCTCTTCCCATTGGCCTAACGTCTTTTTCTTCAAACTTGATTGACTTGCCGTTTCTGGTGACTAGCATAACATAATCTTTTCCTGTGGTGGCCATTGCCTCTACTAGACGGTCGTCTTTTTTTAGATTGACTGCAATCAGGCCGTTGGAACGGATATTTTCATAATCACCAATCTTAGTTTTTTTGACAATGCCTTTTTTGGTTGCTACTAAAATGTATTTTTTCTTTTTGTCTCCATTAAGTTTTAATACGGCTTGTACTTTTTCATTTTGTTCAATATTTATTAAATTAATAATTGCTTGTCCCTTACTCTGTCTTGTGCATTCTGGAAGGTTAAATGCTTTAAGGTCAAAAACTTTCCCTTTATCAGTAAAGAAGAGTAATCGGTCATGTGTAGTTGCAGACATTATATCGGCAATCACATCTTCTTCTTTAGTTTTCATGCCTTTTACACCCTTCCCTCCTCTTCTCTGTTTTTTGTAAGTACTGGTAGGGAGTCTTTTAATGTAACCGGACTTGGTAATAGTTATTAAACATTTTTTCTTGGCGACTAAATCTTCTTCACTAAATTGATCTAGTGGTTGCTTATAAAGTTTTGTTCTTCTTTCATCACCGTATTTTTCTTTAAGATCTTTAAGTTCTCCAACTATTACATTCAAGACTTCTTTTGGATCATTCAGAAGTGTAACTAGTTTATCAATTTTCTTTTTGATTTCCTTATATTCATCTTCTATTTTTTGTCTTTCTAAAGCTGCCAATCTTCTCAACTGCATATTTAAGATTGCTTCCGCCTGAATATCTGTAAGTTCAAACTTTTCCATCAAGTTTTTACGCGCAATATCTGCATCTTTTGATTTTTTGATAGTTTCAATTACCGCATCTAAGTTGTCCAATGCAATTTTAAGACCTTCTAAAATATGGGCTCTTCTGCGTGCTTTTTTTAGATTAAACTGTGCTCTTTTAACGACAACTATTTGTCGGTGTTTAATAAATTCCGAAAGAATAATTTTTAAATTAACCAATTGAGGTGTACCGTTTACAAGTGTAACCAAGTTGGCGGGAAAACTTTTTTGTAATCTAGTTCTTTTGTATAAATTATTCAGAACTGCTTTTGGCCTTGCATTTCTTTTTAGTTCAATTGCAATCTGCATGCCTCTGCGGTCGGATTCGTCACGGATGTCAGTTATCCCGTTTATTTTTTCGTCTTTAACCAAGTCTGCAATTTTTTTAATTAAACGTGCTTTATTAACCTGATAAGGAAGTTCTTTAACTAATATTTTATGATGTCTTTTTTCCTCAACAATTTCTGTTACTGCCCGGTTAATAATTTTACCCTTACCAGTTGTATATGCTTCTTTAATTTTTTCCCAATCATACATTTCTCCACCGGTTGGGAAATCTGGTCCTTGAAGGTGTTCAAACAATTGTTCATATGTAACTTCGGAATGGAAATCTCCGGTCAGTTTTTCTGCTTCAACTTCTTCAGGTTTTGCAATTTTTTCCTTGTTCTCTTTTTCAGATTTACCATGTTTGATCATTTCTTTAACAGCATCAATGACCTCGCTCAAGTTGTGTGGGGGGATTTTGGTTGCCATGCCAACAGCAATACCGTCAGCACCTAGTAAAAGGAGATTAGGAATTTTTGCCGGTAAGTATTTTGGTTCTTCCATTGAACCGTCAAAGTTATCAATAAATTCAACAGTTTCTTTATTAATATCTTTTAGCATTTCCTGAGAAATTTCTGCCATTCTTGCCTCTGTATAACGCATAGCTGCAGCAGAATCTCCGTCAACCGAACCAAAGTTACCGTGTCCGTCAACCAAAGGATACCTAAGAGAAAAGTCTTGTGCCATTCTTACTAAGGCGTCATAAATTGCTGCGTCTCCATGCGGATGGTATTTCCCCATAGTTTCACCAACAATCTTTGCTGATTTGGAATATTTGCTGTTATGTGTAACTCCCATACTATTCATGGCATATAGAATTCTTCTCTGAACCGGCTTCATACCGTCACGCACGTCAGGCAAGGCTCTAGAAACAATAACACTCATAGCATAATCAAGGTATGCTTGTTTCATTTCATCGGTAATTTTGGTAGGAACAATCTTACCAATGCCTTTTTTCTTAATAACTCTATCTTTTAAACTGGTTTGTTCTTCTTTTTTATCGTTCATTTATGGGATTAACTTAATACTTTTTCAATTACAGGAGCGACTTCTTTTTTGCGGGACATTTTGGGTCCGATGTCAAAGATTCCTGCTGCTAATTTTTCTGCTTTTGGAAAAGCACTTTCAATCACTTGCTGGTCATTTTCCAAAGCGATTATCTTGCTGTTGACCTTTAAAATATCAGTGACTAATACATATGCTTTATCTAAATTCATTTCTTTTTTTACGGAATAAATTGTTTTTATTAATTCTTCACTTTTTTTCAAGACTTTATCTTGTTCAACTGTCTCAATTTGGTTTATAAAGACTTTCTGTCCGGCAAAGTCATAAACTTTATAATCCTTTTTAACCAATTCTTCATTACTTAAACCCTTTATACTGGATTTGGCTTTAAAAATATTAAATGTGAGATCTTTAAGATCATCTATTTGGACAATTTTATTAAGCTTTTCAACGGCTTTTTTGTCTTTTTCGGTTGTAGTAGCAGATTTAAGGCCGACTGTATCAGAAAGAATTGCACAGATCATTAACCCGGCTAAATTTTTGTCCGGGTCTACATTGTGCAATTGCATTAAATACCAAACTATTGTAGTGGTAGATCCCCAAGGTTTAGTGGTTACAGAAATTGTTTTGTTCAAGTTTAAAGATAATTTGTGATGATCAAAAATATCGGTTATTTGATTATCCTCTACTCCGTTCAATCTTTGTGATTCTTCATTGTGATCAACTAAAACAAAGTTGTCATTATTCTCAACTTCATCCGAATTTAATACCTTGGGTATTTTGGTATTAAATTTATCAAATACAAATTCAGTTTCCCTATTTGCAGGATCAGCAAGCACTGCCCTACTCTCTTCTTTAGAAAAACAGGGTTTATTGTCAAATAGATATTTCAGGCTTAATGCTGAAACAACTGAATCAACGTCTGGTTTTTTATGTCCAATAATATATTTCATTTTATATGTCCACTGTTGCCATCTGAGCGTGATTTTGAATAAATCTTTTTCTTGGAGCTACTTTTTTGCCCATTAACATGTTAAATGTTTGGTCTGCAAGTGCGCCATCTTCAATGTTTACCTGTTTAAGGAATCTCGATTGAGGATCCATGGTTGTTTCCCATAACTGATTTGGATTCATTTCTCCCAAACCTTTGTATCTTTGGATTGAATGATTTTTGCTGTTGGATTCTTTAATAATCTTGTCTTTCTCTTTTTCATTGTATGCATAGTGTGTTGCTCTGCCGATTTTAATTTTGAAAAGTGGCGGCATGGCAACATACAAAAAACCTTTTTCAATAATTGGTTTTAAATGTCTATACAAGAATGTCAATAGAAGAGTGACGATGTGTTCTCCGTCAACATCGGCGTCACACATAATGACAATGCGCTGATAGCGAAGTTTTTCCGGATCAAAGGTTTCTCCTATCCCTGTTCCTAAAGCAATAATAAGGGCTTTTAATTCATCAAAGTTAATGATTTTATCCAGTCTGGCACGTTCAGTATTTAAAATTTTTCCTCCGATCGGCAAAATAGCTTGGAATTTGCGGTCCCTGCCTTGTTTTGCTGAACCGCCTGCCGAATCTCCTTCAACAATAAAAAGTTCACTTTTTTTGGGGTCATTTTCTTGACAGTCTGCAAGTTTACCCGGTAAAGCCATACCTGTCAATGCACCTTTTCTAACTACTGCATCTCTTGCAGCACGAGCCGCTTTTCTGGCCTTTGCCGCTAAAAGGGCTTTGTTAATAATTTTTCTGGCTTCACTTGGATGTTCTTCCAGGTAAGTGTCCAGAGCTTCCCTCATTACGGAATATACTCCGGATTGTGCTTCTGTATTATTAAGCTTTGTTTTTGTTTGTGATTCAAATTGGATATCAGAGGCTGGCATTTTAACAAAAATTACTGCTGTTAAACCTTCTTTTAAATCTTGACCTCTTAAAACATTATCTTTTTCATTAATGATTTCTTGGTTAATTGCATAGCTTTTTATTGCTCGGGTTAATGCCATTCTGAAACCGGTTAGGTGGGTTCCGCCGTCACTGGTATTAATAACATTAGCAAAAGTTTTAATATTTTCTGAAAAGCTGTCAGTATATTGAATTGCTACTTCCACACCAACCGGAATATCAAGATCTTCTTCTCTCCCCTGGCAGTAAAAAACCTTATGCAAAGCATTTTTGTTTTTGTTCATGTGTTTGACAAGAGATTTGATTCCGCCGTCAAAATAGAAATGATACTCTTCACCGGTTCTTTGGTCATAAAGATGGAAGTATAGGCTAGCTACTAAAAAAGCTCTTTCCCTTAATGAGTTTTTGATTTTTTTGCTGATAAATTCAGTTGTGGAAAAAATTTGCGGGTCCGGATCAAAAATGCTTAATGTTCCCCTCTCAATTTGAGGAAAGTTTTTTTCAAAATATGTATCTTTGGCTTCTTTTTTGCTAAGTTTTTTAACTTCAAATTGAGGTTCGCCTCTTTTATATTCTTGAATATATGTTGTGCCTTCTCTTTTGACTTCTACGCGCATCCATTTGGAAAGTGCGTTTACTGCTGAAGATCCAATTCCGTGCAGACCACCGGATGCTTGATAAGCTTGGTTATCAAACTTTGCACCTGCGTGCAGCTTTGTCATGGTTATTTCTAATGCGGACTTTTTTAGTTTTTTGTGTTTTTCAACGGGGATACCTCTACCGTCGTCGGCAATCATTGCTTTTCCGTCTTCAGTAATGATTACATACACATTTTCTGCAAAACCGGCAATTGCTTCGTCAACTGAGTTATCAATAATTTCAGTTACAAGATGATGAAGACCTCTTTCATCGGTTGAACCGATATACATTCCCGGGCGCTTTCTGACCGGCTCTAAGCCCTCTAAAACTTTAATTTCTTCAGCTGTGTATTGATTTATTTTATCTGCCATAAAAACAAAAAACAAAGCCCTTTGGGGCTTTCCTTTCTAGTAATATCCATTGTATCAAGTCTACATAAAAATGCAACTTAGGATTAATGCTTCCCCAGATAAATTACATACTTTCTTCTATAATTCTAAAACCATATTTTCCATAGCTAGTTTAACATTTACATTCTTTTCTAAAAGATATTTTGTTCTGCGTAAAAGCTTGATTATTCTGAGAACTTCTTTTTTATTTGCTTTTTTGTCTTTGATTGCAACTTGGCGTAAAGCAAAAATTGATTCTTTACAAAACTGCACTGCTTTTTCCCTAGACTTTATATGCGGTTCAATTTTATTTATGCGTTCCCCTGCTCCACTTTTGATTAAGCTTCTTAACTTTTCAAGCTTTTCTTTTTTTCTTTTGGCATCCATATTGGTTTCTTTGTTTTGTGACAGGTTTACAATCTGACAACGGGACGTAATTGTGGGTAAAAAGTTATTTTTATGGGAGGCGGATATAAAAATGTATTTGTTGTCAGGTATTTCTTCAAGTGTTTTTAAGAATGCATTCTGTGCTTCTCTGGTCATTTTTTCGCCTTGTAAAATAACTACTATTTGTACTGAATGTTGATAAGGTTTTTTAGAAAGAAAGCTTTGAATCTTTCTGACATTATCTATTCCAATTGAATTTGGGAGATTTAACAAAAAAAGATCAGGATTATTTTGGTTTTCCTCTATAGTAATTTCGGGGAAATCAATACTATATATATTAAGAATATTATTAATCTTTTTTAGGTTTTGTTCTTGGTCGGTGCTAATGATAAGATAAGAATGCATTTACCTTGACATTATACTAGGATACATGTAAAAATTAAACCAATGTCTGCCCAATTAAAACAATCCCAGAAAAGCCTCGCAGGAATTCTTTTTGAGAAAGAATTTATTACCGATAGAATAAAAGAAAAAATTGAGCTGGAAAGTGTTAATACAGGCAAAAACCAAGAAGAGATAATTAGTGAAAATAACTATGTTTCGAAGCGTGAATTGGCCCAAGCAAAAGCTGAACTTTATGATATTCCCTTTGTTAATCTTAGTGAAACAAGTCTTTCTCCGGAAGCATTAAACTACATTCCGGAAGTTGTAGCTAGACGCTATGATTGTTTTCCTTACCAAATAGATAAGGATAGTAATACTATCCATGTTGCAATGGAAGATCCGTTTGATATGGTTGCGGTAGAGTTTATTGAGCAGAAAACCGGCATGAATATCCAAACCGGGATTGCTGTTGAGGAGGACGTTAAAGAAGCGATCAACCGCTATTATTCCCAAAGCCTGTCTTCTGAAGTTACCGAAGCGTTAAAAGAAACAGGACGTGCTGGTGGTGGAACAAGGAAAAAAGTAATAGAAGCCAGGGATATGGGAAAAATTATTAAGGAAGCTCCAATTGCAAAGATTGTCAGTACTTTGCTTGATTTTGCAATTAAAGCAAAAGCTTCTGATATCCATATTGAACCGCAGGAAGAAAGAACACGTATTCGTTATCGTATTGACGGTATTATGCATGAAAAACTGGTTTTACCTAAAGGGGTTCATGATGCTGTTGTTTCCCGTATTAAAATTTTAGGAGGAATGAAGATTGATGAAAAGAGAATTCCCCAGGACGGCAGGTTCAGTTTTAGATCAGACGGTGAAGAAGTTGACTTGCGTGTGTCCTCGCTGCCGACTGTACATGGAGAAAAAATTGTAATGCGTTTATTAAAACAAAGTGGAAGAGTTTTAAGTTTGTCGGAATTGGGTCTTAGAGGAAAAGGCTTAAAAGACTTAAGGGATGCACTTTCCGTGTCTCACGGAATTATTTTAGTAACCGGTCCTACTGGTTCTGGTAAAACAACAACTTTGTATTCTTCTTTAACAAAACTAAATACTCCTAAAGTTAATATTATTACTCTAGAAGATCCGGTTGAGTATGAGATTGATGGTGCAAATCAGGTGCAAGTTAATCCGCAGGCAGGTTTAACTTTTGCTTCCGGGCTGAGGTCATTCTTGCGTCAAGACCCGGATATTATCATGGTAGGAGAAATCAGAGATGAAGAAACAGCAGAACTAGCGATTCATGCTGCTTTGACAGGTCACGTGGTCTTCTCTACTCTGCACACAAATAGTGCTGCAGGAGCGCTTCCCAGAATGATGGATATGGGTTCCGAAGCATATTTACTGGCTTCTAGTATGGTATCGGTAGTTGGACAGCGTGTTGTCAGGCGTATTTGTGAAAATTGTAAGGAAGAATATGAACCAAAGGAAGAAGTTAAACAGGATATAAGAAATGTTTTGGGGGAATACTTTCCTAAAGACAAAGAAAAGATTACTTTGACAAGAGGAAAAAAATGTACAGCCTGCAATGAAACCGGATACAAAGGTAGAATTGGTATTTTTGAAGTTTTGCCTATTGATCCAAACATAAGAAAGTTGATTTTGGAACAGGCAGCTACGTCTGCAATCGAAAAACAAGCCCGGGAAAACGGCATGCTAACAATGCTTCAAGACGGATATTTAAGGTGTCTTGAAGGAACAACAACGATTGAAGAAGTACTCAGAGTTTCTAAAGGTTAAGAAAGGAATAATTGCTATGGAAATAAACGAACTATTAAAAAGAACAGTTGAAACTGGATCCTCAGACCTGCATATACTTGTCGGTTATCCTCCTTATTTACGGATAAACGGAGAATTAAAGCCTTTAGGAGAAAAAAACATAACGGAAGAAGAAAGCAAAGACTTAATTTTGGGTTTATTGAATAATCAACAAAAAGACTTGTATCTGGCAAATAAGGAACTTGATTTTTCTCTTGACTTTGAAAAAAAGGCTCGTTTCAGAATTAATGCATATTTTGAAAAAGGAGAGATGGCAGCAGCCTTAAGATTATTGCCGCATAGGATAAGGACGATAAAGGAACTTAATCTTCCTGATATTTGCCTGGAATTAAGTTCTTTAAAAAGCGGCTTTATACTTGTAACCGGACCAACAGGGCACGGTAAATCAACAACATTAGCAGCAATAGTGGAAGAAATCAATCAAAAAAGATCAGAACACATTGTTACTATTGAAGATCCGATTGAATATGTTTACCAAGGTAAGAAAAGCATAATTTCCCAAAGGGAAATGAATCAGGATACCCATTCATGGGAAGTTGCTTTAAGATCTGTTCTTAGAGAAGATCCTGATGTTGTTTTAGTTGGTGAAATGAGGGATTACGAAACAATTGCGGCGGCACTTACTGTTGCAGAAACAGGCCACCTTGTTCTGGCAACTTTACATACAAATAGTGCTTCACAAACATTAGACAGAATTGTTGATGTTTTTCCGGAAGAAAAGCAAGAACAGGTAAGACTGCAATTGTCCAGTACAATACAAGGGATTATCTCCCAAAGATTGATTCCGGCAACAAATGGAGGGCGTGTACCAGCAACAGAAATAATTTTGGGAACATCAGCTGTTAAAACGAATATAAGGGAAGGGAAAACGCACCTTATTGATAATATTATTCAAACATCGGAAGCAATTGGCATGATGTCTTTGGAAAGAAGTTTGTCCAATTGGGTAAATCAAGGAATAATAACATATGAAACTGCCAGAAAATGGGCATTACACAGGGACCATTTAGACAGATTTTTAGAAAAAAAGTAAAAATATGCGACAATTTAATTACCGAGCCAGGAATCAACAAGGAGAAGAAGTTAAAGGGGTTATTGAAACTACAAATGAAAAACACGCAGCTAAAATTTTACGTGACAGAAACTATATTGTTGTTTCTTTAAAAGAAAAAAAAGGGTTTACGTTATTTGGAAATATAAATTTTCTAAACAAAGTTACTAGTAAAGATGTAACTGTATTTACACGGCAATTAGGTGTGATGATCAGGACGGGTCTGACATTAACAGATGCCTTAAACATTCTTAAAAGAGATGCTAAGCCTCAACTTTCTGCAGTTTTGGAGAAGGTTACTGAAGAGATTGAAGCGGGCAGTTCTTTTCATGAAGCATTAAAAAATCATCAGGATATTTTTTCCAAGACCTATCTTGCGTTAGTACGTAGTGGAGAAAAATCCGGAAAATTGGATGAGGTTCTGATACGCTTGGCAGACAACTTGGAAAAAAAAGAGGAATTCAAAGGAAAGGTCAAAGGTGCTTTGATTTATCCTTCTATTGTTATTATTGGTATGATAGCTGTTGCTTTTATTATGATGGTTTTTGTAGTTCCCAAGCTGACAAGTATGTATGAAGACTTCGGGGTTAGTCTACCCTTGCCTACTCGTATATTGATTGGTTTATCAACTTTTATGAGCAAGTTTTGGTATCTTTTTATTCTTATGGTCGGAGGATTAATTTTCTTTTTCAACCGATGGAAGAAAACGGAAGAAGGGAGGGCTTTTATTGATAAATGGCTTTTGGAAATACCAATTATTGGAAACGTTATTAAAAAATCAATATTAACTCAGCTTTCCCAAACAATGTCAATGCTTGTTGAAGCAGGTGTACCTATTATTGATGTTTTAGAAATTGTTGCAGAAACTTCCAACAATTATTTATTTGAAAAATCAATAAAAGAAGTTGCCGAGAGACTGGAAAAAGGTGTACCTTTAGCATCCACTTTCAGTAGCTATTTGATCTATCCTCCCCTATTTGTACAAATGGTTTCAGTTGGTGAAGAAACTGGAAAACTAGGTGAAGTTTTAGAAAAAGTTTCCTATCATTTTGAGATGGAAACAGAGACAGCTGTAAAAGGATTGACAAGCGCGATGGAACCTCTTATGATGGTAGTATTAGGTATCGGGGTGGGATTTTTGGTAATATCAATAATAACACCGATTTATCAATTGACAAGCTCATTTTAATACAAAAAGGAGGTGAAAATGAACAAAAAAGGTTTTACTTTAATCGAACTTTTAATTGTTATCGCGCTATTGGGAGTTTTAGCTGTAGGACTTTTGGCAACAATTGACCCTTTTGAACAGTTGAAAAAAGGAAGAGATACATCAACAAGAAACATGGTAGAAGAGTTTTATAACGCAGCACTGAGATATTATGCTATTAATAATGAATTTCCTTGGGAGGGAACAGCACAGAGTGGGGAAGATTTATCAGATGGAGATATGTATACTTACGTTTCAATGATTTATGATATGGGAGAGTTAAAAGAAGCGTTTTTAGATGCATCTGGTTTGGACCGTGTGTATGTAACTTCGACAGATTGTGGTGGAGTGGCTTGTGACGATTTAACTGTTTGTTTCTCTCCACAATCAAAAGCATTTAGAGGAGATAATAATACTCAGTTCACTGTTTCAGGAGCCGAGGAGAGTCCCTGTGGACCAACTGTAGCTACTTGCTACTGGTGCATTAGATAAGAATTTTTGAGTCTTAAAGTTTAATTTGATGATTAAAGAGTTTAGAAAAAAGCTTTATGAAGAGAAAGGGTCCATAGGACTCTTTTTCTTTCTGTTTACTGTTTTACTCTATTTTCAGATTAAATCTGTTTATGGAGGTGATTCTGGAGACTATTTATCTGCAGCTGCTGTTTGGGGTGTTCCCCATCAGCCGGGATATCCATTATTTACTTTTTTAGCTGCTTTAATTTATCGTTTGGTTCCTCTTTCAACACCAGCATGGAGGGTTGCTTTGCTTTCTACAATTCCGGCTGCACTAACAGGAATGTTTTTATACAAGTTATTAGCGATTTACTTTAGGAAAATAGTTGCCTTAATCAGCAGTTTATCTTTTGTTTTTTTGTATCCGGTTTGGCTTTATTCGGAAATAGTAGAAGTTTTCAGTCTGAACAACTTTTTTACTTTGTCTTTGATTTATTTTACTTTTAAGTTTCAAATAACAAAAAAAGAAAGATTTTTTAACCTTTTTTTAGTTTTTTTAGGTTTTGCAGTTGCGCATCATCATATTATAGTTTTTATATTTCCAGGACTTTTTTGGATATGGAAGAAACATTTTAAAAAATTATTTAGTTTAAAAAAATTGTTGTTTTTGATTCCGGGGCTTTTGTTTTATGCATATTTACCGATTGCAGCAAGCTTTAATCCCCCAATCAACTGGGGTGGGCCGTCAAGTTTAAAAAGATTTCTAGAAACAATTTTCAGGGTAGGTTTTGGTACATTTCAGGCAAACCAATTTATTATTAAAACATTATGGAACCGTATTGTTCTAGTTCTGGTTTTCTTTCAATATGTATTTTTTGACTTTGGTATCAGTGGTTTATTTTTTGTTTTGCTTGGCATCATTGGTTATTTTTCTATTAAAACGAAAGAACTAAAAACTTTCTGGCGTTTTTCAATGCTAACACTTGGTTTTTATGTCTTTTTTATTTTTTATTCCAGTTTTCCTTTGTATTCAAATTTTAATGTAGCGACTTTTGAAAGGTTTTTAATTTCTCCCTATCT
Source organism: uncultured Pseudomonadales bacterium (assembly GCA_964430265.1). Lineage (GTDB taxonomy): Bacteria > Patescibacteriota > Microgenomatia > UBA1400 > CAYXSR01 > CAYSEI01. Next base: position 182,523 of record CAYSEI010000001.1, read on the forward strand.
TTTTTTAATCATATTAATGGCTTTTGGTTTGCATGTTGTTTTAAAGAAAGTTATAAAGCTAACAAGTGGATTAAATAAAAAAAGTGTGATTTTAGTACTTTTTCAAGTAATTCTTTTTTCTTTTCTTCCTTTGTCAATTTTTCTCAGCAACTATCGCAAAATATCTATCTTGAAAAATGATTTTACCGCTGAAAAGTTTTCCAAAGATATTTTGGATTCTGCTCCAGAAGGTTCAGTTGTTTTACTCATGTCTGATACTACTTGGTTTAATACTTCTTATGTTTATTATGCTTTGGAATATAGGAGGCATGAAATAAAATACATTAATCCTTTTATTCTTAACGCCCCTTATTACCAAAAGTATTTTAGCAAAGATTTTCCTGATTTAAAATTTGCCAAGAAAGAAGACGTGCAAGAAAATATGCAGTATTTGATACGTGAGAATCCTAATGTTTTTATTATTCCCGACAATGAAGTAGAAGGATTTAAATTAATTCCCAACGGATTGCTCTTTAAATACTATCCAGAAGATAATCTTCCTTCTGTTGATGAAGTTATTGCTATAAACGATAATCTTTGGCAGCAATATAATGATCCATTGGAAGGCAGTTTAGGAAAGTACAAGAATTTATTTTTATCTGATGTTTTAAGACATTACTGGGGCAATAGTATGGAGATGGCAGAATATTTAGTTGAAAACAAAAAATATATAGAAGCAGAAAAATATTTGAATAAAGCAGTTTACTATGGGGTGAAAGACTCTCAAATCAATTTACTTTTTGGAAGAGTTTATTTAAATACTGACCGTTGTAAAAAAGCAGAAGAGGCTTTTCTTAAAGCAAAAGAGGAACTTTCGGACAATCCCTTTCCTGATGCTTATCTTAGACAGGTTTATATCAATTGTTATCAGGATGAGAAAAAGGCAGAAGAGTTTTTAGATTCTTGTTTTGATAAAGAGAAGGAACAACAAATACCATTGGAAGATAAATAATTAACAAGAAATGGCCAGAAAGGCTAATCAATAGTCCTTTTCTGAAAACAGCTGGTTTAAATCTCAGCATAATTTTATGATTACCAGGCGGTATTACAACTCCCATGCTATTGATATTGGTATTTAATATTTCAACTTCTTCATTATCGATAAACCCTTTCCATCCGGGATAATTAAACTGTTTGATTACTGCTAATGTTTTATTTTGTGTTTTTGTTTCAAAAGAAATCAGACCGTCTTGAACAATTAGATTATTAATTTTGTTGGACTGATCTTCATTTTGTGAATCAAAATTGATTTCCCTTTCTGTCAAAGCAGAATTTTCAAAAGAAAAATCTTTCTGATTGACGTATTTTACATAATCGGTAAAAGTCGAGATGTTTATGGAATCATTGACCAAATTAACCATTGGCAGGCTTTTATTAATTCGATAAACATTTGTTCCGCTTTCACTTTGATAGACCATTTCAATCTCTAGGTTAGACGCCACTTTTAATGGAGTAATAAAATACTCTACACTGTTTTGTTGGAGAGCTTTTGTTGCATTTGGGGTTAATATTAGACTTTCTTCTTTAACATTAATATTATTTATAATGAAACTGCGTGAGAGAAGATTTCTAATCAATGGTAGTGCGTTTTCAACATTTGCTTGATTAATGTTGTAGTACAAATTTGCGTAATTGATAGGGTCTTCCCGTTTACGGTAATAGAATTCCGGGTTCTGCCATCCCTTGGAAGAAAAGTGATCAAACCAGTCATTTTCAAATCCCAAAGAAAAAACTTTTGGATTATCTTTTTTTTCTTGCAGAAAACGTACTAATTCGGGTTTTTCAAACCATTTTTTATGGGGTTCAATTAAATGATAACTATTGAAGAAACGATACAAGTCCAAAAAACTCAAAACGATCAATAAATAAATAGTTATCTTAACAACTTTTTTTTGTCTGTAGTTTTTATCTATGAAATCTATTCCGAACATGGCAAAAAGCGCTAAAAAGACACCAGAAACTAGCAAAAAACGTGAAGGAACCCTAAATAAATTAAAAGGCCAGAATTCATAAAAGAAATATAGTGGAGAATGTTTTCCAAGTACTAAGAGAAATGAAAGGAAAATCCCCAAAGTTAGTCCTTTTTTAACTTTGCTTCTTTGTTTTTGCAGAAGGAAAAAGCCCATTATAAACAATGGAGTTATTCCCAGGTAAGCGTTATTCTCCCAAAATATACGGACATGTGGCGTTTTAGTTACGTAAGTTCCTGTTTTTGGGCTTCCCAATATATAAGGGTTAAGAAAAAGTAGGAAATCTTTTGGATGATAGCTGTATTGCGTAACTTCGGAAAATTTTAATCCCTTTTTTCTCAAGCTCAGATTTAAGTATTTCCGCGAAGGTAAAAGTTGTACTGAAGCTAATACTAATGCAAAAAGTAAAGAAGCAATCAGAAAAACAAAATTTATTACTAATTGTTTCTTTTTTTGCTTTGAAAGATAACAGTTGAATAAAAAGAAAATAAAGATGCAAAAAACTGAAATTAAGACTATTTGTTGACTACCGGTAAATATTTGTTGGCTGACTACAAAGCTTAGAATCGGCCAAAAACGCGGATTTTTGAGGCTTTTTTTTACCAAGAATAATTCTAGCGTTAATAGGCTTGCTGCATGAAAAATATCCAAATGTGTTAAATGACTGATAAAGAACCCATTAAAGCTGAAAACAATGCTAAATAAAATAGCAGCCGAGTCCTTGACTTTAAATTCTTTTGCCAACAGGTATGAAAAAAGAAGGTTGATAAAAGTATTTACAAGATAGAAAATATTTATTGCAATTCCAAAAGGAAATATTATAAAGGTAAGAAAATTAATTAAGTTAAAAGTGCCGATTTGTCCTTGTGCAAGCATAGGTAATCCGTTATTTAAATTCTTTGACCACAAGGGTAGTTCAAAATTTTTTATTTTCTGCGAATAAAAATGTTTTAAGGGCAAATAACCGTGATAAATATCAGAAGACTTAAAATCGGGTGTTACAATTGTTCTTAATTCTGGGAAAAATAGTTTGTTAAAAAATAATAGATCAACTATTAGAAGAAACAAAACAATCAATAGTGTTTTTCGTATTTTTTTGTTCAAGAACATTTAAGTACCTACTTTCCAGTATGTTCGTACTAGTAGCTGCTTTGGTAGAAACTGCTCAGCTTTGTAAAGTAATTTTATAAAAAACAAAGGCAGAAAACGATATAATAGCGGCGAAAAAAAGAAATGCTTTTCAGTGGTGTCAATTTTTAATGATAGTTCTTTTAATAATATTTTTATTTCTTTGTCGGAATAGACGTGTATTTTTTGTGCACAGTCTCTTTTTATTAAATCTAAAAGTTTCTTGGGGCTTCGATTATGGGTTTCAAATAAAATATATCCATTTTCCTTTAGTGCTCTTTTTGATTCCTCCAGCATTTTTTTAACTTTTTTTAATGGATAATGATGAAATATTCTTAGATGAATAACATAGTCAAATTCATTTTTGTCAAAGGGAAGATTATCAAGGTTAGCTTTAACTAGTTTTTTATATTTCTTAGTTTTATCAGCTTGTTTGAGCATTTTTGTTGAAGTATCAACTCCTAATATTTCAACTCCGGCTTTGCCTATTTTTCCGAGGCGCCCAGTTCCACAGGGTGCATCTAGTAATTTTATATTTTTCTTTTTGTTTATATTTTTTATAAAAAAAGAAAGTTCAATATTGTTAACAAAATTACCGGATTGTCCGCCAAAACGTAAATTATCATATTTTTTAACAACTGTTTCTTGATCATAGTAATTTATTTTCAATGATTTTTTAGGCATTTTTTTAAAAATTTATAATGACTGTTCAATATTTTTTTTGAGGAGATACGATTTGACAGTTTGTTTAGGTTAATGCTTAATTGTCTTCTTAATTTTTTATTTTTATTAACTTCAATTATTTTATCACCAAGAGCTTTATAATCGTTTGGTTGAACCATTAGCGAATCCACATTGTCAGTTAATAGTTCTTTTAAATGGGGCAGTTTAGTTGTAATAATAGGAATTTTTAAGTGAATGCTTTCAATAAGTATATTGGGAAAGATTTGTGTGCCAAAAGGGTGTAAGTAAGGTAATACTATTGCTTTGCTGTTTGAAAGAAATTTCGGTATATCAACAATATCATTGAAAATAATATAATCGGAAAGTTTATATTTTTGTATTTGTTTTAATAATTCCCTTTTTTGATAGAAGTTTTTAACTGAAGCAAATTGGAATTTAATATTTTCTTTCTTGTGTTTTTTTACTATGTAATTAATGCTTTTTATTAAAACATGTGTTCCCTTAACGTAGTTAAAGTGCCCTATATAAGAAATAACATTTTCCTTTTTTTTCTGTGGTTGGTTTGTCATTGGTTGAGAAACATTGGGTAAAAGGACAATCTTTTTTTCGGGACAAGAAAGTCCGATTAACTCTTTTTTTTGAAATTCAGAACTGACAGAATAATAGTCGGCTGAAAAATTTGACAGATTTGCGATATATCGTCCATTTACAGTATTTGATAAAATAAAATATAAGGTTGATAAGTTAAATCCGCGATTTTCTATCTTTAAATCGTGAAGACTGCTTTCAAATCTTACAATTATATTTTTATGATTTATTAAATCTGCAATATAAGCAAAAGACGGATTAGGAAGAATGAGTAGTAACAACTTGTATTTTTTTGCATGTTTTTTTACAAAATTTATGTATTTAAAAACATTGGAGATCAAATATCTGTCTTTCCATTTGGAGTTTAAATAAGAAAGAATATTATATTCTCTGTCGGCATTTGTTTTAGGGCAAACAATGTCAAAGTCTAAATTTTTTGTATGTAAAAACCTACAAAGGTAATCTGTACTCATTGGAGAACCGTCGTAATCCCCAATTTGGTTTCTGAGTAATGCTATTAGTACATCTTTCATTTTTTTACAATTGGTGAATTTATAAACAGTACTATATTTTATCCAATCTATTCTTTTATTGTAAGGGGGTTTATGATAAATTGATTTTAAATTATGTTTGCATATATTATCATTTTTATCTTTGGATTATGTGTCGGCAGCTTTTTAAACGTGATTATTTATCGCGAAACTGAAGGTGAAGCGGAACAGATGGAGGAAAAAGAAAAAAAAGGTTGGAAAAGATTTCTACCTGCCTGGTCCTATGGTAGGTCGTACTGTGATCATTGTAAAAAGGAGATATCCTGGTATGACAATATTCCCCTACTCTCCTATATTTTATTACGAGGCAAGTGTAGGCATTGCAACAAAAAAATCAGTTGGCAATACCCTTTGGTGGAGTTTCTGACAGGTATCCAATTTGTCTGGATATATTTTTTGGTTAAAAACAATCTTGCATTTTTTTCCCAGTTTGAAGGGTTTTACAGTTTTGTTAGTCTGATTTTATGGCTATTACTCGGAGGATTTTTTATTGCAATTTTTGTTGCGGATGCACGCTACCAGATAATACCCGACGGTGCAGTTTTTGGCGGTATTTTTATTACGTTGTTAAAAATTCTGGTTGATTACAGATATACTGGAATGATTGATTTGACTGTTTTTCCCTCTGCCCTACTCTCAAGTTTGTTTTTCCTGTTTTTAATTATAATTACAAAGGGAAAAGGAATGGGTTTTGGAGACGTAAAACTGGTCTTTATTTTGGGACTTATTTTAGGCTATCCGCGGATTATTGTTGCTTTATTTTTTGCATTCTTGACAGGTGCTTTTATAGGTGTCATACTGATGTTACTTGGCGATAGAAAGTTTAAAAGCAAGATAGCTTTTGGTCCCTTTTTAATATTGGGATTTTTAATCGCATTTATATGGGGAAGCAAATTATGGACAATTTTTCTACAAGGAGAAGGAGGATGGTAAGCAAAAAAAAAGGCTTTACGCTTATAGAAATAATTGTGGCCATGATGATTTTAGCAATTTTAAGTGTTGGATTGCTGGGAAACTTTTTTAATACACCTCCTAAGGCCAGAGATGCCAAAAGAAAATCAGCTTTAAGGCAAGTTCTTAATTCTCTGGAAATCTATTACAGTGATAATGGACAATATCCTTATCAAGTAAGCAACCAAATTTCTTGTGATGGAACAAATGCAATTGGATGGGGAGCAACATTTGTGTGTGATAATGAAACATACATGAGCAAACTTCCAGATGATCCTTCCTCAAATCAAACATACTATTATGAAGTAATTGGTACAAACAGACAAGGTTTTAGAATTTATGCAAGGTTGGAAAATACAGATGACAAATGCTTTGATTCTGCTGATGAATGTTGTGCAGACGGATTTGATGGGACTTCTTGCGGGACCGGAGTGGAATGCAACTATGTTATTACTAGTCCAAATGAAACACCAGTGGGGTTACTATGTACACCATAAATATAAACAAAAAGGGTTTTACTTTAATTGAAATTTTAGTTGCAATTGCAATAATCGGAATTTTGGCAACAATGCTTCTTGCTAATTTTCAGGGAATTCGTGCCCGTGCCAGGGATGCACAAAGAAAAAGGGATTTAAATGAATTAAGAACTGCACTCAGACTTTTTTACAATGATAACCAGTCATATCCCTTAAATGTTCCTAATCGTGACAGTGGAGGTAGTGAAGAAGATGAACAAAAAATTACGTGTCTAACATCAGGCACTGCTGGTACAGGAGATGCTTTGGATTGGGGAGATGCTTTTGAATGCGGTGGAACCACATATATGCAGGAGCTTCCTGAAGACCCATTAGAGGGACATATAAGATATTATTATGAAGTGGGTAACAATGGTGACAGTTTTTCACTTTGGGCATGTTTAGAAAACCAGGCGGATCCGGATGCTGTTGGATGCCATGGTTATATGTTTGCATGTAGTAGTGGTGATTGTTTTAAAGTTTCTGCAAATTAAGGAGGAAAAATGAAAAAAATTAAAAAGGGATTTACCCTGCTTGAACTACTGGTGGTAATTTCAATTATTGGAATATTAATAGCAGTTGGTACAGTAGCCTACTCTACTGCGCAAAAAAAAGGAAGGGATGCAAAAAGAAAAGGTGATCTTAGATCAATCCAAAATGCTATGGAAGAATGTTATGCTCTTGACACTTCATACCCTACTTCTGTACCTGCTGTGGGGAATTCATTAACGTGTGGAGGAGAAACTATAATTGAATCTTTCCCAGAAGATCCAAAAGGAGGAAGCTGTTCTTATCATTATACTCTTTCAGCAGACAGTTATACTATTTGGGCAGACTTAGAAGGTTCATCAGCGGGATGCGATGGAAATTATGACTCTGATGATTTCAGAATCACAAACTTACAATAAGGAGAAAAAATGGAAAAAAAAGGATTTACTTTTATAGAAATTTTGGTGGTTACTGTTTTAATAGGAGTTTTAGCAGCTATTGGTATAGTGTCTTTTTCAGGAATAAATAAAAAAGCACGCGACGGTAAAAGAAAATCAGATGTAGAACAAATCCGCTCTGCTCTGGAAATGTATAGGTCTGATAATGGATACTACCCTACTACGGGATCACTTGTTAGTGGAATAAGTCCAGGAACTGATCCATACATAAATGATATGCCTGAAACTCCGGAAACTGGTGATTGTACGACTGGATCAAACAGTTATGAAAATTGTTATGAAGCTTCTCCTACAGGATGCGATAATACTTCAACTTATTGTTATGGTTATGAAATCGGAATTCCTCTGGAAGTCGGGTCAAGCTATGTTAAACAAAATCCTTAAGCATAAAAAAACGGGATTTACTTTAATTGAAGTTTTAATTGTAGTTTTAATTATTGGTGTTTTAACTTCAATAGGTGTTGCCTCTTACAATTCTTTTAATGAAAGAAAAAAAGTTGAAGTTGCAGCGGATAACTTTACAAAAGTGTTGCGTTCTATGCAAAGTAAAGCTGTAAACGGGCAAAAAGATTGTTCTGTTTGTGGTGGAGCAGACAGTGATTGTACAACAGATGATGGTGACGAGCGCTTGTCGGGTTGGTTTGTTAGTCATGTAAATGCACAACAGTATACTACTCACGGTGAATGCGGGGCAAGTAGTTTTGCTTCCAGGACGTATAATTTGGAAAATGATGTTAGTGTAACCGATTTTGGACAAATCCAATTTTTGCCTTTGGGAGATACAGCTCTTGGAAGCGGGCAAACAGCAGTTTTTATAAACTCCCGAGGCTATTCAGTTGAGGTGCAAATTGATGAAAACGGAAATGTTGAATAAATCATATAAAAAAGGTCAAACAATGTTGGAAATAGTTTTTGTTATTGGGGCTACGGTTGTAACTTTAGTTGCATTAACAAGTGCAGTTGTACTCAGTTTAAGAAATATAGACCATGCCAAACGCTCGTCTCAAGCTAATAAAATTGTACAAAAGAAACTTGAAGCTGCTAGGATCTATAGAGATCAACAAGGATTTGACTGGGCCACTTCTGGAATAAGCTGCAGGGATAATATAACAAGCTCTTCTACAGGATCAGAAATGTGTGCTGGCTCGTGTGATAATTGCAGTGTTTGGGAGCCAATAGCTTCAACTGGATTTAATCAGCAGATTGAAATAGAATCTGTAGTTGATGAAAAGAAAATAATAACGGTCCGTGTAGCATGGGGAGAAAATAATAAACACATTGTTGATTCCCAAACAATAATCAGCAAATGGGAGAAACATGAATAAAAAGGCTTTTTCATTGATAGAGTTGCTTATTTCCGTAGCAGTTTTGGGAGTTATAATCACATTAATTGTGGGAGTGTTTTTTGCCAATGTTAGAGGTCAAAGAAGAGTGAATTCCCAATCTTACATTAAAGACAGCGGTGATTACGCACTATTGATTTTAAAAAAGAAAATACGTAATGCTAAGGAATTGGAGACGTGTAATTCAAGCGAAGTAAGGATTTTAAATACTGAAGGTGAAGAAACAGTTTTTACATGTAGTGGGAATATTCTATATTATGACGGTGACACACTGATCCCCAGTGATTTGCAGTTAGACAGTGATGACTGTTTTACTTGTTATACTTCGGAGAGTCCGCCTGTTGTAGAAGTTTCTTTTACTCTTGAAAATAATAAAACTGGAATACTTGAAGGAGCGGAACAAGAGTTTGGAGCAACAATGTCATTAAGAACATATTAAAAAAAGAATTGACTTTTATACAAACTTTTATTTATTATAGTAATAATGAACTTGAAGGAAAATAAATCAGGGCAAATAGCAATGATTGCTTTATTGGTAATGGTAGTAGTACTTACCGTAGGCTTGGCAGTTATCTCCCAAACAGTTACTGATATCTCAATTTCCGAGGATGAAAAAGAAGCAATACGTGCTTTTTCCGCAGCAGAAGCAGGAATAGAAGAAATTCTAAAAGAAACTAATATTCAATCTAATGCATATACAATTGATGATACTGACGTAAATGTTGAAGTAGCAGAAATTTCCGATGATTTTACCCAAACTTTGGATAAAGGGGAAACAATGACAGTCTTCTGGAATGCTGTAGCAGGTCCGGAAGATTTGACTGTTAACTGGGTGGATGGAACTAAAGATAATGAACAAGATGATTTGGCAACTTTAGCAATATCAATTTTCCATAGTAATGGAGATGTAACAAGAACTGGATGGTCTCCTAATAATGCGCGTGCGGGACAAGAAGGATTTACAGAAGTTTCTGCGGGCGGTGCCGACGAATTTCTAAGAGGAAACACAATTGGTCTTACTACAAATGACGAATTTATAAGAATCAAAGCATTAGTTGATGAAACAACAGTTCGTGTAAGCAATGCTAACCTTCCTAAACAAGCATTTAATTTAACTTCAACTGCAGTTACTCCACAAGAAAAAGCAAGCCGAGTAGTTGTTAAAAAAACGCTTCCGGTTATGTTACCTCTATTTGATTATGTATTGTTTTCAAAAGGTAATATTACCAAGAGTTAAGGAGACAGATGCCTGCCCACGTAGGATTAGATATCGGTGCGAAATCCATTAAATTAGTAGAAGTCCAAAAAAAATCCAACGAATTAGTTTTGGAAACTTGGGGTAAAATTGCTAACCCCGGAAATATTTATTCCACTGAAGAAGAAGAAATTGAGAAAATTGTTGAGGCAATAAAAAAAATCGTTAATGAAACTGAAGTAAATAGTAATAAAGTTGCTGTTTCCTTGTCTGAAACTTCAGCATTTTCACAAGTAATTGAGATTCCTCCCCTCTCCCCTCGTGAACTATCAACTGCAATTAAGTTTGAAGCTGAACAATACATACCAATTCCTATGGACAAGGTTCATTTGGATTATTCAATAATACATACTCCTCCCAAAGGATCAGAAAATAAAAAAATGAAAGTTTTGCTTGTTGCTGCTAAAAAAACTGCAGTAAATACAACAATCAAATTAGTAGAAAAAGCAGGCTTAGCTCCAATTATGATGGAAACAGAGATGTTAGCACTTTCAAGAATAATAGATAATTATTATCCGGATAAAAGTATATTAATGATTGATTTGGGTTACAAATCAACGGATATTTCAATAATCAGTCACGGAAAAATACACTTTTTACGTACTGTTAAAACCGGTGGAGAAGCTTTTACACGGGCTATTGCGCAAAATTTACGGATGAGCTTTTCTCAAGCACAGCAATATAAGGAGACTTATGGTTTGGATAAAACTCAACTGGAAGGTAAAATCTTTCAAGCACTTATGCCTGTATTTGATGTAGTTACAAAAGGAATAAAAAGAAGCTTAATATATTTTCAAAAACAAAGTGGTGTTGAAAAAGTTACTCTTGGAGTTTTATCAGGAGGAGGTGCTAGGATGAGGGGGCTTCCAAATTACTTGACCGGGGAGCTTGACCTTGAAATGACAGTTCTTGATCCTTTTGCGAATTTTACTGAGAATTCAGTTTTGGAACAACTAAGTACTCGTGAAGGATTTTCTGTTGCTGTTGGATTAGCACTAAAGCAATAAAATGAAAAATAATGAAATAGATTTTCTAAAAGGTAAATCTGAAGAGATTCGAAATAAAAAACGTCGTAGCAGACTTATTAAAACTTTTTCTTTTGCTATGATTATTTTGTATTTAATTGTAACCGGTGCCACATTTGGAATGTATTATCTAAAAAAGAATAATATTAATGCAGTAGATGCACAAATCAGTTCAATTACAGATGAAATAAGTGATATGCAAACTAAGGAAACTAAGCAGATTTTACTGGCTAATAAGCTAGAAACAATTGCACCTTTATTAGACTCAAAAAAAGAACACAAATTATTAATAGGTACAGTATTTGAAATTGTACCTGAAAACGTATCTGTCAGTAATTTTCGCATAACCGAAGGAAATGTTTTGGAATTTAGTATTAGTTCGCAAGATTTTGAAGCGATTAAACAATTTTTCTTTAATCTTAAATTAGAGAAATATCCTTTAACAATAGAAGAAGCAAAAATTGAAAATTTCACTTTTAACAAAGAAAACAATTACTCAATGGGTATAAAGCTGAAAGTTAATCAATTGGAAAGAAATAATGAAGACTGAAATGTCACCTGAGGACAGAGAAAAACTAATACCTTTAGTTACAGCTGTTTTTATATTCCTGGGGGGGGTTTTCATACTAAAACCATTTATTGCCAAAACAATTGATCTAAATGATAAGCTAAAAGACGAAAAAGTCAAACTTTCTAAATTAAAGAAGAAACTTGAAGTACTTGAAAATCTTAATGAAGAACAATTAGATGAAAATGTTAAAAAGGTAGAAACAATTTTACCATCGCAAAAACCGGTTATTACAGTATTAAACTCATTGTTTAATCTGGCCAATCAACAAGACGTAATTTTAGGAGAAATTTCTTTTAGTCCTGGAGAAATAAAGCAGGAAGAAACAAAAGAGGAAAAGAAAAAAGTAAATAAAGAAGGTGAACAATTAGCAGTAAATTTTAATATTACTGGAAACTTAGAAGATATTACAGATTTTCTGGACAAACTAGAACTGCAAACACCTTTATCCAGGCTTGAAGGATTTGGTTTAAATGTTGAAAACAAACAAGAAACAACAACGGCACTAAACTTAAAAGTATTCTACCTTCCCCTACCTGAGACATTGGGCAAGATTAGTGATCCTTTGCCAGTTCTGAATAAAAAAGAACAAGATGTGCTTGCTGAACTGGAAAATTTTGAAGATTTTACTGCCGACGAAACAGTAGTCATAGAAACAAGCGGTGGAAAGTCAAATCCGTTTAAGCTTAACTAAATAAGATTTATTCTTCTAAATAAAGAAAGACTTTTTTATCTGATTGAACACCTTTTACTCTGACAATCTCTCGAATAGCTTTGATTACTTTGCCATTTTTACCTATGACTCTACCCATATCTTCTGAATTAACAGACAATAAATATTCGATTTTGTCACTGGATTCGCTTTTTTTTGTTATTTCTACGTCTTTGGGATACTCTACAATAGAGTTTACAATATATTTAATTAGTTCTTCCATTAGCTTTTTTCGGCCAAAGATTTAACAGTTGGAGTGGGTTTTGCACCTTTTTTAATCCATTCTTTGTATTTCTTTTTATCAAGTTTAAATTCTGCCGGTTCTTGGCGTGGATTATAGTATCCGAGTCGGTCCAAATATTTGCCGTCCCTTTTGGATTGTGCTTCTTGCACTACGATCCTAAAAGAGGGCTGATTTCTTTTACCGGTTTTTGATAGTCTTATTTTTAGCATATATAGATTTTATCAGTTTTCAATTAATTTTCAAGAGTAAGCCTTTAAAGCGTTTTTTGCTGCATTCTGTTCTGCTTGTTGTTTTGACTTTCCTTTTCCCTTAGCTAATTGTTTGTTGTTGGAGAAAACCGCAACTTGAAAGTTTTTTCTATGATCAGGTCCGGAAGTGGAGATAACTTGATATTCAGGGGAAGGTTTACCTTCAGCTTGAATTGTTTCCTGAAGCTTGCTTTTATAATTTTTGGGTAGTTTGTCGGAAAAAAGTTTTTCTGCAGGTTCCAGCAAGTATTTCATGGTAAATTCTTTGGCGGATTTATAACCGCTGTCTTGATAGATTGCTCCGATTACAGCTTCGAATGTATCTGCAAGTATTGACGGATTGGTTTTACCTCCGGAACGCTCTTCACCTTTAGATAATTTTAAATAATCACCCAGATTTAATTTTTGTGCTGCTAAATTTAGTGTTTTTGTTTGTACTAATCGGGCTCTTAAAGAAGTTAGTTTGCCTTCTTCCGAATGAATATATTTAGTGTACAAAAATTCTGAGACAACCAGCTCCAATACAGCATCTCCTAAATATTCTAATCTTTCGTTTGATTTAAGATTTTCTTCCTGATGTTCATTTAAATACGAGCGGTGTGTTAAGGCTCTGGATAAGAGGTCTTTATTATTGAATTTGTAAGGTAGATTAATCTTCATCTTTTTTCTCCCAAAAGCTTCCTAAGACTCCGTTCACAAATTTGGGGGAATTTTCACTTCCGTATTCTTTTGCCAGTTCTACAGCTTCATCAATAACTACTTTTGGTGGTGCTTGTTTGCTGATTAATTCGTAAACTGCCAGTCTGAGGATTGCTAAATCAACTTTGTTTAATTTTTCAATCGGCCATTCAGGAGCATACTTACGGATAATTTTATCGAGTTCTTGTTTTTTTTCCAAAATCGGTTGGATTACAGAACTATCTTCAGATTCATGAAAAGTGTATTCATAAAGCTTTTTTATTATTTTTGCCCTTTTTTTATGCCGGGGATCATGAGCGGTTTTCATCAATATTTTTTACAATTTTTACAAACCGTATGAGGTTTTTTGTAAGATTCACAATGACGGCATTTGATAAGGTTAGGGACAAAAAGGTTTTTACTTTCATCTTGTCTTCTTTTCCCTTTTCTTCTGGTTGATATTCTTACTTTTGGTACTGCACCCATTTTTATTTTCCAATTTATTAACTACTAGTTTGCTTCAATGAACCTTATTTTATAATTTTCTATCTTTTCTTTCAAGAGGGGATATTCTTTTAATTCCGGAATAATTGATTTTGCTGCTTTTCTTGTTGTCTCAATTAATTTTTGGTCAGAAAAACTGGCTATTTTAAGTTCAGGCCATCCTGATTGTTTTGTACCGTATATTTCCCCGGGTCCCCTTAGTTCAAGGTCAATCTCTGCCAGCTTAAACCCGGAATTGTAATTTTCCATAGCTTTGAGTCTTTTTTCTGATTTTTCTGTATTGGTTTCGGCAAACAACAAGCAGTAAGACTGTTTATGTGATCTGCCGACTCTTCCTCTTAACTGGTGTAATTGAGCTAAACCAAATCTTTGCGCGTCCTCAATTATCATAATAGTAGCATTGGGAATATCAATCCCCACTTCCACTACTTGTGTAGCAACTAAAATATCAAGATCGCCCTTTTTAAACTTATTCAACCTTTTGTCCTTTTCATCCGCTTTTATTTTTCCGTGGATTAGACCAATATTTAAGTTCGGATAAATACTTTGTGAAAGTTTCTGGTACTCAGCTTTTGCAGCCTTAATGTCCTCCATTCCTTCCTTGTCCGATTCTTCAATTAAAGGACAGATAACAAAAACCTGCGAATTTTCCTTTTTAATTTGTTTTTTAACCCATTCATAAGCTGCTCCTCTTTTTCTTTGCGGAACCAGCCACGTTTTAACTTCCTTTCTTCCTTTGGGCATTTCGTCCAATACTGACAAATCAAGATCGCCGTACATAGTCAAAGCAATTGTTCTGGGAATCGGGGTTGCAGTCATTGTTAATGTATGCGGTGCTCTGCCCTTTTGTATTAATTTACCTCTTTGCTGTACTCCAAAGCGGTGTTGTTCGTCTATTACGGCTAGACCTAAGCGGTCAAAATCTATTTTTTCATAGATTAATGAGTGTGTGCCTACTAAAATGTCACTCTTTGCTAAGATCTCTTCTAATGATGCCTCAGAGTTTAAATTTGTTTGTGTTCTATTACTGGTAATCAAACCAATCTTAACGTCAAAACCGGATAAAAGTGTTTTTAAAGTTTTAAAATGCTGTTCTGCTAAAATTTCGGTTGGTGCCATAATCGCGGTTTGAAAATTATTTAAATATGCAGTGTAAGCTGCAATTGATGCGACCACGGTTTTACCTGATCCTACGTCGCCTTCAAGAAGTCTGTTCATCGGCTGGTTCTTATTTAGGTCACTTAAAATATCTTTAGTTACCCTTTTTTGTGCATTTGTAAGTGTAAAAGGTAAAGAATCAACAAATTCAAGCACTTTTTCTTGGTCTACAGAAAAAGCATGGCTGACTTTGCTTTTTTTCCATTGCTTTTTGCGCAGTAAAGCATTAGTCTGCATTAAAAATAGTTCGTCAAATCCAAGTCTTTTTTGGGCAATTTCTACTTCTTCCCTACTCTGCGGGAAATGAATCATTTTTAAAGCGTCCTGCAATGAAATCAAGTTATATTTATCAATGATTTTATCCGGCATCCAATCATTAATATATGGAAGGAGTTTTTTTACCAACGGATGGATTCTAGACCGCAGCCATTTGGAAGAAACTCCATAAGTTTCCGGATAAATCGGCACTAAACGTCCGGTATGCAAGGTTTTTTTCCGGGATTGGTTTTTTAATATTTCATAAGTGGGAGAGGTCATCACTATTTGGTTTCTGAAGGTATCGACTTTTCCGGATACCGATACTTTGATACCGGGTTTAAGTGTTTTTTCCAGATAGGGCTGGTTAAACCAGGTTATTTTTATTTGTCCGCTATCATCCTGCAAAAGCGCGCGTTGGATTTTTTTACCTCTTGAAGTACGTACGTTTTTACAATACATGATTTCTCCCTGAAGTGTAACTTTATCTCCGGGACGGACTGCTTCGATTGGAGTAATTTGGCTCCTGTCTTCCCAGCGGTGGGGAAAATGGTAAAGAAGGTCCCGAGCTTTTTGAATGTTTAAACGCGTTAAACGTTTAGCATATGTATCCCCAATCATAAAAAGATCGGTTGTAGGTGTATTTAAGGTTAAGCTACTCATTTACTCAATTTTACTGAAAAAAGGAAAGAATGGGTAAAAGAGAGCTGGCAAGCATTGAAAATGCTACCAGGGATATTAAAACGATCTTTATCAGTTTGATCTTTTTTTTCCTTTTCATTTTACTCCGTTAATTTTATCCAACGATTTTTACCTACATTTATTATATCACCTTTTTTAACTTCAGTTTTACCTCTTTTTTTCACCTTTTCTTGGTTTATTTCCACGGCATTGTTTCTTATCCACCTTTTAGCTTGGGATTTACTGTCAGTAAAACCGACTTCTACTAAAAGGTCTCTTAATTTCAGCGGATTTGCTGATAAATCCGCAATTGGAAAAGTTTCCATTTGACTCGGTAGATTATTGCCTTGAAAAACTTTTTCAAATTCTTTTTTGGCTTTTTTTGCTTTATCCTCGGAATGCAGCATTTTTACTATTTCAAATGCCAAATCCTTTTTTGCTTGCATTGGGTCTTTGTTAACCAATGATCGATATTTCTCTACCCTGTCTAAAGAAATAGTGGTAATTAATTTAAAGCATGGTACAACCAATTCGTCAGGAAGACTCATGATTTGCCCGTAAAGCTCGTCTGCTGGGTTAGTAATATTTATTGCATTTCCTCCTGTTTTGCTAATCTTGGTTCCGTCGGATCCGACAAGAAGCTTTGTGGTTATAACAAACTTTTCCTTGTCCAGGATTTGTTTTTCCAGTTTTCTGCCGATCATCATATTAAACATCTGGTCCGTACCGCCGATTTCTGCATCCACTTCCATTGCTACGGAATCATATCCTTGTACCAGCGGATATAGAAACTCGTTTAAATATATTTCTCGGTTATTTTTTAATCTTTCCTGGAACATGTCTCTTTCAATCAACTGTTGTACGGTTAGCTGTTTTGCAAGTCCCAAAACATCGGCAAAATCAAGCTTTTCATTCCATTCAGAATTAAACTTTAGCTGTATTGGATTGTCGCCTGTAAAGTCCAGGATTAACCCGGCTTGTTCTTCATAAGTTTTGGCGTTTTCCAAAACTTGTTTCTTTGTCAAAGTTTTTCTGGCTGTTGTTTTACCGCTGGGGTCACCGATCATGCCGGTAAAATCACCGATTAAAAATATTACTTCATGTCCCATTTCCTGGAATTGTTTTAATGTCAGTAATCCTACCAAATGACCAATATGTAAATTGGGTTTTGAAGGGTCAAAACCCTGGTAAATACGGATTTTTTTCTTTTTGCGCAGTTTTTCTTCCAGCTCTTTTTCTGAAGGATATATTTTTGCAATTCTTCTGGTTAACAGTTCTTTTATTTTATCCATTTGTGTTTCCTTTCTTAATTTTAGAATAAACTAGCTGTTTTGTCTAATAATATGAAATTTTTTAAGATTTTGGCAAATGTAAACAAGCTGGGTAAATGGATTTTCTCTTTTTCACTGTGTGCTCCCGTGCCTTTAGGCGAAGTTATTATTACGGGAATTTTTAATTGTGAGAAAAATCTAGCGTCTGAAGCACCACATTCATTTACAAGTTTAATTTTTCTTTTTAACTCTTTTTCCGCTTCATTTTTCCAGATATTAATAAATTCACTTTTTCTGGAAACCTGAAACAATAAACCTTTATCAATAAATTCCAGTTGACAGTCATTTTGAGCACATATTTTCTTAATTTTTTTGATCAAAAGACTATTTTCTGCTTTTTCTATAAGTCTAACGTCAAAAAAAGCTTTACTTTCCTCCGGAATCTGATTAAAAGCTTTGCCGGCTTCAAGTTTTGTTAAGCACAAAGTATTGCTGTTTTTGTTGTTGTTTCTTTTTTGAAGAATTCTATTTATCACGGGGATTATTTCTTCCAGGGGGTTTTTTCCCCTCCACGGCTGTGATGCGTGAGCGGAAACGCCTTTTTTTGTGATGCAGAAATGCAAAGGCGCTTTTTGCAGTTTTACGATGTCAAAATTAATCTGTGAGTCGGGAATGACAACTACTTTACAATCTTTGAACTTCACAGCCAATTTTGCAGCACCGTTAAATCCTCCGATTTCCTCATCCGAATTAATCATCAGGGCAAGGGGCAGATCTGGCTTTTGTTTTAGAACCTTAATAAATGTAATTATTAAAGCGGCTAAAGGGCCTTTCATGTCAATTGCTCCGCGTCCCAGAATCCAGGCTTTTTTTATTTTAGGCTTAAACATTTTTTTACTTCCCGGAACAACGTCAATATGGCCGCACAAAACAAGTTTGGGTTTTTTCTTTGTCTTGGCAATTAAAGACAAAAATCCATTTATTTCACAAATCTTAATATTAATGTTTTTAAGATCTTTTCTTAATACTTCTTTTATCTTTATTAATGCTTTTTCAGTTTCTTTTTTGTTGCCTGTAACTGTATTCTGTTCAATCAGTTCCAAACAAAGTTTTTTTATCTTCTTGTTCATATTTCCTTTCTAAACAAATTTTCTATTTTCATAATTGCTTGTTCCATTTGCGGAGAAAAGCAATCGGTTGCCAGTTCCACAGGAGCCAACAGAGTATCTTTTTTAAGCTTTCCCATTAAAAGGGTTAATGGTTTTCTCCAATCAAAACCGCAGGCAATAAAACCGCTTTCCATAAGTCTTTGGATTGAAGAAAAATTACTTTTTGTCAATTGAAGCGGTGCCAGTAAAAATTTATGTTTGGCTTCAGATAGTGCTTGAGAAAGTCTTTTTCCTTTTTTATCCGGAAGTAACACTGAAAATGGTCCTTGATTGCTTACGGAGAAAGTTGTTTGTCCTGCTTTTTCATTTGGTTCCTCAAATGAAATTTCTGTAAAAGGAAATAGAGATTGGGTAATTTTTATCAATGCTTCATAGTCGTTCAGTTGAACGGGTAGGGTAATTTTTTGAGGACAGGCAAATTTTTTCAGGATCGAGAAACAGAAAAATTCGTGTCTGTCCGGTCCTTTTGGCCCGGGATGATGAAATGCAGGTAAAATAGCATGCGGTGTCATGCCAATATTTTTTATAGCAGTTGCTTGAGACCCTTGACCTCCTTCAATATCTTCAAAATCTGCTGACAAGCGTATTTCAGCTGTTAAAGGTTTTGTCCTGCCCATGTGACTTTTTGCAGCTTCCATCATTAATATGCTTGCCTTTTTACCGTTTTCCGGATGATTTGCGGCTCTGCCGATTTCAACATTATCTTTATGTTGAACAAGAGCTGTACAAGCAGTAAATTCACCCAAATTATTTTGTAAAAACCAGGGTATAACTTTTTGACTACGGATAGAGTCTTCTGTTTCCTCTATTGAAGGAAGAAGGTTGTGCCTACCGTAAACTGCAGAAAGTATCTGTGTTATTGCTTCTGCTGCTTGATCATGCGGAATATCCCCGGGCATGATAATTTTATTATCTAAAGGGATTTCTTCCCTTTTTCTGCTAAGAGTATCCAGAAACTCTGGTTTACAATGGTTTAAAGTTTCCATATTGCCCCCTTAATTTACTAATAAAGGGGCGAAGAATGCGCGGTACCACCCTACTTCACTTTGTTAAAAGCCACAAAAAAACTCTGGTGTCACCAGAGTTAAACAGCTTAACAAAGTCTTTTTTTGACATGCTCTGTTTCTAGTGTGACACATGTTAGCAATATCACGGTTGCAACCGTCAAGGCTTACTTTTTGATTCGGCCTTGCTGCTCCGGAGGGTATTTCCTAGAATTTATACGGCGGATCTTTCAGCAACCGTCCGCTCTCTGGTGTCACTAAATTCTATTTAGTTCTCCTCTTTCTATGCATTTGTCAATTGTAATTTAGTAGTTTAAACAAAAAGGATTTGCTTGTCAAATCCAGTTATTTAAAACAGAAGTAAAACCAGATAATTATGAATGTTTAAAGGGTTGTATAAAAACATGGATTTTGCTAAACTAAACAGGATATGAGTTGGAAACGTACATGGAAACGACGCATCAGTAAGATAAAATCAGGGATCTCCTTTAAAAAAGGCAAATGGAACAGGGCAAAAGTTATTAAAACCCTTGCTATTTTAGCCTTTTTGGGAGCTTTTACCCTGTTTTTTGCAACTTTCATCCTTTTTGCCTGGTATGCAAAGGATCTTCCCAAGCCAAACAAAATTGTCAGGCATGAGGGTTTTGCAACCAAAATTTTTGACCGTGACGGCGAACTGCTTTATGATGTTTTTGCAGATCAAAGACGTGTTCCTGTGGAAATTGATGAGGTTCCTGAAGATTTAAGGCATGCAACAATTGCAATTGAGGACAAAAATTTTTATGAACACAGCGGATTTGACCTTTTGGGTTGGGTACGTGCTCTTTACAGAATTGTAGTCTACCGCCGCTTGGAAGGTGGATCCACCTTAACCCAACAGCTTGTGAAAAATGTTTTGCTTTCTCCAAAAAGAACAATTGGCAGAAAAGTAAAAGAATTTGTTTTGGCGGTTCAAATTGAGAATAAATATACAAAAGACGAGATTTTGCAGATGTATCTTAATGAAGCTCCATATGGAGGAACTGCTTGGGGTGTTGAGGCAGCTGCGGAAATGTATTTTGGCAAACATGTTGCTGATCTGGATTTAGTTGAATCAGCTATACTCGCAGGATTGCCGCAAAGACCATCGTTTTATTCGCCTTACAGTGATCATCCGGATGCATGGAAAGGAAGAACTCAACATGTTTTAAGAAGAATGCGTGAGGACGGATACGTTTCAAAGGAAAAGGAAGAGGAAGCTTTGGAAAAGCTTGATGAAGTTGATTTTGCCACTCCAAGCCAGGAAATGAAAGCCCCGCATTTTGTAATGTATGTTAAAAGACAATTGGAAGAAAAATACGGCAGAAGGTTGATTGAACAGGGAGGATTAAAAATAACTACTTCCCTGGATTGGAAGCTTCAGGAAGAGGCTCAGGAAATTGTAAAAACAGAGATTGAAAAAGTTGAAGAACCACTCCATATTACCAATGGAGCAGCAATGGTAATGGATCCTACGACCGGTGAAATATTAAGTATGGTGGGTTCAAAAGATTTTTTTGCGGAAGATTATGACGGACAAGTTAATGTTACTCTTTCCAAGCGTCAGCCGGGATCCTCAATTAAGCCGATTACCTATGTAACCGCATTTAAAAAAGGATACAATCCCGCAACTATGATTGTGGATGCGGAAACACGCTTTTCCGGCGGTACGGGTGGAAAAGATTATGTTCCCAAAAACTATGATGGCAAATTCCATGGTCCTGTACAAGTCAGGCAAGCACTAGGTAGTTCTTTAAATATTCCGGCAGTTAAGATGCTGGCAATGACAGGTTTGGAAAATGTTTTGCAAACTGCTTATGAAATGGGATTTGATTATTTAAAACCGACAGATGCAACTATGAGAAGATTGGGACTTTCATTTACTTTGGGAGGCGGAGAGGTTAGGCTAATAGATATGGCTTCAGCCTACTCTACTTTTGCAAATAGTGGTAAAAAAGTAAGCCCGGTGTCGATTTTAAAAGTTGAAGACAGGCAAGGGAATGTATTGGAGGAATTTAAACCAATTAAAGGCGAGCAGGTTTTGTCACCCGGCGAAGCATATTTAATTACCGATATTTTATCCGACAACAATGCGCGATTATTGACTTTTGGACAAAACAGTCTTTTAAATATGCCCGGAAGAACAGTGGCGGTTAAGACCGGAACAACCGATGATATGCGTGATAACTGGGCAATCGGCTGGACGCCTAAGTTTATAACCGCAGTATGGGTTGGAAATAATGACAATTCTACCATGAAAAGAGTTGCTTCAGGAATCTCCGGGGCATCTCCAATTTGGAGACAGATTATGCTTGCCATTTTCCGGGAAAATCCGGTTAGGGAGTTTGAGGTCCCTGATAATGTAATTAATCAGGAAGTTGATGTTATTTCCGGATATCCTGCACACGACGATTTTCCGTCAAGAAATGAATATTTTGTTAAAGGCACTATACCCCAAGGAGAAGATCCAATTCACAAGAAGATGAAGATTTGTAAAAGTGATAATAATAAATTAGCACCAAAAACATTAATTGAAAAAGGTGAATATGATGAAAAGGAATTTATAGTTTTAAAAGAAAACGATTCGGTAAGCGGAGACGGAAAAAACCGTTGGCAGGAAGGAATAAATAGCTGGATAGAAAATCAAGGAGATCAGCGTTATCACTACCCAACTGAATATTGTGATGCAGATCAAGAATTAATTGTAAAAATTAAAGACCCGGACGACAAGGAAAAAATTGACAGCAACGAAGTTAAAGTGGAAGCGGAAGTAATCAGTAACAAATCCGTTGATAGACTTGAAATTTATGTAAACGACGACAAAAAAGAAACCTTAAGAAGCAGGCCTTACAAAACTAATTTTGTATTATCCGAAGGAACATATGAAATAAAAGTGAAAGTTTATGACTCGGACGGAAATAAAGACGAGTCCAGTGTCAGAATTGGTGTTAAAAAAGAATGGGACTGGTCTCCGGATCCCTCACCTTCACCTGAGCCGACACCTGAACCGTCTCCGAATCCCTCGCCTTCTCCTGAACCAGCTGAACCGAGCCCTTCACCTGAAGCAGCGGAAGATTAAACTTGTCCTTTTAACTCAGCGCCTGTTTTTTCAACATTTTTAACTATTTTTCTTCTTACATCTGTAATCATATTATCACTGAGGTTTTGAGAAGGATGCTGGAATGTAATTTGATATGTTTGACTGTTATTATAAGTGGTCTTTAATTTCACATCTTTAACAAGGTTGCTGGTTTTATTTATATTATCAATAATATCTTTTGCATAAGTTTCGGGTGGAACAATAAAAGTTAAATCCTCAATTACCGGTGGATATTTAGGCAGGGGTGAAAATGTTTTTAGGTTGTTGGCAAGCTTTGCTATTTTAACAAAATCCAAATAAGCACATGTTACAGAATTAAGGTCATAATTTTTACTAATATTCTTTTTTAGCATACCTATGTGTCCAAGAACTTCTTTGTTGCTCAGGATTAGAGCTGTTTTGTTAGTGCTCCAGATGTTGTCATCTACATCTAACGGTTCAAAGCTGAATTTAATGTTTAGATTGTCCAATAAGGCTTCACAAATACCTTTTGTCTGTAGATAGTCTTTTTCACTAAATTGATTTCTAATAATTATTAACATTTGTCTTTCCCGCGGCAATTTATTTTTTCGTGGTAAATAAACATTGGAGATCTCAAAAAGTTTAATTTCTCTTTTTTGTTGTTTGTTGTTTTGCAACACTGAAAGTAAAGAAGGAATTAAGTTAGTTCGCATATATACCCATTCTTCGGAAAGAGGGTTTAGTAATTCTAAATGTGATTTTGGTTCAAGATTGGTTTTTAAAATATCTTTTTCTGACTGTAAAGAATTGGTATATGTTTCTATTAATCCCCAACTGCAAAGTTTATGCTTGACTTTATCTTCCCAATAAAAACTTGAGTCCGGTTTTTTAGGGACTTTTTTTAATTCAGGAAGTTCACTGGGTAGGTCAAAATACCCATATATTCTTGCAATTTCTTCAACAATATCCACAGGGATGTCAATATCGTTTTTTCTCCAGGAAGGGACAGTAACTGTTATCTCACTTTTATTTTTTGAAGTAATGTTTAAACCTAAAGAATTGAGTATCTTTTCTACTTTAGATATTTGAATTGAGACGCCCAGATACTCTTTTATTAATTGAAGTTTAAGCTTAATTTCTTTTTCTTTGTATGGTTCCGGATATAAATCAATAATATTGCTGGCGACTTTAGCATTTGCAACTTTTTTTAATAATTCAATTCCTTTTAACAAAGTAGGCATTACCAATTCCGGGTCTACCTGTTTTTCAAATAAAGTAGCTGCTTGGGTGCGGTGTGCAAGTTCCATGGAAGTTTTTCTAATATGTTTTGGTTCATAATTTTGTACAAATAAAAGTATTTTTTTTGTGTTTTTATCTACTCTGCTGTTTTCTCCACCCATGATTCCGCAAAGGTCAATTAATTTGCCTGCACCGTCCTCAATAACAATGTCTCCGCCCATCAGCTTATGTGTTTTCCCGTCCAGGGTTTTAATTTTCTCGCCTTTTTTTGATTCTCTGAGAATCATTTTATTTTTTGCAATTTTTTCATAGTCAAAAACATGCACTGGTTGTCCCATTTCATGCATTAAGTAGTTTGATATATCAATAACGTTGTTTAAAGATCTATAACCTACTTTTTCCAACTTATCTTTTATCTGCTTTGGGGATTCTTTGACAAAAACATTTTCCAATACTACTGCAGTAAATCTGGAACAAAGTTTTTGATCTTTAATCTTCACATTCAACTCCGGTATTTCTTTTTTTACTTTTAACTTATTGGTTGTGAGTTGTAATTCTTTATAGGGGTCTTGAGTTAGGAGTGAATCTTTATTAAATCTGTTTAAAATTGTATTTGCTTCTCTGGCAACACCCATAATTGACATTGCATCCGCCCGGTTGGTAGTAATTTCAATATCATAAACAAAGTCGTCTCCGACTTTTTCAATCATTTCTACCGAAGGACCGCAAAGTGAAACAAGTTCACCGATTTTATGTGGTTTAACATTTGTTTTTAAATATTCTTTTAGCCAAGAATGTGGTATAAGTATATTCATTAAAACTGCCTCAAAAACTTAATATCATTGCTGTATAGCAAGCGTAAATCATCAACTTCCAAGCCTTCTTTCATTAGATATGTTCTTTCCACTCCCCAGCCAAAAGCAAAACCGCTGTACTTATTGGGATCAAGACCGCCTGCTTTTAAAACATTGGGATGAACCATTCCAGCGCCTCCCAATTCATGCCAGCCGCTCTTGCAAGTTTTACATCCTTTACCCAAGCAAAGCGGACAGTTAATGTCAACTTCAAAAGATGGTTCGGTAAATTCAAAATTAAACGGACGCAAGCGTGTTTTTCTACCTTTTCCGTAAAAGTTTTGGGCAAAATAATCGGTTACTCCCTTAAGGTGGGCAATACTTATATTTTTATCAATCACTAATCCTTCAAACTGATGAAACATTGTTGTATGTGTAACATCTTGTTGTCTGCGGTAACATTTAGCAATATTAATCATTCGGATTGGCGGTTTTTTGAGTCGTTGCATTTCCCTAGGTTGACCTGAGGAAGTATGGGGTGTTAAAACCATTTTACCAAGCTTTGGGTGTTGCGGAGCATCAATAAAGTATGTTTCCCATTCGTCTCTTGCAGGATGGTCCTTGGGCATGTTTAATGCTTCAAATGCATACCAATCCCATTCAACTTCCGGGTATCTGGCGCGGATAAATCCAATTTGTTTAAAAATCTCGCTAATTTCATTGATTGCTTGAGTAACTAAATGCAGATGTCCCTGCGAAGGTTTGATACCGGGTTTGGTAACGTCAAACCATTTATCCGTAGTTTTCTTTTCCAAGCGCTTTTTTTTGGAGATTATTGCTTTATTTAAGGTTTTTTTAATATTATTTAGTGTTTTTCCAGCCTCTCCTCTATCTTCCGGTTCTAGTTCTGGTATTTTCTGGGTGAGCTGGTTTATTTTACCTTTTCTTCCGAGAATAGATGTTTCCAGTTCATTAAGTTCTTCAAGGTTACCAACATCTTCAATTAAAGCAAGCGTTTCATTTTTAAAATTGTTAAGTTGTTTTTTTTCAAGTATCATGTTTATTTCAAAAAAAATCCCGATTTTAAATCGGGATTGAACATTCTATTGACAATCCCTTTAACTTAGTCGCTAAAAAATTTAAATTTACTGGCGTCTGTTAAAAGGATTATTTTCATTTAGGCAGTCTTTTTTACAATTTCTTTAAAAGTATCCGGGTCTTTAACTGCAATGTCTGCAAGCATTTTACGGTTTAATTCAATCTTGTTTTCTTTTAGAGCGTGGATAAAACGGCTGTATTTTTTATTTAATGGTGTTAAAGCAGCATTAATCCTCTGTATCCAAAGCCTGCGCATATCTCTTTTGCGCAACTTTCTACCCACATATGCGTGTGCATCTGCTTTAAGTGCTGTTTCGTGTGCAACCTTATATAAACGGCTGCGTGTCATACGAAAACCTTTGGCTCTTACCAAAGTTTTTTTGTGTCTTCTCCTTCTGGTGGTCCCTGTTTTTACTCTTGTCATTTTTCTCCCAAAACTTTCTTAATTTTTTTTGCCATTCTCCCCTCAACCTTCTTCATTCGGCTTTGCCTGCGTTTTCTTTTGCTGGTCTTATTTGCCTTAAGATGGCGTGAGTGTGTACTCCTTCTGAGTACCTTTCCGTTTTTGGTTATCTTAAAACGTTTTTTAACTGATTTTGGTATTTTTATATCTTTTTTACCCATTTTATTTTGGTTTTAATACTGTTGTTAATGTTTTTCCGTGCCACTTTGGTTTGGATTCTACTTCACCAAATTCTTCTAGTTCTTCTTTTGCCCTATCAATTACTTTATAGCCGAATTCCTTTTTAGTTATTTCTCGTCCCTTGAATCTAACGCTTACTTTGACTTTATTATTCTCCTTTAAAAATTCCTTTGCTTGTTTAATCCTTGTATTAAAGTCATTGTCAGCAATAAAAGGACTAAACCGAATCTCTTTAGTTTCCTGGGTTTTACTCTTTTTTTTGCCGGCTTTTTCTTTTTTGTTCTGTCGGTATTTAAATTTATTAAAATCAATAATTTTACATACCGGTGGTTTGGCATTTGGTGCTACTTCCACCAGATCCAACCCTTGTTTCCTGGCTTTAAAAAGAGCCTTGTCCAAGGTAAGGACTCCTAGTTGTTCTCCTTTAGCGTCTACTAATCGTACTTTCTTGGCTCTAATATTCTGATTTAAACGGTAATATCGTTTCACTACCTGTAAATAATACCAAATTTATTGTTTTTTCTCAATCTCTTTTTTTATTTTGCTTTTAAACTCTTTCCAGCTCATGGATCCCAGGCGGCCTTGTTTACGGTGTCTGACCGCAACTTTATCAGCTTCCTCTTCCCTACTGCCGATAATCAGCATATAAGGGATTTTTTGTTCTTCCGCTTCTTTAATCTTTTTTTGCATACTCTCGGATCTGGAATCAACTTCTACCCTAATTCCTTCTTTTTTTAGTAAGGCTGCTTTTTCCTGTGCATATTCAAGATTATCTTCGGTAATTGGGATAATTACTGTTTGAGTTGGTGACAGCCAAACCGGGAAATTACCGCCGGTGTGTTCAATATATATTCCCAAAAATCTTTCCAAAGATCCTAATAAAGCGCGGTGGATTACGAATGGTTCTTGTGCTTGTCCGTTGCTGTCAATATATTCCATGTTAAACCTTTTTGGCAGATTAAAGTCAATTTGGATAGTGGCAAGCTGCCATCTTCTATCCATGGAATCAACTGCATCAATATCTATTTTGGGTGCATAAAATGCTGCACCGCCAACATCGGTTTCATAATCAGAAACATTAATTTTCTTTAAAGCTTTTCTCAAAGTTTCTTCCGCTTGCCCCCATCCTTTGTTGCTGCCAAAATATTTGTCGATATTTTCCGGGTCTCTGGTTGAGAGCTTGAATATCAAATCCTCCAATCCCAGAGTTTTATAAATATATTGGGTCAGTTTTAAAGCGTCAATTACTTCTTTTTCCAGTTGTTTGGGAGTGCAGATTATATGGGCATCGTCTTGTGTAAAAGCACGCGGACGTGTTAAGCCGTGTAGTTCCCCCGATTTTTCGTACCTGTAAACTGTTCCCATTTCCGTGTATCTGACCGGAAGGTCTCGATAACTTATTATTTCATGTTTGTACATTTTTACATGGAAGGGACAGTTCATTGGTTTAAGCCGGTATTTTTCTTTATCTACTTCCAAGGATCCATACATGCTTTCCGAATAAAATTCCAAGTGTCCGGAATGTTCCCATAGCTTTTCCCTGCCTATATGTGGGGTTGAAACCAGCTGGTAACCTTCATCTATATAAGTATTTAAAGCAAATTGCATTAATTGGTGTCTGATAAACGCACCTTTTGGCAGATACAATGGCAGGCCCTGCCCTACTTCATTGTCAAACATAAAAAGCTTAAGTTTTTTACCAATTCTGCGATGGTCTCTTTTTTTTGCTTGTTCAAGTTTTTCCAAATATTTGTCCAATTCGGCTTGGGAAGCAAAAGCGGTTCCGTAGATCCGGGTAAGCATTTTGTTTTTTTCATCTCCGTGCCAGTATGCACCGGCAATAGATAAAAGCTTAAATGCTTTTATTTTTCCGGTTGATTTGATGTGCGGGCCTTTGCAAAGGTCTACAAACTGATCACCAACCCAGTAAACCGTAGCTTTTTCTCCTTCTTTTTCTATTTCCTCAAGCCATTCCTGTTTGTAAGGATTGTTTTTAAAAATGTCTCTGGCTTTGTCTATTTCTATTTCTTCTTTTCTAATTTCCAAGTCAGCATTAATAATTTTCTGCATTTCCTTTTCTATTTTGGGAAAGTCATTTTCCGATACTTCTTCACCATTTGGGTCAAAGTCAAAATAAAAGCCTTCATCTGTTGCCGGACCCATTGCCATTTTAATATCTGGATATAATCGCAGCATAGCCATGGTTAATATGTGTTCACAAGAATGTCTGATTTTTTCTAATTCATTATTTTTTTCCATTGAATCCTCCTTGATAAGATTTTAACACAAGAAATTGGTTGAACGAAGTATATGACCCCCTTAAGGGGTTGTAAATAAAAAAAGACTGGTAAAAGAAAAATGTTTTTTCATTCTGTGGGTTCGGTTGGACTTGAACCAACGACCTTTACGATGTCAACGTAATGCTCTGGCCAACTGAGCTACGAACCCGCATATGAAATGATACTCGATTTAGAGGTAAAATTCAAGAGATAAGTTTAGCCTTTTTGTGTGACCATGTATCTTTCGTGGCTGAGCATATATTTGGTGCCGGATTTTTTGACATTACCCCAATAATGGGATTTTTTGCTATTTCGGTTCTGCCAAGTCTGCATCCAGGTTTTTGAATCTGCAATTTGTTTTCTGGCAAGTATAACAATTTGTTTAATGTGGTCAAGAAAATTTAGATGATATACTCCGGGATCAACTATTTCCTGTTTGGTAGCTTTTTTAACCTCTTTATCCAATTCATTCGTCTCTTGTGCAAGCTTTTTTAATTCTTCCTGCAGCAACTTAATTTGCTGTTCAATTTCCTTATCCCGTTTGCTTTTTACTGCTTTTTCCTGCTCTCTTTTACTTTCAAATCTCTTTCTTTCCCTATATTTGATTTGTTCGTCTCGTGATTTTAAATACTCTTCAAAATCAAAAGCTGGTTCGGAGTTGTCCCTTTGTTTGTTTTCAAATACAGTTTGTTTTCCGGAATGGCCGCTGATTTGTTCCAGTGCATTTTTAGCGGTTCCGGAAGTGACTTCTTTGGTTTGTTTTTTAACCGAATTTCCCAAATCTTTTAAAGCTTCAATAAAATTGGCCGGTTTGTCACTCCCGCCCTTCTTTTTTTTCTGCTTTGAGAAATGATTAAAATGGTTAAATGGATCTTTGTTATTCATCTTTCAAAAAAAGCCCCTATTGTCAGGGGCAGATTTTGTAAAAAACTTTTTAATTTTGTGTATTCTATCAGAGAGAAAGTAAGAAATCAATTGCCTTTCTCTTTGCCAGGATTGACGATAAATAGGCTCTTTCCATTGGCGTATTTAATCGTTCCTGTGTTTTTTCGTCCCCTGCATTTTCTATTGTTTTGTCAATCTCTTCTTTTTTTACCTTAATATCTTCCTGTTTAATGATTTCTTGCAAGATAAACTCCAGCTTTAAAGTTCTTTCAGTCTGCTTTCTGTGCCTTTTGCGCAGGTCCTCACCGGACATATTTTTTGAAGACAGATAATCTTCTAGATTCATGTCCATTTTGTCCAATTGATCCATGAAATTGGCTAAAGCCCGATCTGTTTCATTTTTAACAAGAAATTCCGGCAGTTCAACTTTTGCTTCCTTTAAAACAGCATCCATTGCTTTATTAAGCTTTTGGTTATAGCTTTCTTCTTTTTTCTCCTTTGGTTCACCTTTGTCCGGTGTCCAAAGTTCACTTTTTTTCTTGGCTTTTTTAATTGCTTTTTTGTAGTTTCCAAGGTCGACTTCGGGAAACTCACAAGAAGTGATTTTAATTATCCAGTCATTATCTTTTGCAATTTTAATGGGAGTGACCCTAGGAGATGCAACCGGTTTTAGTTTTTTGTCCTGAACCGCCTGTGTATATACTTGCGGAACGTAATTTTGAATTACTTGGCTGAAAATTCTTTGTTTACCGATTTTTTCCTCTGCCATGTCAGCCGGAACTTTTCCTTTGCGAAAGCCCTCAGCTTCAATGTTTTTTGCCATTTCCTTAAGAGTTTTGCTATACAAGTCTTTGATTTTTTCCCAAGGGGTTGTAATTGTTAATTCAAAAGTGCTGTTTTCTTTTTTTCCCAACTCGACTTTTGATCCGAAATTATTATTTTGCTTTTTCTTTTTTGCCATTGAAAAACTCCTTTAATTTAATTTTATTCGTTTTAATTTTATCATATAGCCTGTTTTTTGCAATCTGATATTTGGTATTTCTTCGGAAATTATTAGGTGTGCGGTAATGTGTTTTTCTTTTATTACTCATATCTAAGTGCATCAATCGGATCCAGCTGCGAAGCTTTGTGTGCAGGAGCAACTCCGAAAACTATTCCTACCAAAGAAGAGATACTGAAAGCTAAAACAACCGACCATAAAGTAATGTGTGCGGGAAAGAGTTTGTTCAAAAAAAATGTTCCGGCCCAGGCAATAATAATGGCAATAATCCCACCGCCGATTGACAAAATAATGGATTCGATTAAAAACTGCAGCCTGATATCCGCAGGCTTTGCACCAACGGCTTTTCTTAAGCCTATCTCTTTTGTCCTCTCGGTAACGCTGACAAACATAATATTCATTATTCCGATTCCGCCTACAACCAAGCTTATAGCGGCAATTCCGCCCAAACCCGCTGACAAAACTCCTAAAATATTGTTTACCGAAGATAAAATTTGTTCGGTTTCCACAACCGAAAATTCGTCATCATCCAGACGTTCTGATAATACATTTTCAACTTCCTCTTTTATGTCCGGAACATAGTCTTTGTCTTTTGCTCCAATAACAATACTGCTGTATTTGTTTAAATCCAAAAGGTTTTCGGCTGCAGTGATAGGTACATATGCAACGTTGTCAATCTGGCTTCCCAGACCGCTTCTTCCTTTTTTTTCTGCAACACCAATAACTTGATACTTAAATGGTCCAAGGGTAACTTTTTTACCAATGGGATCAATTGGAGAAAAAAGCTCTTCTTCAACATTGTATCCAATAACCACAACTCTTTTACTATTGTCAATTTCCGATTTATTTAAAAACCTTCCTTTTCCCAAACTTGTATCAACAATTGTATTGTAGTTACTGGTTGTGCCGATTACCTGTACCATCTTTGTTTCCCCGCGGTATTCAATGGTTTCCGCGCTCTCAATTATGGGAACAACTCCCTTGATGTTTTTTACTTGGCGCTCAATCGAATTGATGTCTTCAGGCGTGAATTTAAAATTGGGTACTAAAGCTTGCCCTCCTCCGATTGCACCGCCTTCTTCGCTTAGTTCTCCCGGAAGAACCAAGACTTGGTTTGCGCCCAAGGATTCAAACTGCTGGGCAACGTATTTTTTCAATCCGGAACCGATTGACAAAAGCATAATTACACTGGAAATACCAATAATAATTCCCAATGAAGTTAGTGCCGAACGCAATTTATTGGTTTTAAGAGCCTTAATACTGATACTAATTGTTTTTTGTATATCCATTAATGCTTAATTATTTTTCCGTCCTTAATATTAATAATGCGGTTTGCGTACTTGGCAATGTTTTTATCGTGAGTCACTATTACAATTGTCCGGTCTTTTTTATTTAAGTCCTCAAGTATTTTCATAATTTCCTTTCCGGTTTTGCTGTCTACATTGCCTGTTGGTTCGTCTGCCAAAATTATTTTCGGATCATTTACCAAGGCTCTGGCGATTGCTACTCTCTGCTGTTGTCCTCCGGAGAGTTGATTTGGTAAATGGTTTATACGGTGGCCTAATCCTACGGATTCAAGAACTTTCTTGGCTTTTTTGTCACGTTCGCTTTTTTTAATTTTGTCGTTATATATTAAAGGCAGTTTGACATTTTCCAAAGCACTGGTTTTTTCCAACAAATTGAATTGCTGAAACACAAAACCAATTTTCCGATTCCTTATTTCTGCCAGATCAGTCTGGCTTAACTGGGAAACTTCTTCCCCTTCCAAATACACAGAACCTTTTGTTGGTTTATCCAAAAGTCCGACTAAGTTCATTAATGTGGATTTACCGGATCCGGAAGGTCCCATAATGGAGACAAACTCACCTTGATCTATTTTTGTGGATGCGTTGGTTAAAGCATGGACCTTGTGACCGCCCAAGTCATATATTTTGGAAGCATTTTCAAGTTTGATTAAAATCTCTTGCTTATTCATTTTCCGGAATTATTACCTTATCGCCCGGACTTAAACCCTCAATTACTTCTATGTTATCTTCGGATTCAATACCGGTATTAATTTCTATTTCCTTTTTTACTTCACCTTCCAGAACCTCAACATATATTTTACTGTCTCTTTGTTTGATTGTTTCCACCGGTACAGTTAATGTGTCTTGTTTTTCTTCCAGGATTAGGTCAATATCTGCATTCATACCCAGTTTGTATTTTTCCTGGCTATTGTTAACCGGTAAATCAAAACTAATTAAGTATGCAGTCCCTCCTCCCCTAATAGTTGTGGGCGCAAAATCAATTTCTTTTACATTGGAAGTAAATTCTTCTTCCGGATAGGCATCTAAAGTGATAATGGCCTTTTGTCCTTTTTTAACTTTGCCAATATCCATTTCTTCCACTTTTGCCTGGATTTCCATTTTGTTGGGATTGGCAACCGTGATTTCCGCATTTGCCGGGGTTATATTTATACCTGCATAAGGAGAATCAATACTGGTCACAATTCCACTTATAGGGGTGATTAAGTTACTGTATTCCAAGGCAATATTATTAACTTCCACGTCCAAAACTGAACGGTCTAAATTAAACTGGCTTTTTTCCAAAACCCTTTTGGCAGCATCACTTAATAAATATTTATCCAGTTCATTGTTGTTTATGCTGTAATCATCGCGGGTCTGTTCCATGTCCCAGCGGGTGTTCATATAGTCAATCAGCTCTTTTTTAAGGCTTTTTTGTAGTTCCCTTTGATCCAAGGAAGCCAGCACCTGCCATTTTTCTACATAATCACCTTTGTCAACTCCAACCCAGGCCAATCTACCCGAGGTTTGAAAACGCAAATTCACTTGTTCTTCGGAAAGGATTTCTCCGGAGACGGAAAGAGTTTTCTGAATCGGTTCTTTTTTGACCAAGGTGGTTTTAACTTTCTTTTTCTGGGAAAATACAGGAATTTTTTCCCTGAATACAAAAAAAGAAGCAGCTAAAACAGCAACAACAGCTAATATTAGAAGTTTTTTATTAAGCTTTTTAAGCATATACAAAACTTATTATTACACAACATAAAAGTAGATACAACAAAGTAATAGTTTACGTGATAGATAAAGATAAAAAATGTGCCAGGGGCGAGAGTCGAACTCGCACGTTCGTGAGAACACACGGTCCTAAGCCGTGCCTGTCTACCAGTTTCAGCACCCTGGCTTACATATTATTTTACCAGAAATTAGCTGGGGTTATAAGCTCTTTGAATTGCGGCTTTATGTGCTTGCCATTCAGATTTATCATTCAAAGGTGTTAGTTTATCAATCTGATATTTACTTTTTAAAGCCTGATAAATTAAAAAGTCAGCCAAGTGGGGATTTTTCGGCAGGATAGGTCCGTGCAAATATGTGCCAACAACATTTTTAAAAACTGCACCTTCAAAATTATCACTGCTGTTGTTTCCGTATCCTTTTTCTGCGATACCCAAAGGCTTTAATTTGTCATATTTTTTATCTTCGTTGTTTTGGCTGCTGGTATTTAAATATGTATTACCTGAATGATTTTCAAACCCTACTAGTTTGTAATCCTCTGCTTTGGGATAAACATGCTTTACTCTTTTTTTTATATCTTCTGACAAAGAAACAACAATGTTTCCGATTTTTCTTTTATTGCCTGCAACAGTGTAATAGTCAATTAAGCCTATGCCGGGTATTTTTGCTTCAGTATTAGTTTGAAAGTATTTACCCAATAATTGATAAGTTCCACAAATTGCTAGAAAAGGCTTGTCTTTCGCTATTTCTTGCTTTATTAATTCGGATTGTTTTTTGAAATCCTTTGACACAATATCCTGCTGCTGGTTCTGTCCACCCCCACCAAAATACAGGTCGCATTTAATTGTCTTTTTTTGTCCGGGGTTAATCTCAACTACTTCAACTTCAATATTACGCCATTCACAACGTTTTACTAAAGTAATAATGTTTCCTCTATCTCCGTAAATATTTAAAAGATTTGGGTAAAAATGTCCAATAAATAATTTCATGCTATTCAGTCCACCTTTTGTGAGTTAAATTCCATTTATTTAATATCTTTCTTGTTTCAAGCATTGCTGTATATGTAGGAAAAATAATTAAATGTTTAGTCGAACTTTTTTTATAACTTTTTAAGTTCTTCTCTAGGTCTTTACTTATTTGAAGTATATTCTTTTTGTATTCAAAGTCAGAGTATTTAATTCTTAGTTGTAAATCATCTACTCTTCTTCCGGATAAGTAGATTTTATTTACATTTTTAAACTGGTTTAAATAATTAAAGTTGGCATCCCAAATCCAGGAAACATCTTTGCCATCAGCAATTAAATCATTTAATACAAACATTAATGCTATTTGTTTTTCTTTAAAAAACAAAAGTGAGGTTTTCAAGGATTGGTTTAAGGCTATCGGATTTTTTGTCAAGATAATTGTTATTTTCTTATTTCCCCATTTTACTGTTTCAAAGCGTCCAAATGGCAGAGTGAAAGTATCTAATCCTTTTATAATAAATTCTTTTTCAATATTCAGTGAAGATGCTGTGGAAACAGCTGCTAAAGCATTGTAGATATTGTAAATTCCCGGTGCTTTTATACTGACTTCAAATTCACTTTTATTAGCAACTATTTGCAAAGTGGATTTATTTATTGATTCTATTTTGGCTTTTTTGCAATAGACTGTTGGTTTTGGCTGGTTTTTTTTGCATTTTGGACAGGAATAGATTCCAAGGTGTGAGAAAAATGTTTTCGTATATTTTAGGTTTGTCATGCAATCCAAACAAAATATAGAGTCTGCAGCATGTTCAATATTTTGTTTACCTAGTGATTTATCACGAATTCCATAGTAGACTATTTTTTTATCCAGTTTATTACCTAATGAGGCAACTCTGGGGTCGTCAGAATTAAGAACAACAGTGAGATCTTTATTGTATTTACTAAATGCTTTTTGCCATTTTTTAGCTAAAGTATCAATTTCCCCGTAGCGGTCCAGCTGGTCACGGAAAAGGTTTGTTAAAACTATTAACTTTGGAGTGAGCTCCTTAAGTGCAAGAGGTACTACCGCTTCATCAACTTCCCAAACTCCAATTACTTTTTTGTTGCTATTAAGTAACATTATATGTTTTATAATTGTTGAAGCAATTCCCCTCAAAAGATTAGATCCGGAGCGGTTATGGATTACATTATATCCGGACTCTTTAATTATTGAAGAAATCATTCTGGAAGTGGTGGTTTTCCCGTTTGTTCCACTGATTAAAACTGAATATTCCAGTTTGCTGCTTAGAATCCTAATTATGCCGGGTTCAATTTTTAAAGCAATTAGTCCGGGAGCCGCTCCCCCTTCTTTATTAAACAGCCTGAGGATATAGAAGCTAAGTTTGGAAAGAAATATTGCAAAAAAAAGTTTAGTTTTCACTATATACGTATTCTAACTTAAGATAATTTAGGGATCAATTATAAAAATGTATTTTATTGGCAAAAGATATATATCTTAATACTTATATGTATTGGATGTGTTGTTCTATAAAAATAATTACAAGATACTATTTTTAAATATATTTAGCCAAAAAAAATCCACCAGTAAACCCGGTGAGGCCTACCAATGGATCTACTTAGGATATTAACACCATAAAAAAAGCTTGTCAAGTACTAAAATTATAGGATTAAAAAAGGAAGATATTTTCGAGTTATTTTAGATCGTTAAGAAATTGTTTTACACATTTTGCCCAGGGTCCTCCCTTTTCCAAAGAAGGAGGTGTGTATATTTCCATCATTTCTTCGGGGTTGTCCAGAACACTTGCATAATTTTCCCTTAAACCTTTGGCTACTTTCTGGTATCCTTCTTCCCACGTTTCAAAACATAAAGTTCCTTCCGAGTGAATTCCCCAGCCAAAAGGATTATGACAGTCCGGCGGCATTTTTTTACCGAGATTTGATTCACACTGAGCAATAGCTACTAATAGATAAGGGTCAAGTTTGTTTTCTCTGCAGGCATTGATTAAAGATTCTTCTGTTCCCAACATAGGTGAATCATATTTTTCTAAATAGCTTCTGATTCTGACAGGAACTGCATCTTCTTTCTCAATTTTAGCTGAACTAGCACCCATTACTTTAGGAAGGGAAGCAAACATTTTGTAGTTTTCGTCCATACGGGAAAGGGTTTTAATTGCTTTTTTCACAGAACTGTTGTCAGCAAGAAGATCATGTCTGTAGGAATAAAAAAAGATTGAACTCAAAAGAGTCAATATTGAGACAGGCATCCATATTGTAAGTAAGAGCAGTTTTTTCATAGGCAGATAACTAATCACTATACTGGCATAAGAAAGAACTGTTTGTCAAGTGAAACTTGAAGCTGATTTTTTGAGGAAAAATTGATAAAATTAAATTGTAAGCCGCGGTGCTGGAATCGGCAGACAGGCACGCTTCAGGAGCGTGTGTCCATTGGGCGTGTGGGTTCAACTCCCACCCGCGGCACACTAGTAAGAAGTATTCAAATTTGTTAAAATATCTTTTGTTTTGCCGAGGTGCTGGAATTGGTAGACAGGCAGCGTTGAGGACGCTGTGTTCATTTGGACGTGCGAGTTCAACTCTCGCCCTCGGCACCATAAGAGCCTGTAGCTCAGTTGGCTAGAGCATTTGGTTTACATCCAAAAGGCCGTAGGTTCGAGTCCTACCAGGCTCACATTTCAATTTGCTTGTTAACTTCGAGGTGAAAACGGATGCCGCGTTTGTCAGGCTCTCTGGAAGTATTAAACTGTGATCTAAAGCCTTTTAATACCTTTTTATTGTATTATCCATCATGACAATAAAATTAACTTTTAAAACCCTTTTAGGATGTTTAAGTAGTTTTATATAGTTTTTGAATAGATCTTTCCTTTGGTTCTCCTTTATTTTATATCTTTAGTTGTTGTTTAAAATATCTATATTTGGTAAAATTCAAGTGTTGCGGGGGTAGCTCAGTTGGTAGAGCATTTCGTTGCCAACGAAAAGGTCGCGGGTTCAAATCCCGTCTCCCGCTCAACGTATTTTAAATTTTCTTACAATACAATATACTTAATTATTGTGAGCTTAGTATTTAAACATTGTTAAAAAAGGTAAAAAAGTTAACGCGGACCGCTGGCTTGCTTCCTAATTGTTTCAATATCTTTTGGAGTTGGTTTAGGTCTTTTTGGGGCAGGTCTTTCAGCATCAGGTCTGGGTGAATTATGGGGCGCTATGAAATATTTGGACTCGAATTGAATCATGTTTTCCTTCCTGTCCCACCTTTTGGCGGATCTAAATTTTTAATTTAAAAAAATAGTTATAAGAATGTGCTTCATGCATTTTTTCCAATTTTACTACAGCAAGTTTTTGTTTTTTAAACATCTGCTTCCATCCGGCTATTGTTGGATAATTAAAAGCGCATTTGATTCCCTGAAAAACATTAGTGATCCAGTCGCCTGCACTGATTAGACAATATGACAAAAATCCATCAGAAGCCTGATCTTTTATAATAATGGTGTTTTTGGAAACCCTTTTCATTTCTTTAAGCAGAGTGGGAATATATGTGGTGTGGTGTAAAACATCAACAGTTATTACACTATCAAAGCTATTATCAGGATAAGGGATTTTTTTTCCATTATATATTTTTCTGGGTATCAAAGATTTTCTGTTGTCCTGGATATCTATTCCGTAAAACTTCAATCCGGGTATTTTTTGCATCAGCCTCTTCCCTACTCTTCCGTCATCACAGCCAACATCTAAAACTTTACCTTTTTCGGGTAAAAATCTTGCCAAATTCTTGAGGATATTCTTTTTATATTGTGGGTAAAATATTTTCTCTAATATACTGTTAGGGTGCAATGCATGCATACAAACTCTAGGATATCATAAAATATTTTTTATTGTAAACGGGATAATTTTGTAAGAATATTAAAATATGCTTACAAATAATATAAAACCATAAGTTTATTCTAATAAATGAAGATTGGATTATTTCTTTGCTTGATTAAACTCGCTAATCAATTTTCTGGCGTCTTTATAAGTAAAACCTGAAATGGTTAAAACTCCGGCAATTTGCCTAATACTAATAGTTGTTATTCCCAAAATTCTATCAAAGAACTTTTGTGAAGAGTTTATTGCCTGTACTTCCGAAATTTTAAAAGAAAAATCATGTTTTTTAAATCCTGAGGAATAAACGTTAATTGAATTTTCAGAAAATTCTATATAACTGGACTTTGAAAACAAATAAACGTCTGTCAAGCGGATTAATAGATATATTAAAGAGGAAATACCTGCAACAAGAGAAATTAAATTAATAGATTCATCTATTCCTTGATTTTTAATAATCGGAATAAAAATTGCACTTAAAATAAAAACAACTATGAAATATATTATTGAAATTGGTAATGATCTTAAAAATCTTTTAATTATTAAAGCCGTCTTTTTTTCTATTTGTATTTTCATATTGTTATAATATCAAATATTTGAATTTTTGTGAATAGTAGCAATAATTTTGTTTTTTAAAGCAAGACCAAGTCTATTTATTTTCCTGCCTAATTTGGTATAATTTAGAAGTATTGCCGGGTCGTCTAATGGTAGGACAGCGGCCTTTGAAGCCGTCAGTGATGGTTCGAATCCATCCCCGGCAGCAGTTTTGAAATTGCCAGATTTTCAATAGGAGAAGAAACGTTGGCGGCGGCTCGCGCCAAGAATGGATCCTTTACAATAAGCAAACAGCTTGATTAATTTTTAATAGTATAACTCGTTAGAAATTAATAAAAAATAAATTAATATTTAAATGAAATTACCACTCTTTCCACATTCAGATAAAATTAATGATAAGTGGTGGCATAGATTAGCTAAAATTTTAACAATTCTTTGCATTCTTGTATTTTTGTTTTACTCTCTTACTTATGTAAAGAGTTTAAGGTTTGGTCCAGGATTTCCAGAAGAGGGTCAACCTTATAGATTTCCACCAAATTATGAAGATTTTATTTTTATTCCAATAATTTATTTCATTTGTTTAATAATTTACAGAATAATCTTATATGTTGTCTTTGGTGAGAAATGGAAAGATGAAAAATAAAGACAGACAAACTTTAAGCAATAGCAAGTTTACTACCAAGCAAGCTTTAGATTTTTCTAAAACATATAGTGAATTAAAGTCATATTTTGCTCTTTTGGTGCATTTCTTTAAATCTGTATTGGATAGTGAAAAAAAATTGAGCAGGCCATAAAAGAAATTCAGTTTGAAACACAGCAAAACTTGAAGGAAAAACAATTATTTGAGGAATTATGGATATTACGGTATGTTTGTTTGCATGCATGGTTTTTCAATCTTAGACCACCAAAAAATAAAAAAGAACTATCTGATGAAATTTTAGTTATAAATAGTTCGCTTAAGAGTGTTTTGAAAGAAAAAGATAAATTAAATTACTTACCTTGGCTTAAAAAGGGATTCTTTAAATTTACTGACGGCGATTTAACTTTCGACAGTCTGAGAAATTTTAGGAAAATTTTTTCAGACAAACTATCAAATAAGATTCCGCGCATTGCATTTAATTGTACAAA
The DNA here is from genome assembly GCA_964430265.1 of uncultured Pseudomonadales bacterium. Lineage (GTDB taxonomy): Bacteria > Patescibacteriota > Microgenomatia > UBA1400 > CAYXSR01 > CAYSEI01. Next base: position 222,560 of record CAYSEI010000001.1, read on the forward strand.
GGGAAGATTGGCTGGAAGATTACATGATTTTGTTATCGAGCTGATTATGACAACAGTACAAGAAGATCAAAAAGTTTTTAGTATGAGTGATGAAAATAATTTAACAGAAAAAGAAGATCAGAATATCAAAAAAGTGATTAAAGAGCTGATTGAATCTAGACATAAAGCAACTGTTAATTTTATAAATTTCTTTCAAAGAAATATTAAAAATCTTTATCTAGGAAAAGATGAAAACGGGAAAAAGATTGAGATTGATTTTGATAAGGAAAAGATTGATTTTATACTATTAGCTGGACAAACAGGTTCAGGTAAAAGTATATTTCATAATAATTTGTATAAAGAATTAACCGATAAATATTCTTCTGACGAAATTGGTTTTGTTTTTCTTGATATGACACGTTTGGATTTTTATAACTGGTCATCAGATTATTTAATAAAACCAGTTGTTAATAATCCAAGGAAAGCAATTAATGTTCTTCACGAACTAGCCGAACTAAAAACAAATAAAAAGATTTTTATACATATTGAAGAGTGCGATATGGTTTACGTAAATCGTGAAAGAGTTAAAAAAGTATTCGAAAAACTTAAAAAAAAGAACAATTTTTATATAATATATTCAACGAGTAGATTAGATAGAGATTATTTAAGCAAATGGATGAAAAAGTTTATAAATCTCAGAGTAATTTTTACCGTAGCGAATAAGGAAGATTCTGTTTTTTTGTTAGGGAACAACATAGCAAATCATTTTAATAAAGCTGGTCAAAGGATTTTGTTTTATAATAATCAACAAATAGTTTGTGAACCGTTTTCAGAGAAGGAAGTAAAATTATTGGAGAGTTTTAAATTATAAATTAGTTCCAATTTTGTCCCAGTCTTTTTCTGATCATTAATAACTCTCTAAATTAAAAAAACATTCGGATTTATTCTTTTCCTCTGTATATTTGTAATTTTTCTAATTTTTCTTATCTATTTTAAAACCTTTTAAATATCCCAATCTAGAACCTATTAAGAAAAAAAGACTAGTTAATATTATATATTATGTTTCGTATAAAAGTATTTATTCCAAGATTGATAGCAATCATTCTTACAAGTGTTAACACAATTATTACGAAGATAAATGAGACCAATTTCATAATTTGTTTCATAGTAAGTTTAGTATACACAATTTAGTCTTAATTTACTATTGTTTATATAAAAATTATGCTAAAATTTTTACGATTGTATAGAATTATCTTATTTTAGTATTCCTAAAATCGCGTGCAAAAAAATGCGGAGGCCACGCCGAAGGCGGGGCCGAAGACAAAAATTAAAAAGTTATTCTAATCTGGTTGTAAACAGACAGCAGTTTTGAGGTTCTTATGTCTCCTCTTCTTGTGAGTCAAAATCATAATCGTAGTACCATTCCCATCCAGGTTGTTCTATCTGTTTAATATCTGAACCTTCCAGTTTCAGTTCTCCATCATCTTCTTTTACAGAATGTGTGCCTTCAAAGTATTTATATACCATTTTTTCGTCAATTAAATCCGCTGAATAAAATTTAACTGCTATTTTGTTTTCTTTATCTTCCACTGGTTCGGATTTAACAAAAACAATAAACATAGTGTTTTCATAACCCTTTTTCCATTTGTCAAATGGATCGTGTGTATAGTTTTCTGCTAATAGATCATAGGCTTTTTTCAATTCTCCGTTTGTTTGATAGTTATAAAAAGCTTTTACGCATTCCAAAGCATTTTCATTTGGTTTAAACTCAATTTTTTCAATATCAGCCAAAGGATCTGTTTGGTGAGACATTTGGTACCATAAGTCTTTATAGCCGTCAATTGAAATTGCAAAGCTCAAGCCTTGTCCGGCTTGAGAATTTATACCATATACCTTTCCGCAAATATCTATTAATGGTCCTCCGCTCATTCCATATCCCAAGGAAAGATCAGTCTGGACTATTTTCTCGGAAAACCCTTCTTGTTGGCGGAGGGCAACAAAATAACCTTTATTGGTAGTTGCTTCACCGTGTATATCAGTTCCCAAAGGATAACCAACAGCAATCAATTCATCCAGTTCTTCCAGGTTATTAATTTCGCCAATTTCTAAAGCCTCAATTTCCTCCATTCCCTCCTCTACTTTGATTAAGGCCAAATCCGCACTTTCATTTGCTCCGACTGTTTCACCTTGAATAATTGTATAGTCGGGTAAAACGATTTTTGGTTTGGTATCCATTGAAACCACGTGCCAATTGGTTAAAATGTAGCTGGTGCTGCCAATAAGTTTCTTGTTTTTACGGACAACAAAACCCGATCCTTGTCCCGACCTGCTTATAATCCGGACTACACTATTTTTTACTTTGTCCACTGCTTGTTTTTCATTACAAAACAAACGGCTTTCACCGATTACCTCTTCCAAACGGTTGACTCTTTTAGTCAGGTGCCAGTTACGCCAGCCAAATACAGCAAGAGATCCTATTAAAATCACAAAAATCAAATATTTATTAACAAGGATTCTTAATCTTTTGTTTTTTGTAATCCGGCTGATTAAAGAAAATATTTTTAAAAAAATCTTTTTAAAAAGACGAAAGATATTTTTAATTGAAGAGAAAAAAAGGAATATGAGGAGCAGAACGGGAATTGTGAGTAAAGTAACCCATATGGAAATGAACCAAGGGTTTTCAGAATCAACGTTTAGGGAAAATATTCCCATAATATACAAGGCTACTAAAGAAGCAATTAAAAGGAATATTTTTTTCTTTTTGAATTTATTAAATATTTTTATGCTAAAACCCAATAAACTAAAAAGAAAGAAGATAAAAACAATTATTTCAATTAAATATATTTGTAGGGAAATAACTTCAACTTCATATAGGTAAATAATAAAAGCACTGATAAAGTAGGAAATTAGAAGAATTTGCCAAGTAAGAATCTTATTTAAAAAATGTTTTATTTTTTTAGTTATTTGCATTAACGAATTATATCAAAATTTCTTTATCTTTCTTTTTGTCTCCCAATTTTAACACTTATTATGGTATGATCAATATAGAAAGATTAATATGAATAACAGTCTAAAAATCCTGAAAATTATAGCGGTATTTGCTTATCTTGGTATGGTATTTGTTAATTATTTGGCTAATGCCTTACCAATTAACAATGTAACAACAGGAGAAGCTTCAGACGCATATACAAATTTGTTTACACCTGCAGGAATTACTTTTTCTATCTGGGGGCTTATTTATCTGCTCCTGGCGGCCTTTATTCTTTATATCTTCAATATAATCAAAAAAAGCCAACATTCAAAAAGAGAAAAATTGTTATTGCAAATTCTTCCGCTTTTTATTGTTACCTGTCTAGCAAACTCGCTTTGGATCTTTGCTTGGCATTATCAATTGATTGCCCTTTCTTTGGTCATCATGCTGGTGCTTTTAATAACCCTAATTAAGATTGCGCAAGTGATAAACAAGGATCAGTTGCTCGGCAACGACAAAATTTTTATCCGCTTGCCTTTTAGTATTTACTTTGGCTGGATTACGGTTGCAACTATTGCGAATGTTACGGTTCTTTTGGTTAAACTAGGCTGGAATGGATTTGGTTTAAGTGATCAGTTGTGGACAATAATTGTCTTATTAATCGGGGCTACAATTGCTATTACACGCGCACTAAAAGACAAAAATATTCCCTATCTTCTGGTATTAGTCTGGGCGTATTTTGGCATCTGGCTTAAACATACGTCTATACAAGGATACAATGGTCAATATCCGGGGGTTATCAGAACTACAGTCTTTTCTATTGTTCTGTTTATTTTTACAATTGTTTTTCTTTCCAAGAAAAACTGCCCGCTAAAAAGTTGTCTGAAACTTAAGTAAGATCTTTGTTCATCTTCTCTTCTATTTCCGGAATAAGCTTGAGGCATTCTTGATATCTCTTTTCAATAATATCGGCTCCATTAATAAATCTTCTAAGATTTAAGGAAGGAATAGAATCGACATCGGGCAAGATTATTACATCAGCTTGTTCACACTTTTCCTTTGCTAGATTAGATTGCAGAATTTCAATTGCTGAGATTCCGATTGTGGAAATTTTGGGTTTAGCTATCTGTTTGGATTTTGTTTGATTAAAAGAATAACTGTTCAAATTTACGGCAATAACAAAATCTGCACCTATTTTTTTAGCAGTCTCTACCGGTACCAAAGAAGAAATTGCACCGTCTACTAATATTTTGTTTTCCCATTCAATACTAGCAAATATTCCGGGAATAGCGCAGCTGGCATGGATTGCTTTGGCAATACTGCCGTTTTTTATCACAAACTCCTTGCCTGTTGATAAGTCGGTTGCTAAAGGATAAAAAGGTAGGTCTAGTGTTTCAAGAGTTTTTTTTTGACAATACTCCTCCAAATACGCTTCGAACTTATCTCCCCGGATTATTCCGGATGCAGATCCCACATCGCTTAAAATACTGGTCATTTCTTTGAGTGTTATGGATAAAGCAATTTTCTCAATTTCTTCAATTGACTTGTTTACAGTATATAGTCCACCGATTAATGCTCCGGCACTTGAGCCGGTGATCAAATCAATAGGGATATTGTTTTCTTCCAAAGCTTTTATAATGCCGATATGAGCAAGGCCGCGGGGTCCGCCCTCACCCAATGCTAATCCAATCTGCTTATTGTTTTTTATCATAAATAAAGCTTACCTTTCAAAAAGATACTAAGCAAAATCAATAATTTCTCGGATAAAAACTAGTGACAAGTTGTCTTTCAGACGGTTCTCCTTATAAAACTTGTTGACCGTAACTATTTTCCCCAAAAGTCTAAAAAATCAGAAACTATTGGACCGCTTTTGTAATTTTTATCACAAGGAAACTCTTTACAGTCAAAGCAAGAAAACATACCTTTTTTATTTGCACATTTTGGTAAAGGACAAAGAGATTCAGGTATTTTTGGACTACAGCCCTTACACTCATCCTGTTTAAATTTAGGGCATTTATAACAAGCTAGTCCACAAACTCCAATAATTTTATTCATTTTAATTATTGATTCTTTTTTTTATTTCTTCTTCGAATTCAGGAAAATATTTTCCAATTACAGTAATATTAAACTCAGATAAAATCATCTCTTTTGCTTCTCTTTCCAATAAAAATTCAAAACTATTTTGTACCACTTCTTCCGGCCCAATTTCAGTCTCTAAATTTTCATAAAAATCTTTTTCCATTCTCACCCGATGCTTTGTACGGCTACTTTCCTCCTCTACTACAATCTTAAATTCCCAACCACCATTTTCTGAAATTGTATTTACTTTAATATTTGCCATTTTAATTTTTCTACGGTTTTTTAAATTGTTTATTACTAAAAACTATTTTTTAGTAACCTTCTCTTGTTTCAATAACTTCTCCTGTTTGAGCGTTAAGTTTAACCCAAAGGGGTTTTCCTTCAATACGATCACATTTAAGATTCCAAACAATAGTTCCTTTATTATCGGTTAGCCCCATCCAGTAGTTGTCAGCTTCTTCACCTTCAAAATATTCTTTGGCTTTTTCCATAGCATCTGAACTATCAATCCAACCTTCATCAATTGTTTCTTGATCTTTGAATTTTTGTTCCATGCTGTCATCAAATTCACCGCTGAGAATGTAAACTTCCAGCTCTTTGTCTTTTTCAACTGAATTAAACTCAAGTTTCCACTTTCTTGCTTTTCCTGACATATCATCTGAACCTCTAAAATTAGAAAGATCAACCAGGACAGCATCTCCTGCCCAGTTTTGTGCCTCTTTTTTAGCAAGTGTATATGCTTGTTTTGCAGTTGTTAATTCACTTGTTTGTGCTGTGTTTTTTTGTTCTGTTTTTCCAGAAGTTGATTCTGCAGTTGGTTTTTTATTACAACCCGTTAGTAAGATACTTGATAATAGAAAAATTGATAACGTAAAAAGTAATTTAAACTTTTTCATCTTTACCTCCTTAAATTAAATTATGTATATATTTTAGCAGATGAGTTTTATTTAAACAAAGATTATACTTTTAAATTTTACTGTAAGATAAGTAAAAATAATAAACATACAGTATTTTTGAAATTCCCCAATTCTAGTTGTTATGAATTTAACCTGCGTCTGTTTCTCTCTATAGCTTTTTGAAAAGCTCTTATGTATCTTTTAATACGTTTTTTTTCTGAAGATACTATTGGTTTTCCTGTTTTACGATTGATGTCTTCTTTTAAAAATTTTTGCCATGCTGAAATCTTTCTTTTCGAATAATCTATTACAGATTCTGGGTCAAAATGTGACTCATAGAAATCGTAAAGTGCATTAACTTGATCTGTATAATCTACAATTAAATCACTATCAGAATCTGCTTCTTTTAATTCTTGTTCTTCATAGATTGGTGTTAAGTTTCCTTGTTCTGTTCGTCTAAGAAGACTGGGATTGGGAATTCCCATGGATTTACGAATAGATTCGTAAGTTGTATTTATTTGTTGTAATAGTTCTAATTCTTTTTTCCTCTTAAATCCCTTAAGGTTTGCAAAACATTTAGTTTCTTCAGTTATACGATGCCCTAAATTATAGAGAGTAGAAGTTTCTGGATATCTTCTAGGTGAAAGCTTATGAGGACTAATATACATAAATACTTCAAGAGCATCTTTTTCTCCCGCTCTTGATTCTTCAAGCATTTCTTGAAAAGCAACAAGCCCTTCTCTATGAAAAGTAAATTCTCCTATATAGTGTTTTTTTTGTAATAGAGCTTCATTCTTTTTCCAAATATCATTTTCTGAATTAACAGCCTCTTCTCGTAAAAAACTTGAATTTTCTTCCATAATTTAATCTCCTTTTTTATTTATTGTCTATTTTTTTTATTTCCTTTCTTTATTCAGGAAAATATTTTGCGATTTAAGCAATAGCATAATTAAACTAAATTTTTTTGAAAAACTCTTGCCCACCACTTATCTTCAAAATACCGATGAATTGTTCCTTTTAGTGAATACCCTTTTTTAGCATAAAATTCATGTGAACCAATCATTATGTATCTAGGACCGCTGGCCAGAACTACCCTATCTTTACCTTCGTCCTTTGCTTCTTGTTCTACAGATTTGAGCAATCTGCTGCCAATACCCTGTTTTCTTTTATCAGGATCCAAATAAAGAAGCCGTAATTCTGTTGTGGTATCAGGATTTGACTGAGTGAATTCAATAAGTCTCGGATCAGCATCTCCCCAAAAAGCAAAACCCAAAGCTTGTTCATATTTATCCTTTGCAATCAATAACCTACCCTTTTCTTCTGAATTCAATGCTTCAGTAATTTTGTCCATTTCTTCTTTAACTTCTGCTACATCAATCTCTCCGCTGCCATAGGGAGTCTGGACAGTTTTTCTTAAAATATCTTCAATTGCTGGAAGATCAGATTCGACTGCATCAGAAATTGAAATTGATCCTATAGTTAATATTTCAGTCTGACTAACCATTAAATCTGATTTTAACACAAAAATACTTTTAACTAGACAGAATTACAAATAATAGTAAACATTGGAAAACATTCCTATTAGGTAAATAGAAGTTAATGATTGTATTTTGACCAGCTAGTTTTTGATAAATCAAATTCTGTTAAAAGAACCTGCTCTCTATTGTGATCAACTTTGCTGATTACTTCTCCAAAAGGATTAATAACCATGGTGTTCCCAATACTTGTTATTTTGTAATCCCTTTTTGTCTTAATTATTTGCCTGTAACCATAATTGCAAAATATTGTGAAAGCCCTGTTTTCCAAAGACCTTGCCCTGCATAAAACTTCAGTTTGTGTAAACTGGATATTTTCTGGGACTAGTTTTTTTGCAGAAGTTTGTGTATCTTCTTTGGACCACATGGAAAGATTAATAATCAATTCTGGTTTTAATTCACGATAGTCATTGGATATTTTTGAAGAATGTAAATCTGCACATATTTGCACAGCAATTTTACCTAATTTAGTATCAAAAACTTTGGCTTGTTTACCTGCATGCAGAAATCTATTTTCTACTGCCCAAAGAACTTGCTTATCATAAAAACCCAATATTTCCCCATTCCTATTAATTAAACAGGTTGAATTGTATTTCCCCTTTTTTTTGTTTCTGATAAAGCTGCCTGGTAAAAGAAAAACCTGGTATTTATTTGCCAGTGAACAAAGCTGCTTATATACTTCATCATCTTGAACAAAAGCCAGATCATAATTTCCATAAAGTGGTCCAGTTAAAGAATATTCCGGAAAAATAGCAAGATCAGGCTTAAAAAATGCATACTTTTTCATAAGCCGGTCAAATTTTTTAACATTTGCTTTGGGATCCAGATATATTGGGCAGTACTGAAAGGTTAAAACCCTGATTTTTCTCATTATCATGATTGTAGAATTTAATAAATATATTTCAAGTGCAGTTTTTAACACTTTTTTGTTTACTTAAGCTTACAGAATTACAAATAAAAATCCGATATAATAAAAATAATGAAACAGCTATTTTTAGCTTCCAGCATTGATAAAACAGCCAAAGATATTGCAAAAAGGATTGGCAACCCTGAGGATTTGAGACTTGCTTTTATTACCACAGCTTCTGAAGTTGAAGAAGGAGATATGCAGTGGTTAAAAAATGACAGGCAAGGCTTGATAGATGCTGGATTTGATTTGTTTGACTACACAATTACTGATAAGACATACAAAGAAATTAGCAAGGATTTAAATAACACTGATGTTATCCATATTGAAGGCGGGAACACGTTTTATCTTTTGCTTCAGTCAAAAAAAAGCGGATTTGATAAATGGATAAAAAAAACAGTTGCAAACAAGAAAATATATACGGGTTCAAGTGCAGGAACAATAATTGCTGCTCCAAATATTGCAATCACCAAAACTTTAGAAAGTAAGACTTATGCAAAAGAACTGGAATCTTTTAAAGGATTTAACTTAGTTGATTTTATTGCCCTACCTCATTGGGGCAGTGATATTTTCAGGGATTTGTATTTAAACAAACGCTTAGAGCTGGCATACAACTCTGATGAGAAAATAATACTGTTGAATGATTCACAGTATGTACATGTTCAAGATGATATGTACAAAATAGTTCAAGTATAGACAAAATTTGTCTGCCCGGATTATGAAGGAAAGAAAAACAGGATTAAATCATAATTGGGCAGAAATACAAAAAAAAGGAATTTTTGTCTTAGCTTTTATAGCACTTTTTACTTCTTGTACAAATTTACCTACAAACTCTCCAAGCTTTTCAAAAGATTTAATTAATGAAATTAATGCTGCTTGTAAAGATACTGATAATAGAGTTTGTCAAAGTGAAATAATACCTAGATATACTGATTTGTATAAATATCATTGTATTGCCTGGCTTTGGGATTCACAGGAAAGCCAATTAATTACTAATGAGGGAATAATTTATCCTGCTATACAAGATTGTCCTGAGGATAGTATAGAGTTGAGATCAAAAGATATTGACGGTGTTTGTCAGTTTTTATTGGACAACGGAACTGTTCCCAAAGAAGATGACTTTAGTGATACTAATTTTAAAGTTTTGTGTGTTTTAAAATAATAATTTTATAAAAAATATTAATAATTTTAATTGTAATAATAAGGAATTACTTGTATACTGTTATTAGGTTAAACAGTTAAAAAGAATGCATGCTAGAGTTAATTTCTGCGATTTTAACAAGTCTTTTAATTTCCCTCATAATCCAGACTGTATTTTTCATATTTGCTGCTTCATTTAAATCTGACAAGGTCACTGACTTATCATATGGTTTAAGCTTTGTTATTTTAGCCTGGTATCTACTTCTAACCAATCAGAGATTTCAGCCTTTAGCTATATTAATAACTGTTTTAATTACGCTTTGGGGTATAAGGTTAGCTGGTTACTTATTTATCCGCATTTTAAAAATTAAAAAAGACAAGCGTTTTGACGGTATCCGTGAAAACCCAATTAAATTTGGCATGTTTTGGTTTTTCCAGGGTGTATCAATTTGGGTGATTATGCTTCCTTCAATTGTTTTATTAAATAAGCAAAACAGCCTTACAATTGGTCCAATTGCTATTATTGGCACAATTCTCTGGTTAATCGGTTTTGTTATAGAAACTTTAGCAGACCAGCAGAAATTCAAATTCAAAAACCAGCCGGAAAACAAGGGGAAGTTTATCAAGTCAGGAATTTGGAAGTATTCAAGGTATCCGAATTATTTTGGTGAAATGCTGATGTGGTGGTCAATCTTTTTAATCGTTGTCCCCACTTTATCTGGTTTGCAATGGTTAAGTATTATTGGTGCATTGCACATCACCTTTATTTTGCTTTTTGTCACGGGTATTCCTCCCCAGGAAAAACGCTATCAAAAAAAATACAAAGACAGTGAGGAATATCAGGATTATGTTGAAAATACCAGTTTATTAATCCCTTTACCCCCAAAAAAATGAACAAAAAAATACAACTGGCCAAAGCAGTCAGTGTTTTAGGTACTTTAGCAATGGCTTTGGTTATTGCTTATGCATTTATTAATGGTAATTTTAGCCGGGAAGGAACATTATTACTCAATCTGCCTTGGGGTATTGTTAGCTTGGTTGACTTGTATGTTGGGTTCACTATTTTTTCGTTATGGGTAGTTTTTAGGGAAAAATCATTATTAAGATCATTAATCTGGGTTTTATTAGTCATGCTTTTAGGATCTTTTACCATAGGAGCCTATACTTTTTGGGCTTTAAAACAAAGCAATGGAGATTTAGACAAATTTTTTTATGGTAAAAACAGAGCTTAAAATCCCCTTTTCTGCCCTTCCCAAGGAGGATTTTTTTAAATTCCTCTACACTCGGACCATTAAGATTATTTAATCTTTTTTGTCCGTAAATATAGCTAAAGACTTATAAGACAATTAAACTGGGCCAGCCTAAGAGAAAATTAATAAAGCTCAATTCTTGTGTAAACTGCCACTGAAAAATAAATTTGACTGCATAGTATATAAGCCAAAAAAAGGCAACTTCTGTATAAGCAGGTTTAATTTTAGGATGTCAATACCATACCATTTCAACGGCCATTTTCTTGTAAAAGCAATGGAATAAGCAAATAAAGGCCTGGCAATAATTATACTGAGCAAACAAAAAACACTTGTAATTAAAGAAATTATTTGATCGGAAATAAAAATATTTTCTAATCTGAAATCTGTGAAACGACTAATTACAAAAAAAGTAATAAGGGTTAATAAAAAAAATGTAATCAAAGATTTTTTAAATACAAATTCTTTTAGCTGCTTAATAATTTCTTCTATTTTATTTTTCCTCATATTAATATTTTAGCATGTTATTTTCCCAATAAATTGTTAAAATAAATACAATGAAAGAAAAAACAGTAGTAGTAAATGACAAGATGCAGAGCAATTACAAGTATAAACTTGTTGAACCAATAGGAAAAAACTTTGATCCAGATTTTGAACCGCACTTAACTTGCAAACAAATGCTTGAACTGGGTGTTTTTGGCGGCAAATACATGACTGACACCAAAGATGAATTTCCTAATGATTGGTTTAAAAATGCTAAACTGTCACCAGAAAAAAAAGACCTCTCCCTTAACTATTTTAAAGTTGATGCTTCAATGCCTTTGTCCCACTGGCAAAAAAAAGGTTGGATATATAAAGAAGATCCCCGGGGATGGTTTCAATGGTACTGCCGCTATTTTATGGGCCGCAGAATTCCTGAAGAAGACCAAAGACAGATTAAAAGATGGAGATCATTTAAAAGACATTGGACACAGGTGAAAAACAACTGCAAAAAAAAGGATTTTGACTGCAGAAGAAAACAGCGTCAAGCTCTGCTCCACTGGGCATATGACAGCAGGAAAATTTAAATTCCTGCTGATTCTCAGACTTTGGTCGGTTTAGAAATTGATTTTTTTTTGATAAACTTCTTATATTATGAAAAAAGTTAGAGTTGCACTTTTTGCTGACATTCATATTCGAGATAACAAAATTCAGTCGCAGACTGATTTTGGTGCTCCGAGTAAATGGTTGCCTAAGAGAGCCAACTTGGCTCTCAAATCTATAAAACCAGACTATATTTTCGGACTGGGAGATTTAACTGCCACGGGTCATAAAAAAGACTGGCTTGGATATAGAAAATGGATTAGAGGATTAAATGCACCGGTTTTTGATTTAATGGGAAACCATGATCGAGATTATACTGTTTATCATATGTACAATTATGGACAGGAATATTTTACAATTTTAGGCAGAGTGGCTTCTTCTAAAGCAGTTAAAATTGCTAATAATATATTTATTTTAATTTCTGAAGAGCATGATCCTGAAGGAAATAAAAAAATGTTAACTTCTACTGTTCCTTTAAAAACCTTTTCATTTGTTGAGAAAATACTAAAAAAATATTTTCAAGATCATAATATTTTTGTTTTGAGCCATACACTACTCCGGGGAACAACAGCTTTATCAAACGATTGGTCTTTTAATGATATTAATGATTGGAATATTATTTCCAATCGCTTTTTTGATCTTTTTGAAAAGTATAAGGTAGCTGCACATTTAACAGGGCATACGCATATTGATTATCGTTATCGGGCAAAGTTAAAGGATATTGGAGGAAGAAAGTATAAACATAAAGTAGGCAAGTTTATAAATGGAGAAAAATTTACGCATTTGCCTGATACATATTTTCTTAATATACCTTGTATAGATACTGCGCATGGATGGATTGGGAGTAATTTTGCTCTTTTAAGACAGCTTGGCAAAGCAACTGCAAAAGCAAAAAGATCTCCTTTACGAAGAATGTATATTTCTTTAGAAGAAAAAGGTCCCAGAGTTTTTGACTTTTTGTATCAATCTCGAATTAATAATATTTTAGGTCGGCCAGCAGTTTATTATTTTGATATTATTCCCGGCGCTAATGAAGTAAATATTATTACACGTTGGTTAAGAAATAATAAAGACACAGAAAGCTACAAAGTTATATTAAATAATAAAATTATATTTTCTAATTCTAAGGCCCAAATTGTATGCAGTGATTTATGTATACAATACAAAGAAAATCTAAATATTATGCGAGATAATTGGTTTCAAATTCCAGCTGAAAAAAAAGCATTGGGAATTTTTTCACAGTTATTTAAAAATAAAAAGAAAATCAAAAATATAAAAGTTATTGCAGAAAAGAAATTAGACTATTCGGTTTTATACAAAGGAAGCAAAGATTTTGGTGAAACTTGGGATAAAAATTGGATTAGAAACCCAGCTCAAATGGGTAAATTAAATGCAGTTAAACTAAAAATAAGATTTCAACCCAATCCTGCACCAGTTAAAGTAAAAAATATTCTTATAATTTAGACAGCTCCGGGCTTTTAAAACCCGGAGCTGTTTTGACTTTGGAGACTTGCAAGTTTCTTACCTGTGAATGCCAAAGCCTCTGCCCATTTTCTGACCCATCATTCCACATCCATATTCCCTTAATGCTTCAAAATTAATTCCGCTTTCCTCCATCCATTTCTGCATCTCTTCACGGTGCTGTCCTCTCTCTTCCCACATTTCCTGGTGTTTATTAATCAGCATCTGTTTTTGTTCAGCTGTAATAACACCATCTTCTACAGCCTGCTGCAGTTTAGCTTCTCGATCCGACCAGTTTTGCTCTCTTTTTTCGTTCCTGTACTCTTCAATGGTTGCATCGACTTCATCCTCATTAAGGTTGAATCTTTCAACAATCCTGTCCATTAGCCCATTTCTACCGGTTGTTTGGGCTGCGACTTTTCCTGTTCCGTATGCGACAACAAAGCCGAGAACTGACAAAGCAATTGCAGGGATTAAGATTTTTTTATTCATTTTTCACCTCCTTTAAAGGATAATTTAATAATTCAATTATTAATATATATTCAGTTTCTGAAAAAAAGCTTAGAAAGATTAATTACTTTTTAATTGGAAGAATAATAGTAAAAGTAGTGCCTTTGTCCAATTCACTTTCAACTTCAACCTTACCTTTATGCACATTAATAATTTTTTTTGCTAATGCCAGGCCTAAGCCAAAACCATTAACTTCTTTTTTACTGCGTGAATTGTCTGCTCTATAAAAACGGTTGAAAAGCTTGGGAATTTCATCTTTAGGTATGCCTATCCCCGTATCCCTAATTTTAATCTCTATTTTCTTGTCATGCTCTTTTAAGCAAAATTTAATTTTTCCCTTATCTTCAGTATATTTAACAGCGTTATCCAAAAAGATTAAAAGCATTTCCTCAATTTTATCTGGATCTGCATTGACTTTAATATCTTCAATATCAACTTTTAATTTAATCTTTTTCTTTTTTGCAACCGGTCCAATCTTTTCTATGGCTTTTTTAGCAACTTTGGCAATATTAAAGTATTCAAAATTAAAGGCACTGCCGTTGTTCTCGTAATTAGCTAGCTTTAAGAGGTCATCAGTTAGTTTTTGCAAATGATCAACTTCTTCTAAATTACTTCGCAGCAATTTTATATTTTTCTTGAGTATTTTTTTGTCATTTAAAGCAACCTCTATTGAAGTTTTTAAAGCAGTCAAAGGAGTCCTTAGTTCATGTGAGGCATCCGCTACAAACCTTTTTTGCTTTTGCATGGCTTTTTGGATCGGTTCTAAAGTCAAACCTGCTAAGGTATACCCGCCGACAGCAGAAAGACCCAGGACAATGGAATTAATAAGCAGTAAATTAATTCTTAACCTTTTTTTGGCGGCAATAAGTTCTTCTGTACAAGATTTGCATTCAACCAGTTCTTTTAAACGCGGCGGCAGCTCTTCCTGCAATGTTAAATGCCTGGGAAGATGAATGCCTAATTGTTCTGCTCTTGCTTGCACCCGGGCACGCCAAAAGCCTTTTTCTAATTCATTACAGGTACGAATGTAAACAAATAAACTAATAATTGAAGTAAAAAATATAATTATTAAAAGATAATATGCAGTCAACTTTAATCGTGCGGACTCAAATATGTTTTTCATTCCAGTTTATACCCAAATCCCCTAACAGTATGGATTAATTTTTCTCCCTTATAAGGTTTTTCAATTTTGTTACGCAGATATCCTATATATACTTCAACTGTATTTGGCAAAACGTCTGCGTCATAATCCCATATGTGGTTGATAATTTTTTCTTTGCTCACAATTCTTCCCTTATTACGCATTAGAAACTGCAAAAGTGCAAATTCCTTTTTTGTCAGCTCAATCTCTTTATTGTTTCTTTTGACAGTATAGTTAGTAGTATCCAAAGTCAAACCTTTGCATTTTAAAACAGTATCAATAATTTTTTTAGGTCTTCTTGATAATGCTCTAATTCTAGCAAGCAACTCAGAAAAAGAAAAAGGTTTTGTTAAATAATCATCTGCTCCACAGTTTAATCCCTCTACCCTATCCTCTACTCTACCTTTAGCAGTTAAAATTAAAATAGGTGTATGGATATTTTCAACGTGTCTTAATTTTTTACAGATGGTAATCCCATCCATTTGCGGTAGCATCAAATCTAAAACAATTACATCATAATCTTCAGTAGCAGCCAAATCATAACCTTTTAATCCTTCATAAGCTAGATCTACGGCAAATGACTCCTGCTCAAGCCCTTTTTTGATTGCATTGGCAATTTTATGGTTGTCCTCAATTAATAAAACACGCATCTATTTTCAGATTATACCACTTTCCTGAGAATTAACTGAAAAAAATACAAGTGTTATAATCAGGTTATGAAAATTATTAAAGCTTCTAAATTAGAATTTATTCCTGCCAGCCACGAAAACAAAAAAGATCCGGGTGTATACAAAAAAACTCTTTTTAAAAAAAATGATTTTATTTCAGGAAACTTGCAAATGGTGAATTGGGCAAAGCTGCCAGCTAATAAATCATTCAACCTCCACTATCATCAGGATATGCAGGAGGTTTTCATAATCCTGAACGGAAAAGTTGAAATAGAAATAAATAAGGAAAAAGAAGAACTTTCAAAAGGAGACGCAGTCTTAATTCCCATAAAAGCTAAACACAAAATGACCAATCTCACTAACAAAGATGTTGAATATATTGTTATTGGCATTTCAACAAATAAAGGTGGTGAAACAATTAATTTAGGATGAAGCAAAAATATCCGATTCCCACTGTTGCTGCTTTAATTTTTAACTCAGAAGGAAAGGTGTTTTTAATAAAAACACATAAGTGGTATGGTAAGTACTGCGTTCCAGGCGGTAAGATTGAAGTTGGAGAGAAATTAAAGGAGGCTCTCAAAAGAGAGATTAAAGAAGAAACAAATTTGGATATTTTCAATATTCAGTTTGTTTTAATGCAGGAATTTGTTTTTGACAAACAGTTTTATAAAAAAAGACATTTTATATTCCTAGACTATACAGCAAGAACTAATTCAAAAAATATTAAGCTAAATGATGAAGCGCAAGAGTATATTTGGGTGAAACCAGAGAAAGCTTTAAAACTTGATTTAGGTGACTGTACAAGAAAATTAATCAAAAAATATTTGCAGACAAAAGGTTAACTTAACTTCAGCTGCTCAGGCGTTGCATCAGGAATCCCTTCAGGAAAACAGTGGTCTTTAAAATCACAGAAATCACAGTTAGAATAGTCAGTAGTTCTTGGAAACTCAAAATTATTTATCTTTTCCCACACCTCTTTTATTCTTCTTCTCAAATCTTCTACTTCTTGATTAGAAATCTTAAAAAACTCTTTTTTAAATTTGTCCCGCTTTGGTTGGATAAAGTCCAATCCGGCTTTTTTTACAGTCATAATATCTCTAGGATTAGAATCAATTAAGAGCTTGTAAAAAACAAGCTGGCGTTTGTATTCACCTTCAGAATATTTTGTCTTTCCTTCAATTTGGTTGCGTGTTTTTGCCTTGCCAGTTTTGTAGTCAGTGACACTAACTGTTTTTGCTTTTTTGTCAATCCAGTCAATCCTATCAATTTTACCCACAATCGGGATATCCCCGACTACCACCCTATATGCACCGTAGCCAAGGAATTTTTCAATATATAGTGGCGGTTTAAACTCGTTTTTGTAATTTTTGTAGTACCCGGATAAATATTCTTTGCCTTTAGCAAGGCGATCTAGAAAATCCTTTTCAGTCAAAATTTCATTTTTCAGCGCCTTTTCAAATTCTTTTAATAGAAATTTCTGATTGGGAAGCTTATTCTGGCTTTGGAAATTGCGGAAAAATTTTTCTAAGGCAGTATGGACAGCAGTTCCAAAAGCAAAATACGGTTTTTTTGCCCGAGGAACTTTTAATAAGTTATTCAGTTTGAACTTGTAAGGACATTTAAGGTAAGTGTTTAAAGCAGTTGGTGAAAGCCTGAAATCTTCAATAATGCTTGCTAAAAATTCCTTTTCTCTTTTTTCAGGTGAGGTATTTTGCGGTGCTAGTTGTAAAATGTTTTTTAATTGTTTTTCAGCTTGTTTTTGCATTGCCACAGGCTTAACTTCTTTTATTAATTCATCTGGTATCTCGGTTATAAACATGGTGGGAACAACTTCTTTTGTCCTGCCTGCCTGGTAATATCTTTCTGCAAAAGTAATATGTGCTTGTTTTTTTGCCCGAGTCAAGGTAACATAAAAAAGCCTTCTTTCATCTTCATTTTGTTCTTTTTTAGAAATATCAGTATTGGGAAGTATTTCACTTGGAAGTGAAATCAAATTCCAGCTGCGTTGATTTCCCCACTGGCCGTCATATGCTTTAAAGATAAAAACGTGCTGCCATTCCAAGCCTTTGGCAGAGTGTGCAGTAGTTAAAGTAACTGCTTTTTTCTGGGAGACAAAAGTGGGTTCTGGTATTTTTAAATAGTTTTCTTCCATTAAGTCAATATTGTGCAGAAACTGTTCAAGGTTTAGTTTGTGGTCTTCACTGTTCATCCTTTTTATCTCATTAAAAAGCGTATTTATCCTGTTTAAAAGATGTGGCGAGTCAGGATGTTTTAAAATCCATTCTAAATATCCGGAATCATTTAAAAGTGTTTCAAAAAACTCGGAAAATGTCATATTTGGTTCAGTTTTTTCCCATTCAAGTAATTGCTTAAATATTCTTTGCAATTGTTTTGGCTCCTCCAGTTTGTAATCTTCAATTTGTTTTAAATTTTCAAGCAAATCAAAAATATTAGTTTTTTCCTTTGCAGCAAAACGGGAAAGCTTGAGTAAGTCCAGGTTGTTAACATTAAAAAACTCGTAATGTAGGATTGTAAAAAGATCAATGTGTTCTTTTTTCTCCCGGATTTCCTGGATAACACGTAGGATTTTAATAATTTTTTGCACGACCGGAAAATGTAGGATGTTCCCGCCTCCCTGTGTAATATAGTTGATTTCCATCTTAACCAATGCACGGGATATTGCTTGCGCATCCTTGTTGTTCCTGTAAATAACAGCAATTTCTGCAGGATCAACACCGGAATCAACAAGCTTTTTGATTTTTCTGGCAATAAAAAGTACTTCTCTAGGGGAATCCGAAAGTTGGGCAAGTCTGATTTTTTCCGGCGCAAGTTCCAATTGTGCTTGTAAATGCGAATCTGCTTCCTCCACAAAGTCCTCTATTTTTAAATTGTTTTGGCTGATTAAATTGTAGGCAGCATCCAAGATCTTTTGGTTGGAACGGTAGTTGTTGCGTAGAGTAATAATTTTTGCTAGCGAATATTTTTTAATAAAAGAAATAGTATTTTCCATTGATGCACCTTGAAACCGGAAGATTGATTGGGAAGGATCACCAACCACAAACACATTAGCATTCTCCCCCCAAAAATTAGCAAGTAGATCCACTACTCGGTTTTGTGCAGAGTTGGTGTCTTGGTATTCATCAACTAAAAAATAGTGGTAGCGTTCTTGGTAAAGCCGTAAAAAATCCTTGTCATCTTCAAATTTATTTGTCACCAAATTAATCATATCCTCAAAATCAAAAGATTTTTTCTCTTTTATTTGTTCCTGATATTGTCGGTATACCTTAAGAACCTCTCTGTTTTTTTCCAGGTCTTTTGTCTGCTTGCGCATTTCTGTTTTGTTTAATTCTTCACTATTGTTTTTTAATTCAATCCCTTTTTTGTTCAGGATCTCTTCCAGTTCTTTTGGGTCGATTGCTTCCCTTTTTAAATCACCCAAAGCATTCATTAAGGCCTTGGTGTACAGGTATGGCGCATTAACCGGACGCAAGCGTTTAAAGGAATTATTGTCCAAAATCTTGTGAATGATTTTGACTTTTTCCAATTCTGATAAGGGTTCGGTAACAGGATTGATCCTGAACTGCTCCGGATGCTCTCTAATTAATTGCGTGCAAAAACTGTGGAAAGTGGAAACATTAACATAATATGCTGTTCTGCCAATTAGTTTTCTTAAGCGGTTGCGCATTTCTTTTGCAGCTGCTTCAGTAAAGGTTAAAGCAAGAATTGAATTAGGAGAAGTATCAGTATTTTTAAGGATATTGGCAATCCGCAAGGTAATGGTCCTGGTCTTACCAGTTCCGGGACCGGCAATTACCATTACCGGTCCTTCAATTGTTTCAACTGCTTCTTTTTGTTCTTTATTTAGTTCAGAATACGCTTTTTCAAATTGTGCTGTGGTCTTTGCTTTCATGCTCCTATTTTAACAAACAACTAAGAGGTTTAATAGCAGTCTCCGGCTCTGCAAAAGCCGTTTTTACCACAAAAATAGTCTGCATTGTAACATCTAAGAAGAACAGCACTATTAGGTTTACAATAATTATGCATTAATTCGGGATTACAGTCAGAGTCGCTTTTACAAGTAATTCTTTTTTGAAGAGGGCCACTGCAGGTGATTAAAGTTCCATCCGATTCTTGTCTTCTAAAATAGATTTTTAAAAATAAATATGCGGCTGCTAAAATAATTACCAAAGTTAACCCAAGAATGACAATTTTTTTCTTTTTCATATTAATTTAAATAATAATTTATTTTTAGGTAGCAAAGCAAAATTAAATAATTGTAAAGTTTATTGTAAACTTATTTGTCAAGTTCTAAGCAATACTCGGACTTAAATTTCTGGAGCTAATTACCTTAAAATGTAATAGCTGCTTTTTGTAGAGCCTTTTTTATCTAAAAAACCTTTATCCACTAATGAACTCAGTAAGTTATGCGCTTGCTGGCGGGATACATTAAATTCTTCAGCAATATCAGAAGAAGTTGCCTCTTTTCTCTCTTTTACAAATTCCAAAACCTCACTTTCTTTTGAAGTCGGCCGGTCCTCTACCCTGAGTTGTGATAAACCTTCTTTAATCTTTGCTAAAGAACTTTGTAAAGAATATTTGACGCCGTCAGAAAAATATTCAAGCCACTCTGTTTTATCACCTTCATCGGCAGTATGCAGCTTGTCAGAATACTGCATCCGGTCAATATCATAATAGTCATCTAAAACAAAATACTTATTAATTTTATAATCATCTCTTAAAAATTTTAAAGTTGTCATCAAGCGGCATACACGGCCGTTGCCGTCCACAAAGGGGTGGATATAGACAAAGTGATGATGAAAAATTCCTGCAGCAATAACCGTTGGCTGCTGATTATCTTTTGTCCAACCAAACAGTTTATTTAAAGCCTTTTTTATTTCCTCTTTTTTATGATACGGTGGCTCGTGTTTAACTTCTAAAGAAAAATTTTCTTTATCTTCCCCATTGTATTTGCCAATGACTACTTTTTTGTCACGCAAATTGCCGGCAATATCATCTCTTACGCTGTCCAGAAGCTGTTTATGAATGTCTTTAATTATTTGATTGGAAAAATCCTTATCTTTATATTGGTCCAGGCTTTTAAGTATTTCATAATAATTATGTACTTCTTTTTCATCTCGGTTAACAGGAATACGTTCATCCAAAAGTAAATTAGTAACTTCTTGCAAGGTCAAAGGGTTTCCCTCAATGCTATTTGAAACGTAAGAAGATTGAACTAAATTGCGTTGTTTTAAATCAAGTTCTAGTTTTCGTGGGATACGCAGCCCTTCCAATTGGCCATATAGGCGCTCTATCTGGGAAATATTGTTTAAAAGCTTTGGGGTAAGGGTAAAATTAGGTTTTAACATAACTATATTATAGCGCCAAAACAAGGAATTGTAAAGTCTTTTGTAAAGATATTTGTAAACATTTGAGTAATACTAAGTGTTTACAAATACAGGAGTTTAATTTACGGATCTTTTTTCCGGGAAAAAATAGTAGTAAATAATGGGAATAAAAAAGAGCATAATAATACCGGAAAAAGACATGCCGGCAATAATAGCGCCTCCCATTCCCCTCCATAAAGGATCAGATAAAGTAATAGGGATTAAACCAATAATCTGTGAAGCAGTAGTTAAAAGAATCGGTTCAAGTCGGCTGGTTGAAGCATCAACAATTGATTCTTTCATGCTTAAACCAATCTTTTTGTTCTGTTGTACTCTGTTAACAATCATTAAAGAGTTGGCAATAACAATTCCAAATAAGGAAAGAATCCCGATTAACGCAGGAAAAGACAGTGGTGTTCCCGTTAAGGCAAATAGAATAAATACTCCCGATGCTGCAAGTGGAATAACAAGGATTACTATAAGAGCGTTTCTAAAGGATTCCAGCTGTATAACCATTGTAGCCAATATTAAAAGCAGACTGATAATCATTGCTTCCAGTATTGACTGGATTGATTTTTGATTTTCTTCATTGACACCACCGGTATTCCATGCATAGCCCTCATCAAACTGAATTTTATTTCTGACAAATTCTTCTAATTGTTGGTTAATCTCTGGTGAGTTGTAACCAGGTAGTGTACTGGCAGATACACTCAAGGTTCTTTCGCCGTTCTCACGCGTAATCAAGCTGGGGCTGGGTTTTAAAACAATCTTGCCCAATTCATTAATCGGTATATATCCTGTCTGAGTAGGTATTTGCAAGGAATTAATCATTTCCGGACCGATCAAATCCTGGTGCATTTTTAAACTGATATCCAAATCTCGATTATCAATTTCAAGCTCATTAATATTGAATCCGGTTGTAAAAGTCCTAAGCCAGAAGCCGATTTGTGCTTCATCCAATCCGTACTTCACAAGTTTTTCTTTATTTGGTACAAAAGCTAGCTTGCTGGTACCCTTTTTAATTGAGCGGTTGATGTTTGCAGTTCCTTCAGTGTTTCTTAAAAATTCTTCAATTTGAGTAGCATGATTTTGTAGCTGTTCAAGATCTTCCCCGGTTAAATTAATTTGTAGATCAGCACCTGCAGGTGGCCCACTACTCTCTTCCACTATTTGAATCTTTCCTTTTGTATAGTTGCTAAACTGGCTTCTTAAAGCCTGTGCTATTTGCATTGAAGATTTTTGGCGTTTGTTTTCCGGTTTTAAAGCCAAGGTAATTTTTGCATTGTTGGTTCCGGGAGAACTAATTGCAAATCCCGTATCTGCAACTTTTTGCAGTTCTGCACCGGCAAAATCCATACCTTGGGTATCTTTTATTTCCTGCATAATTTGTTTTGTCTCCTGAGTGGTTGTATCTAAATTGGTTCCTTCAGGCAGCTCAAGCTGTATATATACACGGTTTTGGTCGGATTTTGGGAAGAACTCGTTTTTAACTAAACCCAAGGGTAGTAAGAAATATGAAAAGAGTGTGAAGCTGATAATAATAATCAAGGTTTTAATTCTGGCAGACCTGCTTTCCAAAAGTTGTGTAACAATTTTATTGTACCTTCGGGTCAAGAAGTCCAAAGAGATAAAGCCTTTATTAAAAGCACGGCGCATAAAAAGCGCAAAGTTCTTGTATAAATACTTTTTGCAAATTTTGTTTTTAAATTCTTTAGTAATTTTTCTGCGGTTAAAATATACTAGCGCAAGCAGAAAAATAAACAAGACAAAACTGGGTATAAACAAAAATGTTTTGGGAATCAAAAAATATGCAAGTGGAAGCAGTAAAACAACTCCTAAAACTTTAAGTAAAGCTTGTACTCTTTTAGGTATTTTAAAATCGGAAACAATCATCATTGAAGGTAAAGTAAAAAGAATTGCGACTCCAGCTGAACCCAGCATTGCAATGGAAACAATAATTGGGATCGGATAAATAAACTCGCCGATGATTCCGGTTGAAATAAGTAAGGGTAAAAATGCCCAGACAGTTAATAAATTAATTGAAAAAAGCTCAATAAAAAAGTCCTTCCAAACCAGAATAGCAGTCTGTAAAGGTGTAAATTTGCTGGTCCGGTAATATGAAGTATATGCTTCAATAATAACCACGGCATTGTCAACAAATAAACCAAGAGCAATTAGAATTGAAAAGATTGAAACAAAATTTATGCTAATACCCCAGAACTGCATGGAAGAAAAAACAATTAATAAAGCTATGGGTATAGCGGCGGCAATTAATGCTTGTTTAATTCCGTAAAGCAAAAGCATGGATAAAAAAACTAAAAATAAGGTTTGGCCCAGATTGTTCCAAAGCTCATTAAATTGTTTATCAATCTCGTTTGAATAATCAATTATCATATTGGTCTGAAATGTTTCATTGTATTCGGTCATAAACTCATTGATGTTTTCTCTTACCCTTATACCGGTCTCGTCGAGTTCAGCCGAAGTTGTTTTGTAAACCTCAAAAATTATGGAGCGGGAAAGATCGATTTCTGGATCAATGTAAAATGTTTCTGCCTGGTTAAATGAAGTTTTTTCTGCAACGACTGCAATCTCAAAAAGCTTGTAATTTTGTCCTTGGAAACTGATGTCTAAATTCCTGATTTCTTCAATAGAGTTAAAAGGTTGGTCAATAGTTAAAGAAAAAGAAGATTCTGTAGTCTTAACTTTTCCTGCTGGATATGATTTTAATTTGTTTGAGATTTTTTCGGATAAAGTAAAGGGGTTAATATTTTTTTCTTTAATTGTTTCTGGCTTGATTGTAATATGAATATCTCTTTGATCTAGTCCAGTCACCTCTACTCTATCGACCGACTGAATGTTTTCTAGCTTGGTTTCCAGGTCTTGTGCCAGCCGCATTAAACTTGCGTAATTTTGTGGATTTTTGTCCTTGGTTAAAGTAAAAGTAATCACCGGGAAGTTTTCAAAATCAAGTTCACTTACTTGAGGAGAGCTTGCATCTTCGGGAAGATTGTTTACTTTATCTACTGCCGCCTGGATTCTGTCACGCGCATCTTGGATTTGGGTTTCAGAAGTAAACTCAGCGGTAATAATGGAGACATTTTCTCTTGAAGCAGAAGAATAAGTGGTTAAGCCGTTTGCATTTTTAATTTCCTTTTCCAAGGGAATAGTAACCAGGCTTTCAACTTCATTTGGTCCTGCACCAGGCAAAGTGGTGCTGACAATAACAAAGGGAATTTCAACCTGCGGGTTTAAAGTTTTTGGTGTAGTTATAAAACTGTAAATTCCAAAAGAAACTACCGCTAGAATCAAAATTATCATTAAACGTATATTGCGCAAATACCTTCCCGGCAACGAATTTAAAAATTCCTTTTTAAACTTCAATTTACCAAGATAAGTTTTAGACTGGTCTTTTTTGTTTTTCATTTCAGACATGTTTATAAACTGTAAAAAATTAAATAAAAATAGGGGTATTTATTTGATTCTTATCTGGTCACCTTCAACAACATTGCGGTTTAAAATAATTTGGTTTGAACCTTGCAAACCTTGCAAAACAGAAACAAAACCGCCGTAAACATTTCCCAGTTCAACTTTTTGCGAGACCACTTGACTATCTTCTGCCAAAAACACAAATGAATCAGAATTTGACTGGTAAACAGCGTCAATGGGTATAAAAGGAATTGTACTACCGGTATCCGGATATCCGACTGGTATGGAAATAGTGATGTTTTCCCCGTTTTTAACAGACTCAGCATAATTTTGCGCTAAAGTATATTTAATATTGTGCATTGTGCCCCGGGTTGGTTCAGTAGAAACAAAATCCGGAAACATTTCAACTTTTTTTTCGTCCAAGAATAATATTGAATTTTCAAGCATAGAAATATTTTCTGCAATGTTTTTGGAAACTTCTGCTGTTACTTTAACTGTTTTGCTAGGACCAGCAATAACAAATAAAGGTGTACCCGGACTGACGGCTTGTCCTCTTTTAACAAATACTTTTTGCACTACTCCCGAATGAACGCTTGAAGGGTAAGCCAAACATTGATTAACTTGTGCCAGTTGGTATTGCAAACGGCTGACTTCCAGATTAAGCGCTAAAGATTTCTCCTGCAGGTCCAGTTGTTTTAAGGTAATGTTTTTTTGTAAATCAGCAAGCTTAGCGGGCGGGTTGTCTTCATTCTTACTATAGTTTAAGCTTCTTAAACTAGATTTTAACTGATTATTGGCAGATAAATATTGAGTTTTGGACTGTTTAGTTGCTGCAATCAGGTCCCGGTTTTTATCTGCACTGTCAGTAGCTTGATAGCGGTCAATATTTTCGTTTAGATAATCAATTATTTCATTATTAAGTTCAATCAGATTTTCTGTTTCTTGAACTGAATTTTCATTTATCTCCCGGAGTTTGTCACTATTGATCTCATTTTTTTTGGCAACTTCTTTTTGTTTTTTAATCAAATCTTTTTGCAGATCAAAAGTATCTTTAGTGTGCTGGTATTGCTTTTGGGCAATCTGGGCATTAAGTACTGGAGCACTGTCGCCTTGGTAGTTAGTGGAAATATATGCCAGACTCTGATCAGCACTAATTTGACTGCCTTCCCTAACATAAATGTTTTGAACAACCCCAGAAGTCTGGGCAACTAGGGTGTTTACGTTTTCTTTTTCAGCATTTCCGAGAACTGTAACCCTGGGCACTTCACCAATCTGGTAAATGTCAACGGAAACAGGTTGTTTTTCTTGAACTTCCGGTTTTTCCGTTTGTCTTATAAGATTGCCGGCAAGAATCAGGCCTAGAAGAACAATAAATATTGCTCCCAAAGTTATATACAAATTGTTTCTAATAAAATTGGTAATATATTTACCACGTTTCTTAAAATTTTGTTTTAACAGGGTTAAATCCATAAAAAGTCTTAAAATATTAACAGAGGTCAATTATAACATAAAATTATAGGACTTCAACCTTGGCAGTTCTAATATTTTTTAAAAACAAAAAAGTATTAATATTTAAAACAAGAATATAAAATTTTAAAATGTAAATATGAAAAAATATAACAAGATAAATTTCACAATCGTATCCTATTAATTTTTTGGTATACTATTATGTATGAATAAAGACAACCTTATATATCTTTTACTAATTCCCGCAATGTTTTTGCTAATCTTTTTTATTGCAAAAGAACCTGCAGATAAAGAGGAAAATCAGCAAGACAATATACAAATACAAGAAGAGCAGGAAAACCTGACTAGCCCTGAAGAAGTTAATAATATTACCCAAGGAGAAAACAAAATGGAAAAACCAGACATGATCATTGACGAGAACAAAAAATATACAGCAGTTATGCAAACAAACAAAGGAGACATAAAATTAAAGCTTAATGTTAAGGATACCCCAAAAACAGTAAACAATTTTGTTTATCTGGCACAAAATAGTTTTTATGACAACACAATTTTTCATCGTGTAATCAAAGGTTTTATGATTCAGGGAGGGGATCCCAAGGGAGACGGAACCGGCGGTCCCGGATATAAGTTTGATGATGAACCTTTTGAAGGTAAATACACCCGGGGAACTTTAGCAATGGCAAACTCCGGTCCTAACACTAATGGTAGTCAGTTTTTTATTATGCACCAAGACTATGATCTTCCGCCCAATTATGTAATATTTGGTGAAGTAACTGAAGGAATAGATGTTGTAGATACAATTGCCAATATTAAAGTTAAACAGAGCCGGATGGGTGAGATGTCTGTTCCGGTTGAGCCAGTTGAATTAAAAAGCGTTGAAATTATTAAAGAATAAAAATGGAAGAAGATAAATACACAGCAGTCTGGGTTTCCCACTCTTCAATAAGAGATTTTTTAAATTGTCCTAAAGCGTATTATTACAAGCATATATATAGGGATCCGCAAACAGGCAATAAAATCAAGATTATCTCCCCTCCTCTTTCCTTAGGTCAAGCAGTGCACGAAGTAATTGAATCTCTTTCCGTCCTTCCGGTAGAAAAAAGATTTAATGAATCATTAATTGATAAATTTGACCAGGCTTGGGAAAGGATTTCCGGTAAAAGAGGAGGGTTTTTAAGTGAACGTGTTGAAAAGGATTACAAAAATCGCGGAAAAGAAATGTTGCGCAAAGTAACCCAAAGTCCTGGTCCTTTAAAGAAACTGGCGGTTAAAATTAACATGGAGTTGCCGCATTATTGGTTTTCAAAAGAAGAAAATATAATTCTTTGCGGTAAAATTGACTGGTTGGAATATATGCAAGAAACAGATTCGGTTCATATAATAGATTTTAAAACCGGAAAGCAAAAAGAAGACGCAGAGTCGCTTCAACTACCGATCTATCATTTATTGGTGGAAAACTGTCAAAAAAGGAATGTTCAAAAAGCCAGCTACTGGTATATTGCACACACTGATGAATTAACAGAAAAAGAACTACCCGGATTAAAAGAGTCAAAAGAAAGAGTTATGCAAGTAGCTAAAAAAGTCAAACTGGCAAGACAATTGGAAAGGTTTAAATGTCCGCAAGGCGATAAAGGCTGTTTTTATTGTAATCGCTTAAAAAGAGTGGTAGCTGGAGAAGGGGAAAAAGTAGGGACTGACGAATACGGAAGTGATATTTACATTCTTGATAAAAAAAGAGAAAATATTAAACAAAGCAAAATTCTATAAAATGGAGGTTTTAAAAAAATGGAGGAGCAAAAAATGAACCAATTACAAAAACAAAATCAGCTTTTAAAAGCAATTTTAATAATCTTTTTAGTGATAATTACTTTTATAGGAGGATTCTTTTTCAGTCAGTTTTATGGTGATAAATTGATTACTCAGGATACTAAAGAATCTCCTCAGCCAGCAGAACCAGGAATGGCTTCTCCTGTACCACAGCCAAGCAAAGCACCCCAGTCAAGCCCAGTGCAGCCATCTCCTTCTCCGGAAATTGATGATGAGCAGCTTTTAAAACAAGCTTTTGGAGAAAAATATGACCGTCCTGCAAGTGATGCAAATGTATCTATTTCAGAAAAAGACGGTAATTATGTTAAAGGTGGAGTTGGTTTTGAAGGAGAGATGGGTGGCGGCTGGTTTTTGGCATATTATGAAGAAGGAGAGTACACAATTGTTGCGGATGGAAACGGAACAGTTCCTTGTACTCCAGTAGAAAGATATGCTTTCCCAACCGATATGGTGCCTGAATGCTATCGAGAGAGTGACGGAACACTAGTAGATAGATAAGAATTACTAAAAGATAATTTTTGATAAATTAAAAAAGATTATAAATACAGATTAGAAGAGGAAATCGTATGAGTGAGAAATTATCACCAATTGGAAGGTGGCGCAATATTTTAAATATTGTTGAAGAAACACCACTTTCAAGTTTATCACTAGAGGAATTTGAAAAAATGTCTGTTGAGCAACAAGAAAGAATCCTTGGAGTTTTTGCCCATTTTAATCCTGGTGTTTATGTTGAAGCAATGGAAACAGAGTGGGAAGTGTCAGAATTAAAATAATCAACACTTAATTTTTTAAAACTAGTGAAGCAATATTGCTAGTTTTTTTCTTGACTATTAGCTATTTGTTTTATTCTTGAGTTTAAACTTGAACTCAATCCTTTTATAATTTCAGTAAGCAATTTCAGCTGTATTGCTATTTTATTTAATATAAATCCTTGTTCTTTTAATTTCCAGTGCTAACGCAGGAATATTGATTTTTTTACCCAAGTTATTGGCAATTGCCCTGATATAGGTACCTGAGGAGCATTTTATTCTGTATTCAACTACCGGGAAATCTTCAATTTTAATGTTTTCAAAAAAATTATTCCATTGCTTAATTATTTTTTTTTGTCTAAAATCTCCTTTTACCTTATTTATTCTTCCAATGATTAAATTTTTCAGGCTATCTTTATCAATCCATTTAAAAGATAGTTTTTCTAATTTATAGATCTCTATTCTATTCTCTGGTATTTCTATTTCCTCTATCTTTCCTTTCCTAGCCCAATAAAACAAAGGGTTACCATTGACATATTTTGAAGAAAATGGTGGGTATTTTTGCTTTATTTTTCCTTTAAAATCAGTGATTTTTTTGTCTATTTTTTCTTCCAGATCGCTTGGAAAAGCCTTTTTATATTCATTTCTGATCAAACCTAAAATATCATAGCTGTCAGTCGAAACGCTAAATAAAATTTTGAAAAGATATTCTTTGTCCATTTTTTCGTACTTACGCCTGTTTTTATTCTCGTTGCCTACTAAAAGCAAAAGCTCTCCTTCTGCCATGGGATCCAAACGACCAGCATAACTGATCTTTTTATCTTTGTAATCAAGATTATTCTTTTTAAACCTTTTTATCCTATCCAAAGGTGTTTCTCCAACTTTTTTGTAAACAGTCAATACATTTTTCATCTTCTCTATTATATAATCGAATTACTAAAATGAAAAAAAGATATTTAATTACAGTTATTATTTTTACCTTGATAACTCTTTTAGCAATCTCTGTATATTTTTATGTATATAAAAAGAAAAGTTTTTCAATTGTTTCTCCTATAGGAAATAAAAAAGAAAAAAAGGAAGAGTATCCTTTGAGAAAATATCAGTTTGAAAACCTAAAAAATCGGTTGCCAGAAGCAAGTAAAATAAACTTGGAAAAGGTTTTAGAAAAAAAAGACGAATTTACCCAGTACAGATTTTTTTACAAATCAGAAGAAAAAAATATTAGTGGCTTAGCAAATATTCCTGTTGTAAAAGAATCAACTTCAAGTGCAAAATTTCCTGTGATTGTACAAATACGCGGATATGTTGACAGGGAAATATATGAAACAGGACTTGGTACGAAACCCTCGGGAGAAGTTTATGCAGCTAATGGATACATAACATTGGCACCAGATTTTTTAGGATACGGTGCATCGGACATGCCTCCAAATGATGTTTGGGAAGACCGCTTTTTAAGACCAGTTAATGTAATAGATTTGATCGCATCAGTAGAAACTATAAAACAAGCTGATCCAGAAAACATATTTCTCTGGGGTCACAGCAACGGCGGAATGATTGCTTTAAGTGTTTTAGAACTAACAGGAAAAAAATACCCAACTACTTTGTGGGCGCCAGTCACCCAATTTTTCCCCTACGATATTCTTTACTATACATATGAATATGATGACGGCGGGAAAGCTTTAAGAAAAAGTCTTTCATTATTTGAACAAAAGTATGATACAGAAAAATATACTTTTGCTAACTACACTGATTGGATTAATGCTTTTGTTCAGATTCATCAGGGTGAAGCAGATGAATATATTCCGCTATGGTGGACAACCAGCTTTGTTGACAAGCTAAATAAAAAAGAAAAAGAAGTTATATACTACCAATATCCGGATACTGACCATAATATGCGCGGCAGTTGGAATACGGTAGTCCAAAGAGATTTGGAGTTTTTTAATAGTAGGATATAATATATAAGAGATAGTTAAATAGTTAATAGAAAATAAGTAATAGGTTAATAAACTATTACAGATTCATAATATGAAAGAAAACGGAAAAACTATTTTGGAAATGGATATAAGTAAGATTGCTGATAAGGTTGGATTAAATCCTGAAGACGTAAAAACAAGTTTGGCAATATCAAACTTTTTAGAACGATTTCCAGAAAAACCTGCTATTACAGATTTTCTTTCTTGTCTTTTAGAAAACCACTTAACAAATAATGCAGTTTCCTTATCAAAGGACAATGGAGCTTTGGATTAAATTTAATGAAAAATTTTGATGTTTTAATAATTGGTGGTGGACCTGCGGGAATCATGACGGCAATTTCTGCCTCGCAAAATAAAGACTTAAAGATTGCTTTGCTTGAAAAAAACAACCAATTAGGCAAAAAACTGCTTTTAACCGGTAAAGGCCGCTGTAATTTTACTACTTCAAAATCAATTCCGGAAATTGTTGATGCATTTGGGAATAAGGGCAATTTTTTGTACAGCTGTCTAACACAGTTTTCAAATAAAAGATTAATTACTTTTTTTAAAAGAAAAAGGATAAAACCCAAATTTGAGCGCGGTGACCGCGTTTTTCCTAGATCCGAAAGCGCAGAAAAAGTAAGAAACACTTTAGTTCAAGAATTGGAAAGAGAAAACGTGCAGATATTTTTAAAAACTAATGTAAAAAAAATTGAAACCAAAAAAGAATTTTTCCATATTTATACAGATAGCAAGCAATTCCGCACAAAATGCTTAATTATTGCAACCGGAGGGAAAACATATCCGGGAACCGGATCAACAGGAGACGGTTACGAATTTGCCAAACAACTGGGACATACAATTACCCCACTCTACCCTGCTTTAAACGGATTAATTGTTAAAGACGAGAAGATAAGGGAATTGGCGGGTTTAACTTTAAAAAACGTACGTTTGCAAATTACAGCAGATGGACAGGAGGAAATAAACGTGTTTGGGGACATGCTTTTTACTCATCTGGGAATTTCTGGCCCGATTGTATTAAGCATCAGTGAAAAAGCCGCCTGCTTAATAGATAAAGGTAAAAAAGTAGAAGCAATTATTGATCTTAAACCTGCTTTGGAAAGACACAAGCTTAAAAAAAGAATTGTCAGAGAAATACAGGAAATCGGCAAAAAGGAATATCAAACCTTACTTAAAAACCTTTTACCCAGCAGCCTAATTCCTTTAACTATTGTAAATACTAGAATTGACAAAAGAAAAAAAGTAGGTAGTTTAACTCATGAAGAGCAAATAAAGATTGTAGACTTTTTAAAGAATTTCAAATTTAAGATTGATGATTATGAGCCTTTTGTCAAAGCAATAGTTACTTCCGGTGGGGTTTCAGTAAATGAAATTGATTCCAAAACTATGCAGTCACAAATTGTATCTAACTTGTATTTTGCAGGTGAAATAATTGAGCTTTCAGGACCCACTGGCGGATTTAACTTGCAAATGGCGTTTAGTACCGGCTGGGTAGCAGGCGTATCAGCCCGCTGTAATTTAGCTGCATAGATGTTAAAATATAAGTATGGAGAAAATACTTTCAATTGATCCGGGTACTAGCAGAATGGGATACGCAATCCTTACAAAAAAAAGCGGAGATATTAAAGTTTTAACCTATGGCTGTATTGAATCTTCAAAAAACCTTTCAAGGCCCAAGAAGTTTTTAAAAATAAAAAAAAAGCTGTCAGATGTAATAAAAAAATATAATCCAGACAAGGTTATTATTGAACATCTTTTCTTTACCAAAAATGCTAAAACAGTAATTGCAGTGGGACAATCGCAGGGAGTTGTAATTGTTACAGCGGCTGAAAACGATTTGGGTATTAAAATGATAAGCCCTCTGCATATTAAACAAACATTGACAGGTTATGGTAGAGCTGGTAAAAAACAAGTACAGCAAATGGTTGTTCGTCTGCTTGAATTAGACGAAGTTCCCAAACCTGATGATACTGCAGATGCGATTGCTTGTGGTTTGGCATATTTTAATACAAACTATAATTTAAAATGATTGGAAAACTCAAAGGAACGATTCAGGAAAAATTAAACGGCTCCTATTTAATAGAAATGGATAATGGCGTATATTACCGAGTACATCCGGCTTCCTCATCCTTAAATGATGAAATGATAGGGAAAGAAGTTGAGGTGTATATCTATACCTATGTTAGGGAGGATACTTTAAAACTTTTTGGGTTTACAAAAAAGCGAGATCTGCAGTTTTTTGAGATTCTAATAAGTATCAGTGGGATAGGAACAAGTACTGCACAAACAATGCTTTCTTTTTACATTCCTGACGAAATTGAAAGAGGCGTAGCTGAACAGGATATCCCGTTTTTCACAGAAATCCCGGGAATCGGTAAAAAAAGTGCCCAAAAAATTATTTTTGAACTTTCATCCAAGCTTGAAAAAGAATATGATCTGAGTAAACAAGAACTCAGTAAAGAAGACAATCTGGTAGTTGAAGCTTTGCAAAATCTCGGATTTGACAGAAAAGACATTTACAAAAACCTAAAAAAGATTGATAAAGATCAACCTTTGGAGGAAAAGATCCGCAAGGCCATAAAGATTTTGTCAGAATAAATATTTTGTTACAATACATTTGTTCCAATGAAAACAATCGACCAAAAATTAAGACCAAAAAAGCTTTCCGAATACCTAGGTCAGGATAAAATAAAAAAGGCCTTAAATCTTTTTATTGAAGCCGCCAAAACAAGGAAAGGACCAACTGATCACCTTCTTTTTTACGGGCCTCCCGGTATTGGTAAAACAACCTTAGCCCATATTTTGGCAAACGAACTTGACGGAGAGTTAAAAGTTACTTCTGGACCTGCAATTGAAAGAGCTGGTGATTTGGCTGCAATTTTAACCAACCTAAAAAACAATGATATCCTTTTTATAGATGAGATCCATCGTCTGCCAAAACCTGTTGAGGAAGCCCTTTATCCTGTTTTGGAAGAATTTCATTTAGATATTGTTTTGGGAAAAGGTCCTTCGGCAAGGACAGTTCATTTATCAGTTCCTAATATTACAATAGTTGGAGCCACAACTAAAGTTGCCCTCCTCTCTCCTCCATTAAGGGACAGATTTGGTTTGATCTCCCGTTTGAAACCTTATAATACAGAAGAAATAAAAGAGATTGTTATACGTGCGGCAAAAATTATAGAATTGCCTCTTACTGAAGATGCGGCAATTGAAATTGCCAAACGCTCCCGCAGAATCCCAAGAATTGCAATCCGAATCCTTAAAAGGGTTAGAGATCTTTGTACAGTTGAAAAACATGAAGAAATAAACTGTGAAAATATTAAAGAGCTCTTTTCTATTTTAGAAATGGACGAAGTGGGATTGCTACCACAGGACAGAAGCTATTTAAGGACAATGATTAATAAGTTTGATGGTGGTCCGGTAGGACTAAACACCATTGCATCTGCTTTATCTGAGGATAACCAGACCGTAGAGGAGTTTTTGGAACCCTATCTTCTTAGGCTAGGATTTATTAAAAAAACCTCAAGGGGAAGAGTTGTAACAGGTGCAGTTTACAAACATTTTGATATAAAAGCTCCTAAAACTTAATAGTTTTTGATATAATATTTGATATCTGCCGCGGTGCTGGAACTGGCAGACAGGCGAGACTTAAAATCTTGTGTCCTTTATGGACGTGTGGGTTCAACTCCCTCCCGCGGCACCAAGTTCAACTTGGTTTTTTAATATCGGAGAGTGGCGCAGATGGATTAGCGCGCTGCGTTTGGGACGCAGAGGTCCCGGGTTCAAGTCCCGGCTCTCCGACACCTTTTTAATAAATTCAAAGGAAGAAAATGCTTAGAGATAAAATACAAAAACAGGCAACAGAATTAATAAAAAAAGGCGACAAAAAAAAAGCACAAGTACTGCGCTATCTTTATTCACAAATAAAAGATAAAGAAATAGATCAGGGAAGAAAAGAATTAACTGACAAAGAAGTTCTAAAACTTATTCAGAAACAGATAAAAAGCCTAAAAGAAGAAATTAAAATCTTTGAAAAAGAAGACAGACAAAAATTACTTGATAAAGCAAAGTATGAAATAGAAGTTTTGGCAGAATATTTACCTGAACAGCTTTCTGCTGATGAAATTGGCAAAAAAATTGAAGATATCATAGAAAACAACCCTAATATTGATAAACCCGGTCCAATGATTGGTAAAGTGATCCAAGAACTAGGCGGAGAAGCAGACAATTCACAAATTGCCAGAATTGTACAGGAAAAATTCAGACAAGACTAAAAAGAAATTTTGCCACCACCCAGACAAATATTATTTTGATAAAAAACAGCCCATTGTCCGGGAGTAACTGCCCTTTGGGGCCTGTCAAAAATTATTTTTAATTGATTATCCCCTATTTTATTTAGAACTGCTTTTTTTTCCGGCTGCTGATAACGCACTTTGGCTTTCACCGGTAAAGAATTTTTAAGATCCTTAAATAAGTTGAAATCTTTTAAAACAATTTCTTTTTTATAATATTTTTTTTCATTTTCTTTATTAGCCACAACCAATAAATTATTCTCAAAATCTTTTTTAACAACATACCAGGGTCCTCCGCTTAAGCCGATGCCTTTTCTTTGGCCAATGGTATAAAAATGCAATCCTGGATGTTCTCCAATTTTATTGCCTTCAGAATCAATAATTTTTCCGTGGTTTTCTCCAAGTTTTGATCTTAAAAAATGATTAACATTTTTATCTGATATAAAACAGAGATCTTGGCTTTGTTCTTTTTTAGTTAAGAAGTCCAAATTCTCTTCTTTAGCAATTTCAAAGACCTTGTCTTTTTTGTATCCCCCTAAAGGAAACTTGATCCTTTTTACCCACTCTTTTTTAAGCAAACATAAGTAGTATGTTTGATCCTTGCTCTTATCTACTGCTTTTTGTAAATAATACTCTCCCCTAGTCTTTTTTATCTTTGCATAATGACCAGTTGCAACATATTCAATATTGTTATTATCAGCAAATTCAAAAAGGGTTTTAAATTTTAAAAACCTATTGCAAACTATACAGGGGTTTGGGGTTAATCCTTTTTTAAAATCATTAATAAATTTATCGACAACAATTTTTTGGAATTTATCAGAAACTTCTAAATAATGATGTTCTACTCCATATTTTTTACAAACCTTTTCTGCTGTCTTAATATTTTGTTTGTTACACTTAGTATTTTTGCTAAAAACACAATACTGCAGAGAAACTCCCACAGGATCAAATCCCTGTTTTTTTAAAAGTGTTAAAGAAATTGAAGAATCAATTCCACCTGACATTCCCAGTACAATTTTATTATTATTCATACTTGTATTATATGATAAATCTTTTTTCTTCGCATTGAAGTGAAAGTAAATTATGGTAAAATATTAATGTTTGCGGGCGTAGCTCAGCTGGCTAGAGTGTCTCCCTTCCAAGGAGAAGGTCGTGGGTTCGAATCCCATCGCCCGCTCAAAAATTATAGGTTTAAATATTTGAAAATGTCTGAATCTCAACCAAATTGGGAAAAGCAATTAGAACAAGCTAATGCAGAGCCTTTAAATACTCAACAAAGGATTCAAGCTTATTTAAAAGAAAGAGCAAGTTCTGAAAAACCAAAAGATCCTAAGAAAGAAAATAGATCATTTGATGACTGGTATACAAGTGGAACTGTATAAAGCAGATTATAATTGCTTTTAGCTAAAAATCTCATATTTTTGTTGGAGTATAGGTTATGGCTGATTTATCTCAATTACCTGATTTTTCACTTTAACAATTCCTTTAGGAACATTTGCTTCAAACAAAAGTTTATTGTTTTCTAATTCCATGTTTTTAACATGTACGTTGTTTTTTTCAAATTGTCTGTCTAACATGGTATTGCCGTTTGCTTCAACAAATGATGCAATCTTTTTTGGAGCTTTGATTGCGCCGATATAAACGTCTTCCACATAAAAATGATTAAATTTTAGTCTGGATTTAATTGTAATATTGCCAGGAAGTAGCGGATAGTAACTTTTTCCTGAAGCAATAATATTTTGTTTGTCAAATTTTAACTTAAGATCGGAAATTAACTTGTTGCTGTTAAGCTCATTTAGCAATGCAGTCAATTGCTCTGCGCTAAGTTCTAAAGTAATTTCTTCTGTATCTTCAGTATTTAAACCTCCGCATCCTGGAGGCGCACAAATACCATCTTCATTTTCCGTAATTTTTTCTTTTAAAAAATTATTTTCTACATTAACCAGGTTCTTTTTTAAAGGTGTATTAATATTTAGGTTCTTGGGAGATGAAGCAAACAAATAAGTTATTAATACTAAAAATAGAAAAACAATAAAACTAAATACTATCAGAAACTTTTTATTCATTTTCCTTATAAATATGTATATCCCTTTGTGGGTTGGGGATGTTGATGTTGTGCTTTTTTAATTTTTTGTGCATTTCTTTGATCAATTTATGGGTGACAATTCCCTTTCTTGCAGGGTTATTCATTGTTCCTAAAACTTCCACCTGAATTGCTGAAGGACCAAATTTTCTAAAAAATACTCGCGGTACAGGTTCCTTAACGATTTCCTCTTCATCTTCAAGGATTTTTAATAAAACTTTTTCAACTTTTTCCAAATCGCTATTATAAGAAACACCAACTGGTACATGAATTCTTAGTTTGGAATCAAGCCCAGTTTCATTAATCACAAAATCGGTAACCATTACTGAGTTGGGGACGGAGACCAAAATATTATCCCTGGTCTTAATTCGTGTACTGCGCATACCAATATCAATAATTTCGCCTCGGTAATCATTTTTAACAATTACATAGTCGCCAATTTTGTAGGGTTGGTCAAAAAATATAGAAATCCCGCCAAAAAAATTAGCAATAGTGTCTTTGGCTGC
Source organism: uncultured Pseudomonadales bacterium (assembly GCA_964430265.1). Taxonomy (GTDB): domain Bacteria; phylum Patescibacteriota; class Microgenomatia; order UBA1400; family CAYXSR01; genus CAYSEI01. Next base: position 259,884 of record CAYSEI010000001.1, read on the forward strand.
AAAACCAATAACTATTCCCAAAATACCAGCTGAAGTAAGTAAAGGATTGGTGTTAATTTTCCAAATTGAAAGCAAAATAATAATGGTAATAATAATGATAAGAATGTGGGTAATATTTTCTAAAAAGGTATATAAATTAATTTTGGAAGTTTCTTCAGCTGCTTTTTTTTCAATTGTTTGGTACAAGTAGGTAAAAATTTGGCCGATTCCCCAGGCCCAGATTAATGTGAAGGCAGTATAAAATAAATTAGTTAAGATATTTACGGTTTCAGGATTAGCAAAATAATGAGATAAACTTATCTTAAACCCGGTTAAAAAAACCGTCAAAAAAGTCGGTCTTTGAAGCTGTGAAATAAGATAGTCATCCAATTCAACCATAGTCTTCTTGGCAATTTTAATAAGTATGTATTTAAATATTAGCTGGGTTAGGCTTGCAGTAAGAAGTGTAATACCCAAAATATAAATGCTGTCAAATAATTTTGGAGAATAGGCAGTTAAAAACATTATAAGTTCATTTTAACAAATAGATAAGTTAGGCAACAATAACCAATTCTTTTTCCGCTCGGGTTACTGCGGTATACAGCCAACGGTGCCATTCCTCATCCTCCATGTTTTTAAACCTTTGTTCAAACAACAATACCTTTGGAGCCTGGCTTCCCTGTGCTTTGTGTACAGTAATTGCATAGCCAAAATCAAACAAATCTCCCATTTCATCAAATGTTATTCCTTCAGCTTTACGCAAGGTTGTTTTAGAACCAAACTGTTCCTTTAAAACCCTTCCTTTATAGATGTTTCCGTCATCCATTTTTGCTTCCATTTGGTACCAGAGCTCTTCGCCTTTTTCATTGGCAACAGGCTTAATAGACCTGACTTCACCCAGCATACCGTTAAAAACACCTTTAGAATAATTGTTTTTAAGACAAATTATGCGGTCAGTAATCTGTGGCTCTTCACTATAAAAATTGTTTAATTTCCTAATGTTTTTATTCAGCTCTACCCTAGCCCAGTTAAAACCGACTAATACAAGTAATTTTTTATTAAAATTTCGAAGCATTTCTTCTACATATTCCTGGGTTTCATAATTTGTTTTGTCAAGTTTTTTAACGTCACCATAATCAGCAAAAGCAACGTCTTCACCATTTCTGACTTTTTCAGATAGTTGAATGATCTTATTACCTTTTGCCTGTCTGTGTATTTTTTCAAGTTTTAAATCAGGTTTTTCCATTAAATTAAAACTGCCTTCAATCGGTGGCAGCTGTCCATGATCGCCTACTGCTAAAATAGGTATTTTATAACTGCGTAAATCTGCCCATATTTTTGCATCTACCATTGAAGCTTCGTCCAATATAATTAAATCCGCTTCTAAGTCTTTGCTTTTTTCCCAATATTTGATCCGGTTGTTTTTATCCTTTACCGGTTCATAAATCAAAGAGTGGATTGTTCCGGTAATATCCTGTTCATAAAGCGCAAAGTGTTTTTTTAAGGTTTCTTCCAGAACCCGAGTAGCTTTTCCCGTATACGAACAGAAGGCAACTTTTAATTCAGGAAATTTATTATCAAGCTCTTTGCGTAGAAAAGCAATCATAGTGGTTTTGCCTGTACCAGCATAACCACCGAAAGTAAGAAAAGGTTTGTTCTGTTTTATATACCAGCGCCAAACCTTACGCAAAACCTTTTTCTGGTGTTCAGTAACTTTTAGTTTCACAATTGAAATTATATCAAGTAAGTAAATAAAAGTAAGAATTTAGAAAAGAGCCTTTCCATTATATTGTATCGGACATCTGTTTATTCTTTCCAATTCATCTGGTGTTAAAAAAAACACAAACCAATCATTGAGATCAGACAAAGGTAATTGTGTGTCACAGTCACTAAACAAAGTAGATATTTTTTTTGGGATCTTACATTTTTCTAATTTCGAGCAAGAATCACAACTATTTAACTTTTCTACTAATGACATTATCTAAAGATATAACTATTCAAGCTTCTTTGAGTTCTTTTTTAGCTTTTTTCATTTTTTTAGTGATTTTATCTTTTTTCTCTTTCAGCTCTTCTACTTTTTCTTTTACTTCTTCAGCCTTTTTTTTGCCTTTTTCTAATGCTTTATCTGCTTCTTTCTTAACTTTTTCACGGTTCTCTTTTTTTGAAAAAAATACAGCTGCAGCTCCTGCTAATGCACCCATAATCGCAGCTCCTAATTTTCCGCCTGATTTTTTCTTTTTGGTTTCGGATTTCATTTTTTAACTCCTAAAATAAACTTGATATTAATTCATTTTAGCATTTATTCTGTTTCTTGAACAGACCTCTGCAGATTATCCATTGCCTGCATCATATTTTTCTTCAATTGCTCGGTTGCTTCTTCTCCTTTATCTTTTACTTTACTAAGCACTCCCTTGGTTTTTTCCATAGCATTTTCCATTTTCTCAAGTTGTTGATTATACTCTAACTTACTATCTGCAGCTACTTCCTTTGCTTTACCCTTAAATTTGTCAATTTCAGCTTGATATTGTTCAAGCTTAGCCTCTATTTTTTGTTGGTATGCGCGAGTGTCATCTGTTAAATTGTTCATTTTAACCTTTTTAACTTTTTAACTATTTTAATTATAGAAACAAAAATTATAGTTTCAATGAATAGAAGGTAAAAATTATGTAAGAAACAAAAACACCCCGTTAAAAAATTTCCGGGGTGTTTAATTAAAGTCAAAACCTTATTTTGCTTTAACTTTAATTCTTTTTGGCTTGGCAGCTTCTTGTCTTGGAAGGGTTATTTTTACTACTCCGTTTTCAACTTCAGCTTCAATATCTTCCGGTTTAACCGGTGATGGAACGGAAGTTGTGTAATAGTATTTGGCTGCCCTTGCCTTTTTATAGATTGTTTTTTTCTCTTCTTTTTCTTCCTCAGTCTCTTCGTGTTCTGCTTTTATTGTCAATGTTCCACCTTCATAAGAGATATCTACGTCTTTGGCAGGGACTCCTGCAACATTAGCTTCCACTACCACGCTTTCTTCAGTCTCATACATACTTAATCCTTGTGTTTTTTGTGGCCAGCCACCTTCTTCTGTTAAGGAAGAGAAAAAATCTTCCGGAACAATGTCAAAAGGGTCTCTCCATCTAACTATTGCCATTTTTCTCACCTCCTTTTTAAAATATTTAATTTTAAATATTTTTTAACAATTATATTTTTACAAATCAAGTATTAAAAATTATTAAATATAAAGTAAGAGTTTGGTTAAAAAAGTTTTCTACGTTATCTTCAGGATGTATGTATATTAAATCTTAAAAAAAGCTATCATTTGCCTTCAAACACAATTTCTTGCATATCTGCACCCAGTTCTTTAAGTGCAGTTTTTATAGACTTGACAAAAGGAGGTGGTCCGCAAACATAAAAGTTTTGCGAAAAATCATTAATATGCTTGCTTAAAAATTTTTTGTCAATTCTTCCATGCAAATATGGTTTTTTTTCTTGTCTTGTTAAAGTTAGTAAAAGGTTATCTCCCAGCATTTGTTTAAATTCCTTTTCCAAAATAATGTCTTTTTTGGTTTTATTGGAAAATATAAGCTTATTTCCCTCCAGCTTATTCCTCTTTCTCAGGTTTCTGAATATTGCAATAAAGGGAGTGACTCCTGCTCCTCCGGCAAGATAAACACCTTTGCCTTGAAATGTAATAGTACCCCAGGGATTTTCAATCAAAAGATCCTCACCGGGTTTTAGTTGATGTAATTTTTCGGTTACTCCGTTGTGCTCGGGATATCCCTTGATTGTAAACTGCAAAACAAGATCATTATTTAAGGAAGTAAAAGTGAAAGGTCTTTTTTTGTTTCTCCAATCATCAAGATCAATTGAAATTTCAGTAGCTTGTCCAGGACTAAATTCAAAACCATTTGGTTTTTCAACTACAAAGTTTTTTACATCATGGGTTACAAATTCAGTAAAAAGGATTTTTGTTTTATAACTCATTTTACTGCAGGGCCTAAATTAATGTCTTCTTCATCTCTGCGTGATTCTTCAGCTTTTTCTAGTTCTTCGGCAACATTCAGTTCATCTGGATTTTCTCCTGGTTCATTTTCTGTATACAAACCGACTTTTTCTGCAGTGTCAGAAACATTATCGTCGGTGGAAGGATTTGGTATATGGCCGCTTATTGATTGGGCTCCTTCAACTTCTGGTGGTTCTTGCTCTTTTTTTTCCTCCAAATCTGGTAGGATCTCTTCTCCCGGTTGTAAGTCATTGTTATTATTCATAATAATTACTCCTTTTTAATTCAATTTTATTTATATGTTTTTATTATTCTAATTATAAATGTATTTTATACAGTTTGAAAATAGTTAAGAATAAAGTAAGAAATTTGTAAAGTAAAAAAATAAAAATTGTAGTTAATTAATAAAATGAAAATATTTATTGTAAAGTTATTCTTTTAAGGTATAGCCAAAACCTCTGACAGTGTGGATTAATTGTTTTTCAAAGCCTTCATCTATTTTATCTCTTAAGTAACCAACATATACATCAACAATTCTTGTTTCTACATCAGAGTCATAACCCCAGACCCTTTCCAAAATAATATCTCGGGAAAGAACTCTTCCCTTGTTTTGTAAAAGGAATTTCAACAGTTTAAATTCCTGCGGAGTGAGCTGGATTTCTTTTCCATTTCTGGTAACCTGGATTTTTTCTTCATCCAATTCAAGATCTGCTACAGAGAAAATATTGTTAACCGTTTGTTTGGCAGTCAGTCTTGCTTTTACTCTTGTAAGCAATTGTCTATTGTCTAAGGGTTTAGTAACAAAATCATTTGCACCGCACTTAAACTTTTGTACTACACTGTCAACACTTTGTTCTTCAAGAATAAGGATAATGGGAATTTCAGGATAGTCTCTGGTAAATGCCCAACAGGCACTATCACCGGATATTCCTTTAACATTCCAGGACATTAAAATCAGGTTGGGTGTGTTTTTTTCAATAATATGTAATGCATCACTGGCACTGGAGGTTTTAGCCACTTGATATCCATTATCTTGCAGAAGATTTTTAATATAGCGGCGTATATTCTGATCTTTTTCTATAATTAATATTCTTTTCATCTTTTGCTTACTAGACTTTTCTAACACTCTTAATTATTTCTCTTATTATACTAAATTACGTTTTTTACAACAATTAAAGTTTCTTACATAATTCTTGCAATTTTCACAAACAAGTTTAAATATAAACATATATTCTAATAATTATTATGAGTAAATTTGACAAAATAATTGACAATTTAATAAACAAAGAAGACAACAAAAAAAAGTTTCTTTCTTTGTATTTCCCAATTAATGACTATACAAAAAAACAAGCGCAAAAAAGAATTTCTTCGCTAGTTGAAAAAGGGTTTAAAAACAACAAGTCTTTAAATAACTTATCTAATCTTCACAGTAAAGTTGCTGACAATCTCGCGCAGGAATTTATCAATCTAAAAGCTGTTAATAAGGGTGTAGGTATATTTGCTGAATTTTTTGTAGATACAAAAAACAAAGGCAAAAAAACGGAGATAGAAGATGTTGAAATAGTAACCTTTGCAAGATCTCCTAAAAAAAAGATCTTTATTGGAAATATTTATGATTTAGACCAGCTTGTCTGGATCAGCAATCTAGAAATTGATGCATTGGTAATAGATTTGCACAGAAAAAAATGCTTGATATATCTGTTTGAAGAGAATGATTTAGAACTGTTAACAAGTATTGAAAATGAATTTATTGATTTTAAAGAACCGGAAACTATGTACAAGCCGCCGATTTTAGCAGACAAGATATTTTACAGTCCCGGATCAAACAAAGTAGAAAAAGAAAAACAAAAAGAAAACAGATTTTTTTTAAATGCAATATTGGAAGAAATCCAGGAAAACAAACAGTTAAGACAAAAATTTAGATACTTACTACTTTTTTATTCAGAAAGATATTCAGAATTTGTTAATGGATTTTCTAAACACAGCGGAATAAAATGTTCATTCAAACCAATAACTATAAAAAAACATCCCGGATTGCAAAAAAAACATAAGTTTGAAAAAATCGTTTTAAGAAAAATTAGAAAATATCAAAAACAAAAAGCAAAAGAGCTCTTTTCCTTGGCTAAAGAAGATTATCTGCATTATAAAGAAGGTTGGAAAGATGTTTTAAAAGCGGCAAATAAAGGGAAGATTGAACACCTTTTTATACAGCCTTATGTAAAAAAACAAGGATATTTTAAAAATGATTTGCTATACTTGAATAAGCAAGATAAAGCAAGAAAAATAAATAATCTTGGACCTTGGTTGGTAAAAAGCGTAATTAAAAAGGGTGGTAAAATAGTTATTATAAAAAAAGACTGGTTTAAAGAAGTACCAGAAGTTACAGCAAAGTTGAGGTTTTAAATGAAAATACAAATACAGCCTGAAGATTTTAAACTAGAATCATATATGGAAGATGCAATATATGAAAAACTTGCCCGACCAATAAACAAGCTTTTAAGCGGATTTAACTTTGATCATGACACGTTGCTTACTACTATTAGAATTGAAAAAGGTCATCTCTGGGGATTTAAGATTAGCTGGAGCATGAACCTACCCAAGAAAAAACATATATATGCTGAATCCAAGGATAAGGACTTTGTAAAAGCAACAACCAAGTTAAGAGAAGAAATTGAAAAACAGGTCAGCCGGTATAAAGATAAAGTTCGTAAGCATTAAAACCATTAGCTTAAAAAAGACTAAGCTTGAATTCAATAACTGTTATTTTATATAAATATATATGGCTTCTAAAAAAGAAAAACTAAAAAAAATACGTGAACAGGTATGGAATCTTGAAGAATCTTCTTTATATAAGTACCGCAAGAAAAATAGTTATTATCCTGTACTTGGACAGGGAAATCATGATGCAGACATTATGTTTATTGGAGAAGCACCTGGAAGAAATGAAGCGGAGTCAGGTATCCCTTTTTGTGGTGCTGCTGGAAAAATATTGGATAAACTTCTGAATTCAGTAGATATAAACAGGGAAGATGTATATATTACCAATATTGTTAAAGACCGTCCTCCGGGAAACCGTGATCCCAAGCCGGGAGAAATTGAACTTTACGCCCCTTTTCTAGTCAAGCAGATAAGAATAATTAAGCCACAGATTATTGCTACATTAGGCAGATTTTCTATGGAATTTGTGATGAAGCTTTTTGGCCTGGAAGATAAACTAGATAAAATAAGCAGTCTGCACGGAAGGGTTTTTGAGGCCCAAGCCCAATACGGAACTATTAATATAGTACCTCTTTATCATCCGGCAGTGGCAATTTATAATCGGAACCAATTCCCTACTCTTAAGAGTGACTTTGAGATTTTAATAAATCTTGTGGATCTGGTCTAAATATTTTTTCGCACCTAGATTATATTTAATTTAAATCTACTTGCAAACTAAGCGAAATTATTTATACTTACAAATTACCTATTGCATCCTGGCCTATAATTTTGTAGAGTTAATATTGGTGCCAAAAAAACACTACAAAGCAATCATTGTTGGTGCAGGACCTGCCGGATTATTTGCCGCTTACGAATTAGCCCAAAAATCAAACTTTAAAGACGAAATTCTTATTTTAGAAAAAGGGAAAGATCTTTCGAATAGGAAGAAAAAGGAGACCTTATGTGGTGTAGGCGGTGCAGGTACCTTTTCCGACGGTAAGTTACACTTTACTCCGGTCCTCTCTCACGAAAAGCTACTGGACATTTTTTCTGTTGAAGAATACCAGGAAAAAATTGATTATGTAGACAAGTTATTTAATGATTTTGGTGTTGATTCTGAATATACACCTCAAAATTACAAAGAGGCCCAAAATCTTGTTAAGTTTTGTCAGAGGAGTGGTGTGCATTTGTATTTACGCAGATGCAAGCATATTGGAAGCGATAAACTTCCAGGAATTATGAAGGATTTGGTAAAAAAATTAAGAAAAGAAGGAGTGACAATTAAAACAGAGACCGAGGTTAAAGAAATACTCAAGAAAAGAAACAAAATATCCGGAATAAAAGCAGAAGATAAGGTTTATACAGCTGACAATTATATTGTTGCTCCGGGAAGAGTGGGTGCCAAATGGCTGCAGGAACAGGCAAGAAAGATTTTCCTTGCTTACTCTTATCAAAAAGTTGAAATCGGGGTAAGGGTTGAGTTTCCTGCAGGAATTATGGAGGAACATTCAAAAATAATGCATGAGAATATCTATTCAGTTCGTACTCCAACATATGATGATATTGTTAGGACATTCTGCCCCTGTCCTAACGGCAGGGTTGCGATAGAAGACTATGGTGAATATGTTTCTGTAAATGGATACTCGAATTCAAACGGAGATTCCAAAAATTCAAATTTTGATCTAGCCACTGAAGTACAATTAACAGAACCTGTTGAGAATACGACAGATTATGCAGTGTCAATTGCTAAAGTAGCTACCACAATTGGAGGCGGTAAGCCTTTGCTGCAAAGGTTGGCGGACTTAAAAGCGGGTAGGCGTAGTACTTGGAAGCGAATCCACCGTTCCTATGTAATCCCTTCCTTAAAAGAAGTGACACCTGGTGATATTTCCATGGCTCTTCCCCACAGGACCGTGACAAACCTTTTGGAAGGTTTAAGTATTTTAGACCGTGTTCTTCCTGGTTTGGACAGCGGATCCACCTTGATATATGCACCAGAAGTAAAATTAAGAGGTAATAGGATTAAAATTAACAGGAATATGCAAACTGATATTAAAAATCTTTATGTTGCTGGTGACGGCGCTGGTTGTTCGGGAAACATTGTTGGTGCTGCTGTGTCAGGAATTTTTGCTGCCAAAGGTTTGATTAACAAAGAAAAAAATAAAACAAAATAAAGCAAAAATATAATAAATATTCTTCTCTAAAAGTTGTAAATTTCCTTCATATTGAGTAAAATATATATTTAATGTCGGCGTAGCTCAGTTCGGATAGAGCAACTGCCTTCTAAGCAGTAGGTCGCGGGTTCAAATCCTGCCGCCGACACAATTAATAGGATTGATATCTTAATTCATATAAGCGAAACATTTTTCTTTTGTTATTAACTTCTCCGATAAACTCTAAACATGAACTGTTAGCTACTTGTGCAAACTCCAAAAAATCTCTAAGTAAAAATGATGAACCATTAGGAAAAACCCTGCGCAGCATTACATCTTTAAATTCCAATATTTTTTCATGAACAATCTGTTCATAAACATATCTCAATATATCTTCCGTGGAAAAATCAGATTTACCAGCTTCTTTGACCATTTTTATTGCAGGTGCTATCAAGTCTTCAACTTGAGGAATTCTTTTGTTTTGTTTTCCAAGATAAAGGCCTTGTTTTAATCCGCGAAAGAAATATTTCATTAGCATAACAGAAGTGGAAGCATTTACCTCAGGCATTAATGCCAGTTGTCTTAAGATAGTTTTAAATAGTTCTAACTGAGACAACTCACTTCTAGCATAAGCTTCATACGTTCTAAAAACATCCCTTAAAAAGGGTTGTTTAATGTTTGGTCCTAATAAATAGCTTGAACCAATTTCAATTTTTGGGCTCTGAGGAGCTTGATCATAACTAAAACAGATAAGATCATCTCTTTTTGTATGAGAATCTAAATCTCTTAAGTTAGCTGTTCCTCCCATCATTTCAATTCTAACTCCGCATTTGTAAGGATAAAGTCTTGCAACAAAATTATTCTGTGAATTTTGGGCATAACCTTCTGGATGAGAAGTGACAATGGATTCAACTATTCTGCATTCTGGTTCTTTAATTGTTTTTAGATATCCTTTAACCAGCCACGGATATTTTTCTCTTTCTTTATCTGAAATGTCCCAATATCTGTTTTCTTCATTTTCACCGTGTAAAAAACGTTGAAATGTTTCTTTGTCAACAATCCCACCTCTTCTTCCAAACCAATAAGGACTTGACTTCATTTCAGCAGCACTGCCAAAAGAAGTAGAAATGCCAACTGAATAACCTTCTTGATACTGAGCCTCTACTCTACGGGCAACTTTTTCGGGTTCACCTCTTGCAAATACTTGTTTTGTAAAAGAAAGATGGGGATAGCACATTGCTATAAGACCAACAATTTCATGCGCTTTACCTTTTTTGGTCTTTGCACTTAGGCCAAACTGAGGTTTACCATAACATTCAGGATCAATCACTCCTCGGAGAGCCTTTTCTTTTGCTCTTCTTTCCAATGTCTGTATAAAAGGTAGAAAGCGGTTGTTATCACTGATGTAAATACAATCATTACATCCCTTTGTTTCGCTTGTGCCAAGATAAAAAGGAACTTTACTGCTATATCCAGTATCACTATAGTCTATTGCTCGTTCGTATTCAGAAATACATCTGGATAGATGGTTGGGCGCAAGAGTTTCGGCATGCATAATTAAATTATTGTAAATATACCAAAAATTTACCGAAAATTCAATTAGAATTAAGTTTTAACCTACTCAAAATTTTTTCTTTTTTTTGTGCGTTTTTGACAATCTCTGGTTGCGAGTAATCTTTTATATAAACGGGAATAAACTCATAATCAACAAGTTGACTTCCATCAAAGTAATATTTGCCAATTACCCCTTCTCTAGTTTTTTCCGACCACATTTGGTCAAATATAAAATTACCATGAGCATAAACAATCAACTTATTTTTATATAGCTCATTACTTTGTACTACATGTGGATGGTTACCAATGATTAAATCAGAGCCATTGTCAATTGCAAGATGTGCAAATTCTTTTTGTTTCCAATTTGGCTCAAAAGCATACTCATTCCCCCAGTGAAAGCTTACAACAGTAATATCCGCACTATTTTCCGCTTCTTTGATTTGTTCAATAATTTTTTCTTTATTACCAGGGATACCGACTATATTGTATCCCAGAAAAGCAATTTTTGTTCCTTTTATTTCTTTTACTAAAAGATTGTTTATTCCTGAATAATCAATACCATTTTTCTCAAGAATATCTATAGTCTCTGCTAGACCCTTTTTACCGTAGTTGTAAATATGGTTGTTAGCTAAATTGGCAATATCAATCCCCGCATAAGATAATCCCTTAACATTTTCTGCAGCGCCACAAAAAATCATTCCTTCATTTGTAATCGGACAGTTTTTTATTAAAGGCCCCTCCAAATTTATCAGGGTCAAATCAGCGCTTTTTAAAAGATCTGCAGTTTTTTCAAAAGGGTAATAAACAGAATTATTTTTCATTTTGAAATTCACTGTTCTGACTAACCCAACATCTCCAGTAGCAACCAATGTAAACTTTTTGTTTGGGGAAGGAGAAGGATGTGCAAAATTTATACTCTTTTTTACAGAGGCTTGTGGAGAGATGATTTCTACCTCTTTATTATTTAAATTTAAAAAAAATTCTGAATTGAAAGAATATACCAAAGCTGCTAAAAAAATTAAAACAACAAAAAACACCCAGACTATTTTTTTCATAATTCTTTCACCATATATGTGCCTTCTTGTTTGTATCCCAGTTTTCTATAATATTCCCGTACGCCTATTCCAGAGATCACTGCAATTTTATTTATCCCCTTTTCTTTAACAATTTTTTCGGCTTTTTTAATCAGTTTTCTTCCTAAACCTTTATGCTGCGGAGATTGTTTTTTCCCTGCTTTAATTGGCAGTGCCAGTCCATATGTGTGCAGTTCCCTAATAATTGCTGCATCCTGAAGCTCAGGTATAAAGTGCTTTTCATTCTCTTTTATCTGTTCAGTTATGCGTAGCCTTAAAAGTGCATAAAGCTGATTTTTTTTGTTTACGTACTGCAAGAAGTATTCATCCCCACCGCTTGCTGTGTAAGCAGTTTTTTTGTATTTAATTTTTTCTAAAGGATTGTAATCCTTTCTTATCTCCCTACAGCGTATGCAGTGGCACACTAAATTTTTTTGTTTTAGCCTTTTCTGAACTACCTGACGGATATTGGATATTTTGGTTCCAGCGGCAATATTACCTGCTGGAATATCCCTGCCCAACCTATTAATCCTTACCCATTCAGGAATACTCTTTTCTTTTATATCTGTAATCAGTTTAATCAATTCTTTGTCATTGTACGGTTCAAATTTACCTTGTTTAAACCATTTATAAAGTTCAGCTTGGTAAGTAACCACAGTAGGATATATTTTTATCATGTCTGGTTTAAAGCGATTGTCATTAAAAACAGTTTCAAACATTTTTAAATCTCTTTTTAAACTGCTTCCGGGCAGATCAGGCATCAAGTGGTAACAAATCTTAAACCCAGACTCCTTAAGCAGCCTGGTTGCTTCCACAGTCTCTTCTACCCCATGTCCCCTATTTACTTTTTGCAAAACGTCATTGTAGATTGACTGTACACCAATTTCTACCCTTGTTCCGCCCAACTGACGCATTTTTTTAATTGTTTCCGGGTTAATCTCGTCAGGTCTAGTTTCCAAGGTAACACCAATAATCCTATTTTCAGCTGTCTCATTTATTTTCTTTGCTTCATCTAATGAATCACTTTCTTTTTGGTTGGCTGCATCAAAACACCTTTTTAAAAATTCTTTTTGGTAGTTCCAAGGTAAATAGGTAAAGGTTCCGCCCATAACAATCAGCTCAATTTTTTCAACTGAATGTCCTGTTGCCTGCAGCTGTTTGATTCTTCTTGATACCTGAAGATGGGGATCAAAACCGGCCATGTCAGCCCGCATCACTGCCGGCTCATCATCTAAATAGCTTTTAGGCATGTCTTTTTGTGTTGGACAGTAAACACAATTGCCAGGACATGGGTAAGGTTTTGTTAATACAGCTATCGGCACAATTCCAGACAAACTCCTAACACTTTTTAGCCTTAAAAGGGTTTCCATTTGCTGGTTTTCCTCTAAACTTCCTTTATTTACCATTTGACGGTAAACTTTAAGTACTTTGGAGTTTTTAGGCATGTACCCTGTTTTTTTGGCAAGTTCACGCTTATAACTCTCTAGATTTTTCTGGGTATATTTGTCTTTTTTGATAAACTCAGAAATTAATTGTTTTAGTAATTTATTGTTTTGGTTCATTTTTGATAAAATCATAATATGAAAAAGAACAGAAAAATGATTAATCGTATGCTGCGTAATTATACCATCATTGCCAAGGATTTTAGCCAGACCAGAAGCAAAGTTCTTTGGCCTGAGTTGCAGGACTTTCTAAAATATGTCGGTAAAAATGACAAGGTTTTGGATATTGGCTGCGGCAATGCACGTATATACAAAGCTATGAAGAAAAAAAACATTCATTATACAGGAATTGATTTTGTTTCCAATTTTATTGAGGAAAATAAACAAAAATACCCCAATGCAAAATTTAAGCTGGTTGATATAACCAAAAAGCAGTCCTGGGGAAGAGTTAAAAACAAATTTGACGTAATTTTTTGTGTAGCTGTTTTGCATCATATTCCAAGCAAAAACTTACACAATCTGATAATAGAAAATATACATAAAAGACTAAAAGATAAAGGAGTTTTAATACTGACAGTCTGGAACCTCTGGCAAAACAGATTTATATCCAAACACATTAAACAAATACCCAGAAAAATCACTTCCGGATTCAATCCCAAATGGATATGGGTGCCATATAGGATTTCAGACGGAGAAAAAGTTATTAAAGAAGTTGAAAGATTTCATTATGCATTTAAACATCAAGAAATACAAAAGCTTCTTGAGAAAAACAAATTCAAAATATTGGAAACAACAACAGGCAGAAATCTTTGTTTTGCAGCCCAAAAGTAGTATAATGTTAAGTATGGTGGCTGTGGCCTAATGGTAAGGCATCTGCTTGTGGAGCAGACGATTGCCGGTTCGATTCCGGTCAGTCACCCAATATTGTTAATTATAAAATTTAGTGTTTGAAATCTCTAAATTTTTTGAGCAAATGAGTAGATCCATTTTATTTGTTTTCTTCCAGCAGGATCTTTATAGTTATCTTTGATAGTTTGAATCGTAAAGCCGTTTTTTTCTAAAAGATTTTCTATTTCGCTTTTTGTAAAGTATTGAAAAAACCTAGCATGATTTGATAATTTATCAGAAACAACTGCAGTTTTTTCTTTTCCTAATTTTTGTTTTACAAAAACAAAAATTATCCCTTGTTTTTTTAATACTCTATTAAATTCCTGTAAAGCTTGTTCTATTGCTTGTGTTGTTTCAAGATGTAAAAGCGAAGCAAGGGCCCAAACTCCATCAAAAGTTTCATTTTCAAAGGGGAGATTTAAAAAATCAGCAAGTTCAAACTTTACATCTGGACTTTTTTCTCTTGCAACTTTAATTAAGCCTTTAGATATGTCTACACCAATAGGTTTTAACCCCATTTTCTTAAATATTGCACAATCTCTACCTGCAGCACAGCCAGCATCCAGAACTCTTGCACCTTGATGCAATTTTTGTGTGAATTTTTTAATTAAATCCAAATTAGGAAGATTTTCAATATTTTGTGCGTATTTTTTAGCATTTGCATCATACCAGTTGATAGTGTCTTGAAATCCTGTTATTACTTGATTCATTAATTAATTTAGTATATCATATTTTTAAATTTTTATAGGTGTATATATGAGAACAATATTTAAGAAAATATGGGAACTTGCATACCCTTATCAAGATATACGTGATGACCAAGGACATGCAAGAACTGTAACTAATATGGCATATAAGCTTTTAGATAAAGAAACAGCTGATGAAGATGTTGTTATTCCAGCTGCTATTTTACACGATGTTGGATGGAGTCAGGTTGCAAAAGAAAAATGGCAAAAGATTATTAAAGGGTTAACAAAAAAAGAGGAAAAGGAATTAAGAAGAGAACATGAGTTAAAAGGAGTGAAATTAGCTAAATTTTTTTTGCAAACTGTTAATTATCCAAAGGATAAAATTAAGGAAATTCTTCAAATTATCTCTAAACATGATACTAGAGAAATTTTTATATCTAAGAATGAAGGCATAGTTAGAGACGCAGATAAACTTTGGAGATTTTTACCCAAAGCGTTTTACTTAGATGCTCGACGTTATAACATGACACTTTTTGAAAGATATAGTAAGTTAAAAAAAGATATAAGTAGACCTGGTTTCTTTTACTCGAAATCTGCAAGAGAAATTGCAAGAAAAGAATTAGAAGAAAGAAAAAAAGAAATCTAGTAATTTTTATTTTACTGTTTATTTAAAAACAATAAATTTTGTAAATTTTACTTTGTTAATTTCAAACAATTTTTTAATGAATTTAAATTTACATATTAATTTTTGTAAGCAGTTTTTTGTTAAGATATCGTCTTTTGAATAATGTTAGCTGAAACAAATATTATTTTCTGATTTAAAATTTTCAAGACTAGGAAGATAACAGGTAAAAAACTAACCCCAGAAATTTTCAATCAGAAATCTGGACCAAATAATAGTATTATTCTCTGTGCATAAATTAGATATTTTTTATTTGCTTTAAAAATACAATTAAGTTAAAATTACCCATAAATATCAAATTAATTTAAATAAATGATAGAAATACTCCCTTGCCGTTTCAGAGATGAAGTTGATAATGACAGAGTCCCCTTAATTATTGTAGATGATGAACCGGATTTTCAATATTGTCTGGAACTGACTGATAGAACTACCCTGGCAAGCTTAGTGGTAACTGCAATTGATGCACGGTCTTGTAGCACTATACGGCAAGAAGGTTTATGTTTGCGGGGTTTGGACTTAGAAATTGAAAATGGCTTAAGGATTTCAAACAACCGATGAAGGAACAAATGCAACCAACTCAGTTTGTTGAGCATCTTTTAAGCTACATTAGAGGAAAAAAAAGATGCAGATATTGATTGGGAAAAGATTGACACGGAAATTCAGGAAATAACAAGATTTCATCCTGAAGAGACCGCTTTGGAACTGCTTGATTGTTTGGAAGACAACCAGGATGAAAACGAAAGGGACTTAATTGCAACCGCTCTGTTTAAGATTAAACCGACAGACGAATCCATAAAGGAAAAGATATTTGTTTCTATGTTTGACCAGACAGTATCGGATGATTCACCATATGCAGCTGCTAGGGCTGCCCGCCATATGATAAGGGTTGTAAAAGATGCTGACAAGAATGGAATCACAAAACAATACTGGGCGGAAAAAGCATTGGAGGAATTCAGAGAAAGAGCAAAAGCAGAAAATTGGGTTGATGATCTTATTAATGAGAAGGTTCCCGATATGAAGGAGTTTTTTAAAGATGTATAACGAAAAACTGTGCTATTGGCAAAAAATACCTACTGGAAGATGCAGTCATCCAGAAAGTAGGACTCTTGCAGATTTTAATCCGGATACACAGAGTTTTTTGTGTCCTAATATGGGAGACCCTCAAAGACAAGAAAAATGTAAAAAATATGAGAATAAAGGTTCTGTTATAAAAATAGGTGATCAAGCTTTAATTGGTTGAAATTATACAAATCGAGATTTTGAAAAACTTTTGTTATAATATATAAGTTGTTAAGCGTCTGTAGCTCAACTGGATAGAGCGTCTGTCTTCGGAACAGAAGGTTGGGGGTTCGACTCCTCCCAGACGCACGCAAAAATATGATATTAAAAATAATACAGATAATAACCAGTATTACAGTGATTGTCTTAATAGCCTTTCAGGCTCAAGGTGGAGGTTTAGGAAGTGCTTGGGGTGGCGGAGAAATGTATTCCTCTAAAAGAGGTGTAGAACGATTTTTATTTATAGTAACCATTGTAGCTGCTGCAGTATTTGTTTTATCTTCCCTGGTCAGTTTTTTAGTGCAGTAATATGTCAGCATTTAAAAAAATTAGGTCCTATTTTTGGTTGATTGAAGGTCTTGTTGAAAAGCACAAGAAAATTATTATTATTGGGATAATTATTGGTGTTGCCGGAGCCTTTTTAATTCCTAGACTTTTAAAACAACTTCCACAAATGACACAGCATGAAAGAATTGGTAGGGTCGGAATTTATGATCCTGATCAGTTACCAGACGATATTTTAAAACAACTGGGTTCCGGTCTAACTATGATTGGAGAAGATAAACAGCCTATTTCATCATTGGCTAAAAAGTGGACAGTTTCTGACGATGGTAAAGAATATTTATTCATTCTTAAAGATAATATTTTTTGGAGTGACGGTCAACCGATTACCGCAGACGAAATAGATTATCAGTTCCAGAACGTAGAGAAAAGAGTTTTGGACGACAAGACAATAAAATTTATCTTAAAGGAACCTTTTGCTCCCTTCCCTATTGCTTTGAGTGAACCAATATTTAAAGAAGGTTTAGTTGGTTCCGGTCCTTATATGCTGGATAAAATCAATAAACAGTCAGGAACCGTAGAAAAAATGGTAATCAGTAAACCGGGAGAGAAAATTACTTACCGTTTTTATTCAAATACTGATACTATTAAAAAAGCATTTAAGCTGGGAGAAATAGATATAATACAGGGATTGTTAAGCAACCCATTTGAAGAAGAATGGCAGGAAAATATTATGGTGGAAGAGAAAATAAGTAAAGATGAATTTATTGCTGTTTTTTATAATACTGACAACCCCAAATTACAAGACAAAAATTTCCGCCAGTCTTTAACCTATTCTATTCCAAATAAACCCGAGGGGGAAAAAAGGGCTTTAGGCCCTGTCAGTCCCAATTCCTGGGCTTATAATGAAAATGTTAAGGAATATAAATATGATCCGGAGCATGCTTTAAGTTTGTTGGAAGGAGAAACTGAAAATAAAACGCAGTTAACAATTCATACGTCACAACTTTTTCTGTTAATGGCAGAAGAAATTAAAAGAGCCTGGGAAGAAAATTTACCGGTTGAGGTACAAATAGAAATAGTTAATACGATTCCGGGTGATTATGAAATATTCTTAGGTCTACAACAGATTCCTCCTGATCCGGATCAGTATGTTTTTTGGCACTCAACCCGCGCCGAAAATATTACCAATTTTAAAAGCCCTAAAGTTGATAAGCTTTTGGAGGATGCACGCAGAACTATTGACTTACAGAAAAGAAAGGAAAGCTACTTTGAGTTCCAAAAAGTAATCTTGGAAGAAAGTCCGGCTGCTTTTATATCTCATCCCCTACAGTATACGATTAAGCGTGTTTAATCAATAAGCCAATTAATTATTTCCACGCAAATATTAATAAAAAAAGAAGTTAGTATTAGTGAAAAAAAGTAAGATACTGAAAAAGAAGAAATACTGAGATCTCCATATATAATGCCGGGAAACTGAAAATTCTGTACTGATACATAAGGGGATAATATAGTTAATATATATATAACCCCGACATTAATTATCCAGCGGAAAAACCCCAAGGTTAAAATATTCAGCGGTAAAAAAAGAATTTTTAATAATGGTTTAATAATAATATTCAAAACAAAAAGAACAAGTGCGGTAATAATCCATTCTATAGGACCGCCTTTAAGAACCAATCCGGGAAACCAAGCATTGGTTATCAAAAGAGCAGCAAGAAATATGAGTGTTTTTCTAATTATTTTTTTGATTTTGATCCTTTTAATTTCTTAATTAATATTATCAAAGCAACTAAAAAAATAAATCCAGCACCAATATATGGTAAATACTGAGGCAAAAATGGAGAACGAATTAATACAGATGTCTGACCGATTTTTTCTTTATATTGATAATTTATATTTTTTAACCCGTCTTCCCAAAGTGAAGTCTTATTTAAAGTTATCCTCTTATTAAACCTTGCATATGGAGGCAGAAAACCTACTGGGATTTTAGTTTGCGAAATATTTAAATCCCTAGAAGAATATGTAAAAACTTCGTCAGGTAAACTGGTATTTCCGGTGTTTACGATCTCAATATTTCCGTAAACAGGTAATCCAGCTAAGTTTCTTTCAGGAAGGTTAATCTTAATTGTATAATCTTCTCTTGGACTTATATTACTACCAAACTTTATTCTGACTTTTTTACCTTCGTTTGTGTTTCTGTATGAGCCGGCAGGCAGCGGAAACTCACTGTCACTGCCGTGGATGACAAAAGTAAAATGGTTATAATCCAGTTTATCAAAAAAATCGACGCCCCCGGTTGTATTACCCCATGTAGGGTCAATAGGAATCCATTGTTGGCTTTCCTGGTCATAATATTCCGGCCAGGAATGCAAAATATCCTGTTCTAAGCTTAGCGGTCTTAGTTTGGGATTGTTGGTATATGCATACCCGTTAAGTTCGCGAGCAGGAATACCAGATGCTCTGGCTATAGTAATAAAAAGGTCAGTAAATTCCATACATAAAAGTGAGTCTTTATTCGCGAGTGCCTTTTCTGCTCCCATTCTTTGTGAATTTGTCTCTACTCTACCATAGTCGTATAAAAAATTTTCCACCAGAAAATTATAAATTTTTCTGGGAGTATCCAATTGTTCAGCTAATTCAACAATTTTAGGATCGTTTACTGGCCAGTATTTGTCCTCTTTCAAATAAGCTGATAAATCATTGTTTTGTAAACTATATTGACTTTGGGAACTAATAAAAATTTGTGCATTACCTTTAACCAAGACTTCAATTTTTTCTTTTGGTTCAAGGACAAAGCTGGCAATCCAGTTTCCGTCTTGATCAATTTCTACGTCCTCAGGTTTGGGATTGATGCTGTTGTAATATACTTTTTGACGATTAGTATTAGGAGGCAGCGCAACTTTTGTTTTAGATTTTAAAGAATTGGGATTTTCTAAAAGATATGAAAGCTCAAAGTCAAAAATTTGTGGACCTCCAAAAGCAGCGGAAATGCCTTTTTCCGAATTTTTTTGGCTAAAATAATAAATGCGGGAATCTTCTGTTATAAGTGACCTTTTTGGTTCGGGGGTGATAAAAGCAGGTTCGCCGTATTTTAAAGGAACCTTTAGTTCGGAATTGTAATTGTTTAAATCAGCTTTATGATCAATTTGTGGAACAGTTATTTCCAAAATTTTTCCGTTTAAGTTTGCAAAATCTTCTGTAATGTATTCTAAAGTAAAGGTTAAAGACTCGTTCAAACCGATTACGGGATTATTAAAAGGAATTGTTATATTAGTTTCATTTTCATTTTTGTGGATTTTGGGAAACAATTCAGCTTCAGCAGTATAAGCTCGAATATTTGAAATTTGGGTTGCGCCTATGCTGATTAAATATTCTTTGGCATATATATTGGAATGTTTGTTTGTTAAAGAAACTTGCTGCAAAACTTTTAGCTTATTATTCTCTGTAACCTGATATATGATATTGTAAGAAGTTTTAAAATCTGATTCAGCAAATACAAGCTTTGTTGTAGAAAAAAATAATCCTAAAGTGAATATTATGGTGAGCAGGGTTTTTTTCATCATTTCAATTGTATCAATTTTTTCAAATATTTTTTATTCCAGCTTGACTTTTCGGGTTTTATTTGGCAAATTTAAATTAATGACAGTTACATTATACAAAAGACAAAGACAAGTACTTGATTTTATTGTTCAATATATTCAGAAAAACGGATATTCTCCTACTCTTAGGGATATAGCTGACGCTATGGGCTTAAGTGCTGTTTCAACAGTACATGAGCATATAGTTGCTTTGGAAGAAAAAGGAGTTTTAAAAAGGCATCATGATGAACGCCGGGGGTTTGAAATAACTGATGAAAATATTGCTACTTTACACAGGGCTGTTAAAATTCCCATTTTGGGGAAGTTCCAGTTAAATAAACCAATACAACCGGTTAAGGAAAATCAGTCACTTCATATTCCTAATAGGATGATTGATGGAGAAGAACGTTCTTATGCTTTAAAAGTTGATGATAACCAATTAAGAGAAGAGGGAATTCTTAAAAATGATTTTGTGGTTATTGAAGAAGAACAGGAACTTGAAGACGGACAGCCCGGAGTATTAATTTTGGAAAACGGAGGCGCAGTGCTTAAAAAATTTTATCAGGAAGCCACGCGGATCAGATTGGAACCCTTATACAGTAACAAAAGGTCTGAGTTTGTAAATCAAGTGCAAATACAAGGTAAAATTGCAGGAGTTATCCGAACTTTTTAAGCATTTTTACGTAGATTTTCCAGCCACTTTTCTCTTTTAAAATAAGCAAATAAAAGGACAGCTCCGCTGATTACGACCAAGGCAATACTGACAATCATCTCCCAACGATCAAGTCCCTCGGATACAGCAAATAATGCTTCCCCGCTCTGCCAGCCTATCCAACCCAATAGCATTCCTCTGACAATCAAGCCTAAAGCAGAAAATAAATAATAGCTGACCGGTTTTATTCTTAGGGCTCCGCAAGCTGCGGAAAAAAGAACAGAAGGAATCACCGGAATAGCTCTGGAAACAAAAATAACAACTTCATCCCAGAAATTGCCCTTAAAATATTTTTCTTTAATAATTTCAACGTCTTCCCATCTAATTTCCAGCCAACGGCTAAATTTATTAATTAAATATTTTCCTCCAAACCAAGAAGCAATATAAATAATAGTTGAACCAATAGTAGAACCTATTGCAAACGGCAAAGCTGCTTTAAAAAAAATATTTCTTGTTAGTAAACCAAAACTTTGAATATTTTGCGGAACAAAAAAGAAACCTGCTGCCATAGGAATTATTGGTGAAGGAATAGGAACAATTACTTGTTCTATTAGACCTCCCAGAATCACGCTAATGTAACCGTTTTGCTTAATTGAAGTAATAATCAGTTGTGTAAAATTCATAATATTAAAATAAGCTAGATAAATAATTTAATAAAATATGGAATATAGTATATGTTAAATAAATTCTTGAATCAAATGATTTATATTTATGTTTTGGATATCATGGTCAATCAGCTTTTTATCATTTAATTGTTTTAGCTTTTCCGGGTAGCTTTGTCTTTCTTCTTTATAAAATATTCCGATAGGTAGTTTTTCCGGCTGTTCTTTTGCTAAAGCTAAAGCTTTTTTATAAGGATATCCTTCTTGTTCAAGCTCATATACTCTTTCTTGGTACCAATTTATTGGCTGTTCCCTATTAAAAGTAATACAAGGTTGTAGTACGTCAACCAAAGCAAAGCCTTTGTGTGTCATTGCTTTGACAAGTAAATCAGTTAAGTGATTAATGTTATTTGCAAAACCGCGGGAAACAAAAGAACAGTGATTAACTATTGCATTTTCCAAAGGATTAAATTCCTTTATCAATGCACCTTCAGGTGTTGATTTTGTTTTTCTGTTTTTGTAAGTAGTGGGAGACATTTGTCCTGTTGTTAAAGAATAAAGTTGGTTATTGGTTACAAGCATAGTTAAGTTGTAATTTGCTCGGCAAGCGCTGATGAAATGATTAAGTCCTTCGCCATATGCTCCTCCGTCACCAATAATTGCCAGTATTGGAATTTCATGGTTAGCTAAAGATGCTCCTGCCGCTGGAGGAACTCCTCTACCGTGTAATCCATGAAATGCATAAGTTTTCATAAAATCGGCCCAATTTGAAGAACAACCAACATCATAAAAGGCTGCTATTTGATCGGGTGCTAACTGCATTTTTTCAAAAGCTTTTTTAAGTGCACCCATAATTGCAAAGTTTCCGCATCCGGGACACCAAGTTGGTTTTATTTTAGTATCAAATTGATTCATTTTAATTTTTCAATAATTTCGTAAGGATAAAAGGGTCGGCCGTCGTATTTCAACGTTTTTTCAACATTTTCCCCGGTTTTTTCTCGGATAATGTCAGCCAGCTGTCCGTGAGAATTTCCTTCTATGCAAATACATTTATCAAGTTTGTTAATATATTCTTTTACTTGTTTTGCAGGAAAAGGCCATAACCAATTCATATGTAAAAAGCTCACTTCCGGAAGCTCTTTTAAAGCTTCAAGAATTGCACCTTTATTTGATCCCCAAGAGATTATGCCAATTCTTGATTCGGGATTGCCAAATATCTGTTGCTTAGGGATTTCCCTCTTAATATTTTGCATTTTTTTATTTCTTTTATCCATCATTTTTATTCTTGTTTCACTGTCTTCAGTAGCATAACCTTCTTGATCATGATCATAGCTGTTTGCCAAGTGCTGGCAGCCATTCTGTCCCAAGAAAGGACGTGGAGAAATATTGTTTTCAGTAAACCTATAGCGCAGATAAGGTTGATTACATTCTTTTACAAATGAATACCTTTTGTTTTCAAAATTATCTTTAAATGGGTCACAACTGTAATCTGACTCAGAAATGTTTTTGTCCAATAATATTATTACTGGAATTTGATATTTTTCTGCTAATTCAAAAGATTGTCTAGTTTGTTCAAAAGTTTCTGTGGCATCACCCGGGGCTAAAATTACACGCGGAAATTCATCCTGTGAGGCATGAATAACAAATCGCAAATCACCCTGCCCGCTCCAGGTCGGAAGTCCGCTTGCCGGTCCGGTACGCATGGATTCAATAATTACCAAAGGAGTCTCAGAAATTCCTGCCAACCCAAGTCCTTCAGTCATTAAACAAAAACCTCCTCCGGAAGTAGCGGTCATTGCTCTTACTCCAGCAAAAGAAGCACCGATTGCCATATTTATTGCTGCAATTTCGTCTTCCGGCTGTTTTACTATTATGTCTGTTTCTTCTGCTTTTGCGGCCAAGTAGTGTAAGATTGAAGTTGCAGGTGTCATTGGATATGCACAGTAAAATTTAAGCCCGGCACTAATTGCACCTAATGCTGCTGCTTCGTTTCCTGTAATTACCATGCGGTCTTTTTTTTCTTCTTCAGGTGTTTTTAATTGAATTTTTGCATCCGAAAAGTTATTACGGATGTATTCTCTACCCTTTTCAACTGCCTGATAATTGTTTTGAACAACTTCTTCCCCCTTGCTTATATACGCTTGTTTTAAAGTTTGTTTTAAAGAATCTAAATTATTAATACACAATAATTCAAACAGTGCACCTAAAGCTACAGAATTTGCCATAATTGCGCTGCCTGCTTCATTTGCCAATTCAATAAGAGGAACGCCAATTTTTTTTCCTTTAATATTATTTAGTTCAAATGATGAACTGCAGTATATAACAAGTGAATTTTGAGTTAGTTCATTTTCGTGCAATTGGTAGCTTTTTTCATCAAAAACAAGAAGAATATCTAAATCTTTTTTTTGTGAATGTACTTGCTCATTTACAGCAGCAAGTGTTTGGTATGTAGTATGTCCGCCTCTAATTAAGGAAGGATATTCTCTGTAGGAAAAAGTTGAAAACCCCAAACGCGTTAATGATTTAGAAAGGATCTGTCCTGTAGATTTTACGCCTGCACCCGCAGCTCCGGCAATCTTAATGTTTATTTTATGTTTGTTAATATTTGTATTGTCCATCATGGTACAATAGCATTGTATGAGAACTCTGTACATAGTGTCAACCCCAATCGGAAATAGAAAAGATATTACTTTAAGAGCAATTGAAGTTCTCAAGAAAGTGGATATTATTTTGGCGGAAGACACAATGAAAACAAGTAATCTTTTACAAACTTATCCGGAAACTTCAAATTTAAACAAAAAAATTATTCCGTATCATAAACAAAACAGGGTAAATAAACTTCCTGAAGTAATTGCATACTTAAAAAATGGCAAACAAATTGCTTTAGTTTCTAATGCAGGAACACCGCTTGTTGCCGATCCGGGCTATAAGCTGGTTAAAGAATGTTTAAGGTTAGGAATAAAAGTAGTTTCAGTTCCGGGGCCTTCAGCTTTTTTAACTGCTTTAGTTTCATCTGGTTTGCCGACTAACGAGTTTTTATTTATCGGCTTTTTATCAAAAAAAAATAAACAAATAAAAGACAAGTTTAAGGAAATTAAAAATAACACATATTTGTCAGGTAAAACAATTATTTTTTATGAAACACCGCATCGCTTGGTTAAAACCCTAAGTATTGTAAAACAAATATATGGAGATATTGAAATTGTTTTGGGAAGGGAATTGACCAAAAAATTTGAAGAGGTTGTAAAAAGGGAAATCTCATATTATTTAGATAAATATAAGACTGAAAATATAAAAGGAGAGTTTGTAGTTTTATTCAAACTACCTTAACAAATCCCTTAATATCTATAACAAACAAACTTTAAGATAAAATACCTCTAAAGTCGACTGCGTAAATATTATTCTCCGTAATCAACAAAGGATTAATCTCAAAACTTTCAACATTGGGAAAATCAGATGCCATAAAAGAAAATCTGTACAAAAGATCTATAATCTTTTGGGTTGGTCTTTTCTGATTACGGTATCCGTCCTTAATCAGTTCATAAAACGGTGCAGCTTTAATTATTTTCTCAATATCCTTTTTTGTAGATGGTGCAGGAAAAATAATCTTTTCTTTTAAGACTTCAGTGTATATTCCTCCTAAGCCGCAGATTACCACTTTCCCAAATTCGGGGTCTGTTTTTGAGCCAATAATCAGTTCTAATTCTGCTTTAATCATTTCTTGTAATAAAAGCGGTTTATTATATACTAGTTTATTAAAAGCTTTTTTTACTTCCGCTTCCTTTTTCAAACCCACAAAGACCTCTTTTTTATCGGTTTTGTGTAGACTGTTGGTTTTTAAAACAAGTGGATAATTAAACTCTGCAATACAACTGTTTAGTTCCTCTTCAGAATTTAGGATTTTTTGTTTGGGAAGGTTAAGCTTGTACATTTCTGCCAACTTTACAAGGTTTTGGGCAGAGATAATTTTATTGTTTCCCCATTCTTGGAAAAGATTTTTAATTTTATTTTCCTCGATTGGAAATTCCCTTTTGGGCTTGAGGATAAATTTTTTATCTTTAATTTTGTTGTGTTGTAAAAGCATGGAAAAATTAGTTACTGCATCCTCAGGATACTCAATTACTATTACTGGAGAATCTTTAAGAATTTCTGCTGCTTTATCCTTTTTCTTACCCCCCATAAGACATACATGAATTGGTTTATGGCTGTTAAAAGCAAGTTTTTTAATTTGTCTGGCAGTTTCTTCCATATTTGTCATTGCCTGGGGAGTGACGATTATTAGAATTGCGTCTTCAATTGGATCCTTCATAACTGTTTCCATTACTTGGGCAAACAGTTTCGGTTCCGCGTCTCCGGCAATGTCTAAAGGATTTTTAATCGTAGCATAATCTGGCAGTATTTTTTTCAAGTTACTCTTTGTTTTTTCAGAAAAAGGTGTGAGTTCAATAGGTTCATTTTTCATGTAGTCGGCGGTAATTACACCAGCGCCGCCGGCATTGGTTACTACTACCATGTTTTTGTCAGATAGTTCTATTTTAGAGAAGCAATAAACAAAATTGTAAAAATCCTGCATTTTTTCTGTAATCACAATGCCATTATGGTTTAAAAGCTCTTTTGCGGTTTCAAATGAACCAGTCATTTTACCGGTGTGGGACTGGGCAGTTTGTTTACCTTTTTCAGTTCTGCCGCCTTTTAAAAGAATTATTGGTTTTTTAGTTTTTGTTTTATTGGCAATTTCTAGAAATCTTTTACCGTCAGCAAAATTTTCCAAATAAAGAGCAATTACCTGGGTTTGCTTTCTGTTTTCAAGGTATTCAATAACATGGTTTTCATTTAAATTAAGTTTATTGCCAAGGCTGATAGCCATGTCTATTCCCAAGTTTTTATCGTATGCCCAATCCAAAAGAACGCTAATCAATGCGCCGGACTGTGAGACAAAGGAGATATTTCCTTTTAATGTTTCAATATTTGTAAAGCTTGTATTCAAGCCTTTGTTTGTATTTAAATATCCCAAGGTATTTGGTCCCAAAAGAGTCAGATTGTTTTCTTTTATAATTTCATTGATTTTGTTTTCAATTTTTTCTCCCTCTTTGCCTAATTCGGAAAAGCCTGATGAATAAAGAATGTAATTTTTAATGCCGGCCTTTACTCCGTCTAGTAATATTTTAGGTGCAATTTTGGCAGGAAGCGAAATAGCAGCCAGATTAACTTTTTCTGGTAATTCTTGCAATGAAGCATAACATTTTTTATTTGCAATTTTTTCTGCTTTTGGATTGACCGGATAAACTTCACCTTGAAAGTTTTTAAGAATATTTTCAAATATTATTCTTCCTACTTTATTTTTTTCCCTTGAAACTCCGACTACTGCAATACTTTGGGGTGAAAAAAAAGTGTTTAAACTATTATTTGACATGCAAAAGTCCTTTCTGAGTTGAAATATGTGAAATAACAGAAGAAGAATTTTTAGCAGCAAATTGTAAAGCTTTCGGGATGCTGTTAGTTCTAATATATTCACCTAAGAATCCTGCACCAAAAGCATCTCCGGCTCCAGTTGTATCGGCTACTTCATCGACTTTAACAATCGGCTGATGATAAATTTTGTCTTGAGTATATGCCCAGCTGCCATTAATATCATATGTGACCACTAGCATTTTTAATCCTAGTTTCTTTGCATAGTTAGTTTTTTCCAGATCTAAATCGGGAGCATCGCCTCCCCAGATGTCAGCTAATTCATGTGCATTAACAATAAAAATGTCTGCATATTCAAAGTATTCGTCTAAATAATCAATGCCCTTTTTATATTCATCGCCTGAAAGTGTAATTAATTGTTTAATTCCGTTTTTCTTCATTGTTTTAAGCCAGGATAATTTGTTTTCTTTGCTTGCCCGGGCAAGGTCGGCAAAATATAACCAAGAAACCTGATTAAAAACATTTTTTACCTTTTCATCTAAAATAAGATTGTCATTTTCTCCTCGATAAGTTATTATTGTTCTTTCGCGGTCTTTCCCCAAAAGAATAGCAGAGGTTGTTGTTCTATCAGAGTCTTTTTGTATTAATTGTAGGTCGACGTTTTCATTTTTTAAATTTTCCAGAATATGTTTTCCTGCCCAGTCATTAGCAATTTTAGCCCAGCAATATGTTTCAAATCCCTGCCTTGAAAAAGAAACAGCAGTATTTGCCCCTCCACCTCCAAAGGCAAGATCAAATGAGTCAGCAACATATTTACCACCATAAGCTAGTGATAAACGCATACCATCATTTATTTCCGGGAAATTATTGGATTGAAAAAAAAGGTCAAGTGTAGCACTGCCAACAGTTAGTATTTTATTCATTTTATTTATTATAATTTAGTAATGTATATCAACGGGTCAAGTCAGAAAAGGCTTTTTCCTGAAATTGAACTTGGTTTTAGCACTTCTGCAACTTTAAGTATCGTGGGAATTATATCAGCAAGTATGCCGGTTTTTAAAGTAGAGTTTTTTAAATTTGGATTATTTGAGGCAATGATAAAGGGAACTTTATTGTTTGAGTGTTGTGTACTTGGTCCTCCTGTTTCAGGGTTTATCATTTCTTCAGCATTCCCGTGATCAGCAGTTATAAAACAAACCCCATTTACATTTAAAACTTTGTCTACAACTTGTTTTAAACAGTTATCCACTGTTTCGCAAGCTTTAATTCCTGCTTGCAAATTTCCCGTATGACCTACCATATCAGGGTTAGCAAAATTTACTACAATAAAGTCATATATGTCGTGTTCTATTCTTTTAACTAAAGTATCTGTAACCTGTTGTGCTGACATTTCCGGTTTTTCATCATAGGTTGAGACATCTTGGGGTGAAGGTATTTCCAAACGGTCTTCTCCATTTAATGGGTCATCCCTTTTTCCGTCAAAATAATAAGTTACGTGTCTTTCTTTTTCAGTTTCTGCAATATGGAATTGACGCCAGCCTTTTTCCGAAATAAATCTGGCAAACGGCATATTAATTGAAGACGGTTTATAAGCTACCAAAACAGGAAGTCCTGGTTCGTATTCAGTCATGGTTGTAAAAGTGATATCTTTTAATATTTTGTTTCTTTGAAAAGTGGTAATTTCTTTTCCCACATCTTCATATTGTTTTTTGCCGTATTTTTCTGCATAAGGGTCAAATGCTGGTTTTTTGATTTTAAGTGTTTCAAAATTATCAAGTACAAAAGCCTTTGTCAGTTCTCTGGGGCGGTCAATACGATAATTAAAAAAGATTACGGAATCCCCTTCGTTTATTGTAGCAACAGGTTGGTTATTTTTAGTGATAATAATCGGTTTTAGGTGTTCATCGGTTATATCGTTTTCATAAGATTCTTGAATTGCTTTTGAATAATTATTAGTTTGATTGCCTTTTCCTTCGGTCAAGGCTTCATAAGCTATTTTTATTCTTTTCCAACGGTGATCACGATCCATTGCATAATAACGACCCATAATTGTAGCAATTTCTCCAACATTATTTTCTGCAATTTTTTGTTCAACCTGATTTAAGTATTCTTGTGCAGATGTTGGAGGAGAATCCCTTCCGTCGGTGAATAAGTGTAGATATACGTTTTTTAAATTGTGGTCTGCAGCGAGCCTTAAAAGTGCAAAGATATGCTCAATACTTGAATGAACTCCCCCTGCTCCAAGAAGACCCATTAAATGTAGTGCAGAATTGTTTTTTTTGGCGTTATGGATTGCACTTAAAAAAGCATCGTTTTTAAAGAAAGAGCCGTCAGCAATGGACATATTGATTCTGGGTAGACTTTGGTAAATTATTCTTCCTGCACCAATATTCAGGTGGCCGGCTTCACTATTTCCCGGTTCTCCTTTAGGAAGTCCAACAGCAACTCCTGATGCTTTTAAAGTTGTATGCGGATATATATTCCAATAGCGGTCGATATTGGGTGTATTTGCTTGTGTTACTGCGTTTCCGGGATTATCAGGGGCAATACCCCACCCGTCCAAAATTATTAGAACTAAGGGTTTAGGCCGGTTCATTTTTCTTTTCTTCTGTTTCTTCACTATTAATATTATCGTTAATTTGTAAAAGCCTGTTGTATTTAATAATTCTTTCACCTCTTGCAGGTGCGCCAAACTTTGTATAGTCAGCACCGACACCTACTGCAAAATCGGCTATAAAATCATCAGTGGTTTCGCCTGAACGATGAGAAATTATTATTTGCCATCCGGCATCTCTGCTTGTTTGGATTACGCTTACAAGCTCAGTAATAGTACCAACTTCATTTGGTTTAACTAATATGGCATTACAAGCATCTTCCTTAATTGCTTTTTTAACTCTCTTGTGGTTGGTACATAATAGGTCATCACCCACAACCATGGTGTTTTTTTGTAGGTTTTTTGTTAAAATTTGCCAGCCTTTCCAATCGTCTTCTTGAAGAGGATCTTCTATTGAAAAAAGATGATACTTGTTGTTTATTTCCATATAATATTCAATTAGTTCTTCTCTTTCAACAGAATGTGATTTATCTTTTATATGATAAGTATTATTTTTGTAAAAATAACTAGCTGCAACATCCAAACCAAAGAAAAAGTCTGTAGCTAAGTGATAGTTAGTTTTCCTGATTGCTTCAATAAGTAGCTCCAAAGCATCAGTATTAGTATACAAGTTAGGTGCAAAACCGCCTTCGATTCCCACACTGTGGATTGCTCCTTTTTCTATTAAAGTTTTTTTGAGGGATTGGTAGATTTCCATTCCACATTGTAATGATTCAGGGTAACTTTTTCTTGTAGAAGGAATAACATGAAATTCCTGAAAGTCTAGGTTGCCGGCTCCGTGCTTTCCTCCATTAATTAAATTAAATATCGGAGTTGGTATTTTAGGTTTGTTAACCATTTGATATTTGGACAATAAGTAATCATAAATATCCATATTATACGATTCAGCAGAAGCTTCCAAAACTCCCTGTGATACTGAAAGGAGCGCATTTGCGCCTAAATTTCTTTTATCTTCTGTTCCATCAAGCTCTATTAGTATTTTATCAATATTTCCCTGATAAGCAGCGTCTTTACCTATTAATTCAGGTGTAATAGTTTTATTTACATTATCAACCGCTTTAAGCACTCCCATTCCATCAAAACGGGCAGGATCCTGGTCACGCAGTTCAACTGCTTCATGTTTTCCTTTAGATGATCCCGAAGGAATTGAAGCAATGCCTTTGCTTCCGTCTTCCAAAACTACTTCTGTTTCAATAGTGGGAATTCCTCTTGAATCAAGAATTTCGCGTGCTTTAATTTTACTAATTTTTGTCATCTAAATTACCTACTAATTTTTTTTCTGTTAAATATATGATTTCTCTTGTTTGTTCAATCATATCTGGAGTTACAGAAACACTTGTTATCCCCCACTTGACCAATTTTTCTGTTAACTCAGGATACAATGAAGGTGCTTGACCGCAGATTGAACTAGTAACATTTTTCTTATTGCAAGTCTTTATAATTCTCTCCAGACACCAAAGAACAGCTTGATTTCTTTCATCAAACTGTGGTGCCATAACTTCATTGTCCCGGTCAATTCCTAAGGTTAACATAGTCAAATCATTTGTTCCAATAGAAACCCCATCAATTCCCGTATCCAAAAAATCTTCTAATAAGAGAACATTGGAAGGGATTTCTACCATCATCCAAATTTGGAATGATTTAGAGCGGTGTAAACCGTGTGTTGTGATTATTTTCTCAACTTCTTTTAGCTCCTTTACGGTTCTGACAAACGGAACCATCATCCAGAGGTTATTCAAATTATGTTTGTGTCTGACCTTTTTAATGGCTTCAATTTCAAGTGCAAAAACTTGTTCGTCCTGCATATACCTATATGCCCCTCGATAGCCAATCAACGGGTTTTCTTCATGCGGCTCATAGTCCTTTCCTCCTTTAAGGTTTCGGTATTCATTAGTTTTGAAATCTGTTGCACGGTAAACAACCGGACGGGGACTAAAAGCTTTACAAAATTTGTGCAGTCCGTCAGCTAGTTTGTTTATAAAAAACTCTTGCTTGTTGTCTGCGATTAGTTTTTTGGGATGGACGCCTATGTGTTGGGAGATCATAAATTCTGCACGTAAAAGACCCACACCATCCACGTTTTGTTTACTAATATCCTTAGCAAGTTCAGGTTCTCCTAAATTTACGTAAAGTTTTGTTGCTGTTTTTAATTCCGATGGATGTTTTCCGTCCACTGTTGCATTTTTTTTATCTTCCCGGGATTCAGATACTTCCTTGATTTTAGTTTTTTCATCAGCTTTCATTCCCCCCTTGTATACATTACCTGTTTTTCCGTCCACAGTAATAACTTTTTTGTTTTCCAAGACTTGTGTGCCTTTTTTAGTACCGACTACACAAGGAACACCCAGTTCCCGGGAAACAATTGCTGCATGAGAAGTCTGTCCGCCTTTGTCAGTCACAATCGCTTTTACCCTTTTCATTGCAGGAACAAAGTCCGGGGTTGTCATTTCTGTAACTAATATTTCTCCCTTTTTAACTTTATCAATGTTTTTAGCCGAATTGACAATCTTTGCATATCCGGTTCCGATTCCCGGGCTTGCAGGTTCCCCCTTTAAAATAATATCCAGATCTAATTTGTCCCTTTGTTTTTGTTCTTCTTCAACATCTTTGTCTTGTCTGCGGGTAGTAGTTACAGGACGTGTTTGAAGAATATACAATTTATTGTTGTACAAACCCCATTCAATATCCTGGGGGAAAAAATAGTGCTGATGTATTTTTTTACCCAATTCAGCTAATTCAAGGATTTTTTCATCTGATAGTTTTTGTTTTCCCTGATCAGACTTTTTCACCGTTACTTTCTGGTTATCTGTTCCAGCCTGAATCATCTTGATTGATTGTTCGTTAATTTGCTTGCTGATAATATCAAGAGGTCTTCGATTTATTTTATAGTGATCCGGAGTGACAGAACCCTGAACAATTAATTCACCCAAACCCCAAATGGCTTCAATAATTATTTTTGTTTTGTCGTTTGTAACTGGATCAATAGTAAACATTACTCCTGAAGAGTCGGATTGAATCATTTTCTGTACAGGTACGGCAATACCAACTTTAAAGTGATCAAAGTTTTTTTCTTCCCTGTAAAAAGTTGCTCGGGGAGTAAACAAGGAGGCCCATGCTTCTCTTACTTTATTTATTAAATTAGCTTCACCACGAACATTTAAGAATGTTTCTTGTTGTCCGGCAAATGATGCGTCAGGCAGATCTTCTGCTGTAGCTGAAGAACGAATAGCAACCAAAGGATGCTGAAACTTTCCCCCCAGTTTTTCATATGCTTGGATAATTTTTTTTGATAAATCTTTTGGAACTTCTCCATGAGTGATTAGGTCCCTAATTTTTTGAGTAGCTTCATTTAATTGTCTGGGGTCAGTTAAATCAGCAGCTTCAACTGCATGCTTGATTTTATCACTGAGATTGTTGTGCTCAATAAAATAAAAATATGCAGGAGCTGTTACTATGAAACCGGGCGGCACGGGAATTCCAAAAGAGACCATCTCTCCAAGGTTGGCACCTTTTCCTCCAACCAAGTCAATATCATCTTTGTGAACATTCTCGAACCAGACTAAATGTTTATCTTTTTGAGCAGGCATTTTTGATCCTTACTTTAATTTATTTTTAAAATAGTCGACCCACGGAATGGGGGCCGGGTTTAAACTGTTTAGAATACTTAAGTAAAAACTGACATAACCACCTAATTGAATTAATTGAAAAGCGTCCTCTACTTTGTCTTTACCGTTTAAGTTAATTTTTATAGTTTCGATTTTGTTTTTATTGACAACATCTTGAGTTAATTCAAAACGCTTTTTAATTCTATCTGAATAATGGTTTGAGTTTATAAACAGAAAAGCTAAAATCTTTTTATTTGTTTCCGGATATTTTAGGCCTTCCATTAAATGATGGTTCATTTCCGGGATAAAAAAGAAGTTACTGAAATTTTTTGAATTTTCATTTGTCTGGTTGTTCCAGACGTGAATAGCTCCTCTTAAGTGTTGGGAAGCTACAAAATTTATGACTTTGCCTTTTATTTTTCCCGCTGTTTTTTTTGCTATATTTTCTGCTGTATCAGTGTTTTGCCAATAATTTTTTTTGTTTTCTTCCAAGAAATCAACTAATTTATCTATATCTGATTCCTGAATATTCAACAATCCTGCCTTGGAAAATAAAGCTACTTGTCCAAAGACCGAATATCCGATTGCCATTCTAGGCTGACCGCATTGATTGTATTTGGGGTCAATTTGATATAAAGGAAAATTGTTTTTTTCAGCCATTTTGGCCAGTTTGCCGTTGCTGCTTATGCTTAATGCTTTCAATCCTCTTTTTACTGTTTGTTCGGTACAAGAAATAACTTCTTCGGTGTTTCCGGAATAACTTGAAAGTACAACTAGTGTTTTTTCGTCGACCCAATTGGGTAAATAGTAATCGCGACGCAGGAAAATAGGGACCTTAAGCTGGTCAGTAAATAATGAACGGATAACATGACCACCCAGAGATGATCCGCCCATCCCGCAGATTATTATTTTATTGACTGATTGATATTCATTTGGAACAGCAATTTTATTAACACTTTTCCATGCATGCTTAATCTGCCTAGGAAGTGCATTAACAGATTCAAGCATATTACTTTTATCTAATTCTTGAATTAATTTAAGGTTGTCAAGCTTACTCATATATAACCATTGTAGGGGTTTGAGTAAAAAATTGCAACTAAAAATTTACTCTTTTACCAGTTCTCCACCGAGGTCATTAATCAGTGACATAAACTCCCTTTTCCTTTGCTTTAAAATTGTTTCATTATCAGCTTCAATGTTCAAACGTAATAAGGACTGTGTATTTGATGGACGGATATTTACCCAGCTGTCGTCAAACCAGATTGAAACACCATCCAGCCAATCAATTTCTTTTGCGTCTTTTTGCTTGCTTTCTGCAATTTGTTTCATGACTCCTTGCTTGTCTTTAACTGCAAAATTGGTTTCATCTATATGAGGATATATGTCAAATTCCTTAACTATCTCTGAAAGTGGTTTGTCAGACTCTGAAATTAATTCCAAGGATAAAAGCATGGCAACAAAAGCAGAGTCAGCATAAAAGTTATCCCGGAAATAGTAGTGGCCGGAATGTTCTCCAGCAAAATATGCATTGTTTTCACGCATTGCTTCCTTGATTAAAGTATGGCCTACCCGGACACGTTTATATTTACCACCCATTTCTTTTACTATTTCGGGAACTATTCTCCCGGCAACTGCATTGTAAAGAATGTTTTCGCCCGGATGTTTTTTTAGGATTGCTTTTGCAAGCATAGCTGTGGTTACTGTGCCGGAGAGGAGTTTTCCGGTTTCATCCATTAAATACATTCTGTCACCGTCACCGTCAAAAGCAATTCCAAAATCAGCATTTTCTTGCAAAATTTTCTTTTTTAAATCTTGGGTTGCAGAAGGTAAAATCGGATTGGGAATGTGGTTGGGAAAGTTTCCGTCAAGAGTAAAATACATAGGAATAAAGTTTACAGGTAGATATAAGGCAAATTTGGGAATTACAAACCCTGCCATTGCGTTTCCTGCATCCACAATAATTTTGAAATCCTTAATTTTGTTCAGATCTATAAAACTCAAACAGTGTTTAACAAACTTCATACTTAAATCTTTTGTGCTTTTTTTACCAAATTCGGAAGCATCAGTAAGTTCTTGATCAGATTTAGCTATCTCCCTGAGTTCATAAATTCCACTTTCACCGGATACAGCAATAGCACCTTTTTTAACAATTTTAAATCCATTGTATTCAGGAGGATTATGTGATGCAGACACGGCAACTGCTAGGTCATAATCATATTTACCAGCTGCAAAATATGCCATATCAGTACTAATTAATCCAAGGTCAACAACATCAACACCGGATTTAATCAGACCTTCAATCAACCCACCTGCAATTTTATCTGCACTAATTCGCATATCGTGTCCGACTGCTACTTTTTTTGGTGCAAAAAGTTTGGCAAGAGACCGACCAATTCTTACGGCTCCTTCTTCATCCAAATCTTTTGGAACAACTCCGCGGATATCATAGTCTTTAAAAATTTTGGGGTTAATATTCATTATGGCCTCCTATTTTTTATTATATATTGTATATTGTATATATTACATATTTGATATGAACTGTTCAAGCTGCCATTCCAAAGGCATAATTGATCTGCCGGTTTTAATATCAATATCTATATTTAATAATATGCCATAATTTTCTTTTAATTGCTTCAAGGTAAATTTATCGGCTTGGCTGATAAATTTGTGTTTCATCCATCCAGGTCCGGAAAGTCCTTTTTTTCCCAGGTCTTTTGCAAGGATCAGCAGGCGCAACTGGCGGATTAGCATATAAAATATCTTTTCCGGTTCTTCCTCTGCCAAACATTCTTTTAATAGTAAAACGCTTTGATAATTATTATTAGGTTGTAATGATTCCAAGAATTTGAATATTGAAGCACTAAGTTTAAAAGTTTGTGTTTTCCATTTGTTAGAAAAACCCCGAAGCTTGCGGCCGTCAATTTTCTTGCCTTCCCAGACAACAATATTAGCGTCTTCATTTTTTAAATAGTCAATTATTTGTTTTTTACGTTTTGAATCACGGGCGCTGAATAAGTTTTCAATTATTATTAATTTATCTTGGCCAAACAAAGAAGTAGCTTCACAAGCTTGCTTGATTTCAGAAAGTTCTGTTTTACTCCCTTCAAGAATTATAATTTCTTGATTTTTTTTTTGGCCTTTTTCCTTAAGTTCCTTTAAAAAATTTCTGCTCTTAACCTGGTCTTCTCCATGAATTAGGTATGCCATTATTTCTTATATATAGTATAGCCTGCTTTAACAGGCTGGTCCACTTTTAAACCGATTGTTTCTCCTTTTTCAGCTAACTTAATTTGTTTATGCTCCATTTGCATGGATTCTACTTCTTGTTCAAATTCTTCATCGTTATTCCTGATCCTAATTTTGTCTCCTAATGATAGATTATCTATTAGGTCAACAACAGCAACCTGTATCTTGTCATAATAATGGGAAACAGTTCCTACTTTAAAGTCAGTCATTTTTATTCACCTCCTTATTTTGAGTATACCAAATTTGTTTAAAGTAGTTGTTGATTTTCTCTTTTATTTTTTCTTCATAAAACTCTTTGAATTTCGGTTGTTTGACACTATCTCTACCCAAGACATTTTTATCAATTTTATCCGCAATTTGAATATTATCTAATTTTGGTTTACCTGCTATTTTTTCCAATTCTTGGATTGCCAGAAAAGCAGGTTTTTTTTGACTGCCGTTTTCTATCAAAGCAAAATCGGAAAATACTGAATTATCTGCTTTTAATATAAATGGGGTAACGGCGGCAATTTTTTTATCATTCCAAACATTTTCAAAAGCAGTTTTATAATAATCAGCAACTATGTTCTGGTCTAAAAAAATCCCTTCTTTCCAACCAGTTTCGGTTATAAAAACGGGAAGATCTTTATCTACGTATCTTCCTACAAATTTGAGTTCTTTTTGATATCCCTTAATTGAAGCCAAATGAGTATCCAAAGGTGAACCGCTAAAACCTGGATTGGGATAAGAATGTGAATTCCAAGCATCAATATTTTCAAAAACATCGGGATGTTTATTAAACATTCTGGATACAAATCTGTTAAAAGACATAGTAGTGTTGCCGTTTGGAGCTGCCGCATCTATTCCGGCAGGCAATACATAAAAATCCTCGTTTGTATTTTTCAGAATTTTACTTGAATATTTTAATATAAAAGCATATTCTTCAGGTTTTACTTCTCCACCCCATTCATGTATATGATTGGGTTCATTGTAAACAACAACATAACGATTTTCTACTGGCCAATCCAAATCATTTAAAAAGTTTGCTGAATCCAAAGTGTCATAAAGGTCAGGTTTTTCCCAGAAGCTAGGTTGCATTGTTGTTGCCAATCGGACAATGGGAATCAAATGAAGTTTTTTGCACTTGTCCATAAACTTCTGCCATTTAATTCTGTTTCTATCGTCCGTTCGTAAAGGAATGGTAACATATCCCCAATCACCCCCTGATGAATTAACCAGTTCTGCTGCCTGTTCCAATTCAATGGGATCAAGAATATGCACTCCCACTTTATTGTTTTCAGCTTCCAAAGGATTATGAATCCCCAAAACTTCACCAGGAAAAAAGAGATATAAAATAATTCCTGCTAATATGAGGAAAATATTTCTTTTCATTGGATTACTATTTTATCATAGTTTGAAGTTGGATAAAGTAAGTTTGTGACCCCAACGGGAGTCGAACCCGTCTTTCTACCTTGAAAGGGTAGTGTCCTAGCCGATAGACGATGGGGCCAGGTATGGTGAGCCCGGGAGGAATCGAACCCCCGACCCACTGCTTAAAAGGCAGTTGCTCTACCGACTGAGCTACGGGCCCATAACTACTATATTTTACAATAAACTTCCCAATTGTTAAATGTTTTAATTTCTGGGAAGAATTTTTAAAGCTTATTTCTCTTTATTTTTTTCAGATTCTTCTTTCTTCTCTTCTTTACTCTTTTTCTCTTCTTCTTTTTTTGTTTTTTTCTCTCTATCTTTCTTTTTTTCCTTATCTTTTTCTTCTTGTTCATTGGGGTTTTTGTCTTTCCCTTTTTTTGAAGTTTTAGTTTCTTTTTCAGGTTTTTTTTCTTGTTTCTTTTCGGTCTTTTCCTTGTCTTTCTCTTTTTTCTCTTCAGGTTTTTCTTTTTTATCTTTATTTTCAACTTCAGCTTCAGCTTCTGTTTCTTCTTCAATTTCCTTATCTTCTCTCAAGTCTTCTCTAATTCTTGTTGCTTTTTTTCCTGTCCTTTTGCGTAGATAATTGAGTTTTGCTCTGCGGACCTTCCCTTTTTTAGTTACTTCAATCTTTTCCAAACTTGGACATGCCAGCGGCCAGATCCTTTCAACAGGAACTCCTCCGGTAGCAATTCTACGGACAACAAAGCTTTTATTAATTCCTTTTCCTTTGATTCCCATCACAATGCCTTCAAAAGGTTGAGTTCTGATATTCTCGCCTTCCTTAATCTTGTGAAAGACTTTAACTTTGTCGCCAACTTTAAAACTGGTTTTATTTAATTTTGCTCTAAGTGCCATACAGAAGTATATTTTATCATTCTCCCTTATTTTGCGCAAGCCTGGATAAAGGAGATAAAAATCGGATGCGGGTTTAGGGGTCTGCTCTTAAATTCCGGGTGAAACTGAACAGCAATAAAAAACGGATGCTTTTTGATTTCAACTGATTCAACAAGTTTTTTATCAGGAGAAACACCGGAAATTGTCATTCCGTGTTTTTCAAATTGTTTTGTATATTTACTGTTAAATTCATACCTGTGTCTGTGTCTTTCTATAGCTGTTAAAGGATTTCTATCTTTTATCAGATAATCTGCTTCTTTTTGGCTGTATATTTCATGTAATTTAGTTCCTTTTTTAATTACACAAGGCCAGGCACCCAAACGGATAGTTCCTCCGTACTGGTGTTTTTCAAGGTATTCTTTTTGATCAGGCATTATGTGTACAACCGGATGGGGTGTATTTTGATCCACTTCTTGCGAATTTGCATTATCCAATCCCAAAACATTTCTGCCAAACTCAATAACGGCCATCTGCATACCAAAACATAAACCCAGGTAAGGAATCTTATTTTCTCTGGCGTACTGAACCACTTTGAGTTTTCCTTCAACTCCCCTGCTTCCCCAGCCTTGCGGTACAATAATACCGTCAACTTCGTTTAATTTCTCAAGTATTTTTGAATTATCTTCCACTTCTTCAGTATCAATCCAAACAATTTCGGGTGAAATATCTTCATTCCAACAAGCATGTCTGATTGATTCAAGCACACAAAGATAAGTATCGGACAGAGTAAAATCACCAACGGTCTGATATTTTCCTGCCATTGCAATTTTTATTTTTCTATCGTGTTCTTTAGTTTTTTTAACAAATTTCTTCCAGTTGGTAAAATAATTGGTCTTTTTGGATTTTAAATTTAGTTTTTTAAGTATTTTTTTATCAAAATCCTGGTCTTTAAGTATTTCAGGTATTTGGTAGATATTTTCTACATAAGGGTCCGAAAAAACATTTTCAATATCTACATTACAAAATAAGGAGATACGTTCTTTTCTTTGTTTATCTAAGGGCTGTTTTGCACGGCCGATTATAAAATCTGGTTGAATTCCCGTCTGGTTAAGTAAGCGGACAGAAGTTTGTACCGGCTTTGTCTTCATTTCTCCCAAGTTTACTGGTGTAGGTAAATAGCCAACATGAACATGAACAACCTCTTCTTTGTCTCTGATTTTCATAATTCTGTTCGCTTCTATAAAAAGGATGTTTTGATATTCGCCTACTGTGCCACCAATCTCAATTACGACAACGTCAGCATCCATTTTATTACCTGCTTGTTTAAAGCGGCGGATCATTTCTTCGGGTACGTGAGGAACCACTTCAACGTCTTCGCCTGCATATTCAAAATTTCTTTCCCTGCGAATTACCTCCTGGTATATTTGACCGGTAGTAACGTAATTTGCGCGGGAAAGATTTTCATTTATAAAACGCTCATAATGTCCCAGGTCCTGGTCTGACTCTATTCCGTCTTCAGTCACAAAGACTTCTCCGTGTTCTTGGGGTCTGATTGTACCAGCATCAATATTTACGTAAGGATCACACTTGATCGGTGCAACTTTTAAACCATGAGATTTTAATAGTAGACTGATAGAAGAAGTGACAATTCCCTTGCCAAGTCCTGAAATTACACCACCGGATACAAAAATATATTTAAGCATGATCTATTTTAACAACTTCTTATTTTTTCGGCAAGAAGCGGCGCAATAGGTAGTATATTGAGTTTTTTATACTTCTTGTCTTTTGGTTTAGTAATGGTATCGGTTACGTATAGCTTGTCAATTTGACTTTTTTCAATCTTTTCTTGTACTCCCGGTACATAAAAATGATGCGTTAAGCAGGCAACTACTTCCTTGACTTTCTGTTCTTTTAAAAAAGCAGCTGTTTTCATTAAGGTTTGTCCTGTAGAAACAAAATCATCATTGATTAATACCCTTTTCCCTTTTACCTGCTGGTTAATTCCTAGTATTTTTACTTTACCAGTTTTCAGGTCTCTCTTTTTATTAATGACTGCAATAGGCATTTCCAATGCATGTGCTAGTTTAGTGGTATTTTTTAAAGCACCAACGTCCGGACTAATGACCATTTCAATTCCGTTTTTTTTAAAAAAATCAACATAAATAGGTGTGGCTTTTAAATGTTCTGCCGGTATGTCAAAAAAACCCAGAATAGTTTCATTATGCAAATCTACTGTCATTAATTGGTCAAGTTTGGTTGCCTGGACAATTTTTGCAATTACTTTTGAATTTAACGGTTCTCCTTCTCGAAACACTTTATCTTGAACGCAATAGCCAAACCAAGGAATAACAGCAATAATCTTTTTTGCTCCTTTTCTCTTTAAAGCGTCTGCTATTAAACAAAATTCAATAATATACCTGTCCGGTGGATTTGAGAAGGATTGGACCACAAAACATTTTTCATCAGAAACCTTTTCTTTGACCCATACTCTGGATTCGCCATTGGGAAATTGTGATAACTCAATGTCGCCTAATTTAGTGTCCAACTGCTTAGCAATTTTTTTTGCTAAACTTTGATTTGAGGATCCGGAAAATATTTTCATTTTATTCCTTTATTATATTCTTATTTTTTTATATGTAAAAATTTTAATTGCCCCATTTCCGAGGATTTTTATTCCATGTTAAAACTGTTTTTTTATCTTTTTCTTTTAAAAATCCTTTTTCAACAGCTACATTGATAATTGTTTCATAGTCTGTCATGTGTATTACTTTAATTTTCTTTTCTTTAAATTTTTCTTTTGCTTCTTTAAACAAGAATGTAGTTATTGCCAAAGCATATTTAACAAATCCTTTATTTTGTCTAACTGCTTCTGCATTTTCAATTAAACTTCCACCTGTAGAAATGTGGTCTTCAATAACAAGTGTTTTTTGTCCCGGATTAATTCTTCCTTCAATCTGATTTTCTTTTCCGTGCTTTTTTTTCTTACTCCGTACATAAATCATTGGTAAATTCATTTTTTGTGCTGTAAAAGCTGCCCAAGGAATAGCTGCTGTTGAAGTTCCGGATAGCAATTGCACTTTATCTATACCTATTTTTTCTTTTATTAATTGAATATAATACCCAACTATTTTATTTCTAACTTTAGGATAAGAAATGATCAGACGGTTGTCTATATATATTGGTGATTTAATACCGGAAGTAAATTCAAAAGGTTGATGAGGTCGTAGGCTTATTGCATTAATATCTAATAATAGTTTGGCGGTTTTATGAGCTATATTTTTCGTCATATTTTCTCCTAATTGCGGTATTTATTAATTTTATTTTCCAATTCTTTTGTTTTTATTCTTGCAGTTTTGGCAAAATCTTTTTCTTCAGAGGCAAAAATAATGCTTCGGGACGAGTTGATAATCATACCCCTACCATTACTATCTTTTCCAGCTTTAACAGTTTTTTGAATATCTCCTCCTTGTGCTCCAATCCCTGGAATTAACAGCGGCATATTATTTACAATCTTTCTTATTTCAGCTAGTTCTTTTGGATAAGTTGCACCAACAACTAAACAACAATTACTATTTTTGTTCCAATATTTTTTTACTTGATAAGCAAGAAATTTATACAAAGGTAAATTTCCATATTCTGAGTGAATTTCAAGATCCTGAATTTTACCAGCTCCAGAGTTTGATGTTCGGCAAAGGATAATAATCCCTTTGTCTTTCATGTTTAAAAATGGAGATAAAGCTTCTTTACCCAAATACGGGTGAACAGTAACTGCATCAAATTTAAAATATTCAAAAATAGATTTGATATATGCAAGATTAGTGTTGCCAATATCTGCTCTTTTAGCATCTACAATGGTAAGAATTTCTTTATCAACTTTCCTAATATATTCAATTGTCTTTTTTAATGCAGTCAATCCTTGATTACCTTCCGCTTCATAAAAGGCAATATTTGGCTTGTAAGCACATACCAAATCATAAGTTTGGTCAATTATCTGTTTGTTAAATTGAAAAATGATTTCTTGTTTAGATTTGTATTTGTCTTTTAAAAATGTCGGTATTTTTTCATATTTGGAGTCAAGTCCGACGCAAACACAGCTGTTTACATTTTTTATTCTCTTATCTAATTTTTGTTTGAAGTTCATTAACTTTTTTCTTCAATTGTCTTTTTTATCTGGTAAGCTAAATATGGATTCCACATTGCACCTGTTGCGGACTGGACTGCATCCGCACCCAGTTTTAAATACTGGAAATAGTCTTTTGGTGTCATTAC
The DNA here is from genome assembly GCA_964430265.1 of uncultured Pseudomonadales bacterium. GTDB lineage: Bacteria > Patescibacteriota > Microgenomatia > UBA1400 > CAYXSR01 > CAYSEI01. Next base: position 302,877 of record CAYSEI010000001.1, read on the forward strand.
TCCGCCCACCCCAATAATTTTGTACTCATAATCATTTTCTTTTCTTTCTTCAGCCAGAACCTTTACAACCGAAAGTCCGGCGTCTTTTATTAAAGCACCGCAAGTTCCTGAACGCACTCTGCTTTTCCCCGGCAATGCCTGCTTTCCGTCGTAATTAAAAACTTCTTTAGGAACAGTGTTTATTGCTACATATCCATCAATAAATGAATGCGTCAATTCAATAAATTCCTTTAGTTCCCTTTGACCGGGAAAATATCCCAGCTTTGCAAGTAAAGGGGTATTTCCAATATTTTCTTTTACATTTTTCAGTATTTTTTGGGAAAGGCTGTGGTTATTAAAAATTGCTCCTGTACCTAAATTGGGACAGGACAAATTAATTTCTATTACCGGAGCTCCGGCTCCAACTCCCATTTCTGCGCAATTAACAAAATCATTAATATATTCTTGTTCAGTGGTTTCTTCAGTTGCCGACCCCATTACTGATAAAATTAGAAGTTGTCCTTTTGCGAGTTGGGGTAAAAGTCTTTTTATATCTTCCTGCCAAACATCCGGTTCTTTGGAAGGAACGCCAAATGAATTGGTTATGCTGAAATTGGAATAATCATCAGTATTTACATTTTTTCTGGTGAAAGCAGGCTTTTTCGGATCATAATTGTATGATTTCGGATCAATAAATACAATGTTTGGTGGTTGGTGGCAGGCTTTGTTAACGGTTCTAATTGTTTTGTAGGTTAAAATATCAAATCCAAGATCAGCATAGGTTTTAACCCAGTTACCGTTTAAAAGCGGACCCGCAGGAATACCAATTAAAGAATTCACTTTAAATCCCAAAAAAGTCTTTTTTGCTTTGTTTTCAAGGTCCGGATAGGCACCATTGAAAAATGGACCAAACTCATAATTAAAATCATATGATTTGTTAACATCATAAAGAGGATGGTAAAAAGGTGTAAAAGCACTGGCTTTAGGTGCTTGTCTTTTTTGATCCGGTTTTTCCAGATTAAAATCTTTGGCAATTGAATTTAACCAGAGTTTTGCTACTTCAATATCAGTAATTAAAGTAGTATTGTTCTCTACCGCTTTTTTACGGATGTATTGACCGTCTGTATATTCATTGTCTTTGTGTTCGTGGATGTCCCTTGAGGGTATGTTTATAATTAGGTCAAAACTGTTTCTGATTAAATGGTCAGCAAGATTTGGTTTTTTTTCAGAGTTACTGATTTTATGTACCAGTTTATTATCAACTTTATTGTCTTTTAAAAATTTGGAAGTATTTTTTGTTGCAAATATCTGGTATTTTTGTAAGGGTACTTTTTTAACAAATGGTAGTAATTCCTTTTTGTTTTCTTTTTTACCGATGCTGATTAAAAGGTTCTTCATGTCCGAAAAAAACCCCCTTACGGGGGCTCCAATATTGTTTATGTAATTAATTAAGCCATTAATATAATAATGTAATAGTAGAAGGATGTTTTGTCAAGCGCTTCAGCGTAATAAATCAGCTATTTTTTTCTTGAGTTCCTCTGTTATATTAACTCTATAAGGAAGAGGAATTCGTTTAGTTTGTGAACCATTGGGTAAAATAATTACCACTTTATCCCAGCCTTCGTTTTTTTTCAGAAGATTTGCCAGTTTTTTTAAAACCAAACGTGGAGTTCCCGAAGGAATATGGATTTCATGTAAATTGGTTTTTTGTAGTTTACTTTTAACTTCTTCCAAGTTTGTAACCTTTTCAACAATTACTGAAATTTTGTCATCTCTGTTATTAATCTTTCCGTCTATAAAAACAATATTATCTTCTTTTAAGTATTGTTTGTACTTTTCATAAGTTTTGGGAAAGACAACTCCCTCTATTTTCCCGGATTGATCACTTATCAAAATAAAAGACATTTCTTCATTTTTCTTTTTTGTGAAAATAACCTTGACTTGTTGCAGGATGCCTGCAATTTTGACTTTTTTCTGGTTGTGGTCATTTGCATTCAAATTCGCAATTTTATGGGTGGAAAATTCATTTACAATTTTTTTGTTTTTGTCTAAAGGATCTTCTTCCAAATATATTCCTAGGTATTTTTTTTCGAGGTTAGATCTTTCTGCAGGAGAAAACGGTTCTACTTCAGGAACCGTGTCTTGTATTTCCGTGGCAGTATTATTTTTGTCCTTACCTGATATAAATAAGGAAGTTTGGCCTGTTTCCCTACGTTTTTGTTCTTTTAATGCACGTGCTCTTATGTCCTCTAATCCGGCTAATAAGGCTGCTCTATGTCCAAATCCGTTCATTGCGCCTACTTTGATTAAGCTTTCAAGAACTTTTTTATTAACTTTTTGGTTGTCAACGCGGGTACAAAAATCAATTAAAGAAGTGAATTTCTTTTTATTACGTGCCTTGATTATTTCTTCAATTGCAGCTGCACCGACATTTTTTACTGCTGCTAGTCCAAAGCGAATTGCCTTATTTTGAAATGAGTGCGGATCCTCTTCTATTGAAAACCAAACAGCTGATTTATTAATATCCGGAGGTAGGACATAAATTCCCATGCGATCACATTCACTAACACCTTTTGATACTTTTTCATCTCTAGTTGGTCCGGAATTTGCCATTGATTCAGAAGTTAGCAGTGCAGTTAAATATTCAACTGGATAGTGTGCTTTCATATATGCGGTTTGGTAAGAAATCATTGCATATGAAGCTGAGTGTGCTTTGTTAAATCCATAGCCGGCAAATTTTTCAATATAGCTCCAAACCTCTTTTGCAATTGCAGTTGAATAGCCCTTTTCTTTGGCACCTTTAATAAATTTCTTTTTTTCTTTTTTCATTATGGAAAGTTTCTTTTTGCCGATAGCTCGACGCAAAATATCAGCTTCCCCCAATGAATATCCGGCCATCAAATTAGCAATTTGTAAGCATTGTTCCTGATAAACAGCAATTCCATATGTTTCTTCCAAAATTGTTTTTAAATCCTTATGAGGATATTGAACTGTATTAGGATTTTCTTTGCCTTTTATAAAGTCGGGAATAAGATCCATAGGGCCGGGGCGGTACAATGCTACCATAGCAGTTAAATCTGAAAATTTACTTGGTTTAAGATTTCTTGCAACTCTTCTCATACCCGCTGATTCCATTTGAAATACACCTACAGTATGTCCCTGGGTAATCATTTTATATACTTTTTCGTCATCCATGGGAATTTCTGAAAGATCAATTTCTTCGTCTTCGTATTTTTTAACTAATTTCATGGCTTCTTGTAAAATAGTAAGGTTTCTTAGTCCTAAAAAGTCCATTTTTAGTAGCCCAATTGCAGTATCAGTTACGTTTAAATCAAGTGAATACATGTCATATTGCGTAATAATGCGTTCTCCCCGGGATTCCTTTTGTAAGGGAGTATATTCAGTTAATTCCTTGTCGGCAATAATAACTGCGCATGCATGGCTTGAAGCGTGTCTGGCAACCCCCTCTACTTTTTGTGCCAGAGTAAGGAGCTTTTCGTATTTATCTTCTTGATAAAATTCCTTTAAATCAGGTACAGAGTCAAGAGATTTCTGTATTGAAGCGCCTTGCGGTATAAGCTTGGCTATTTGATCGGTTTCATTGTATGAAAGCCCCATAACTCTGCCAATATCACGGATTGCTGCTCTTGCCTCCATCCTTCCAAAAGTAATTACCTGGGAAACCTTTTCTTTACCGTATTTTTGTGTAACATATTCAATGACCTTATCGCGTTTGTTATCAGCAAAGTCCAAATCTATATCGGGTGGACTCGGTCTTTCCGGATTTAAAAACCTTTCAAAAGGAATATTGTGAACAAGAGGATTTATTGAAGTTATGCGCAAAACATATGAAACTAGTGAACCGGCTACACTACCCCTGCCCGGTCCAACTCTGATATTCCGGTCTTTAGCCCAGTTTGTAAAATCCTGAACAATTAAAAAATATGTTGCGTATCCTTTATTGCAGATAACATTTAATTCATATTTCAAACGCTCCTCAATTTCTTCTGTAATTTTCGGAAATCTTTTTTTTGCTCTTTCCCAGACCAGATGTTTTAAATATTCTTCCGGTGTTTTTCCTTTTGGTATTGGATAATTGGGGAAGATCATGTTGCCAATTGGGATTTCTAAATCACATTTTTTAGCAATCTCGAGTGTATTGTCCAAGGCATCAGGAAGATCGGAAAAAATTTCTCTCATTTCTTCTGGTGAGCGTAAATAAAAGTCCGGGGAATCAAGCATGCTTAATCTATCAGTTTGGTCCAACGTAGTTTTGGTTTGGATAGCTAATAAAGCATCTTGTGCATCCGCATCTTCAGGGTCAACATAATGAACGTCATTAGTGGCAATTAAAGGTATACCCATTTTTCTGGAGAGCTCAATAATCCTTTTATTTGCTTTTGCTTGTCGTTTTATTTTCGGATGATGCATAATTTCAAAATAGAAGTCTTCACCAAAAATATCATAAAGTTTGCGGGCTTCTTCTTCTGCCTTTTTTTTCTTTCCTTCTAAAAGCAAGGATGGGATTTTGCCTTCAATACAAGCAGTCGAAGCAATTATTCCTTTTGAATATTCACTTAATAAATCCATATCCGCCCGTGGTTTGTAATAAAAACCCTCCAAATGTGCTTTGGTAACAATTTTCATTAAATTTCTATAGCCTTCCAAGTTTTTTGCAAGAAGAATTAAGTGGTTTTGACTGGAGTCAAGATGCGGAGTCTTTTCAAACCTTGATTTTCTTGCCATATAGATTTCGCATCCAATAATAGGTTTAATTCCTTGTTTTTTGCATTCTGTATAAAAGGGAATTGTGCCGTGCATTACTCCGTGGTCGGTTAAAGCTAAAGCAGGCATTCCCATTTCTTTAGCTCTTTGTACCAGCTCAGGAATTTTACACAGTCCATCCAATAAGGAGTATTCAGTGTGAACATGAAGGTGTACAAAACTTTTGTTTTTATTCATATAAATAATCTAAATATAAGCTTAACATTATTAATGTTAAGTATTGTTGGACAGTTTTTCAACCAGCATTCTTTTCACCCTTTTAGGAGAGGCTTTGCCCTGGATTTTTTGCATTGTTTGGCCTATTAGAAATCCAATTACCTCTTTTTTACCTTTTTTGTAATCTTCTACTGCTTCCGGGTTTTCTTTGATTACATTTTCCAGTATTTTTTTCAGCCGATCTGTTTCAAGTTCTGGTTTTTCTGACTTTTTAACTAACTTATTAATTAATTGTTCAGGATCTATTTTCCCAATATCAATTTTTTTATTGATAATCTGCTTAGCTGCTTTTTGGATATATTTTGTATCTAAGCTTTTTTCTCTGATCAATTCCTTGGTTTTATCAAAAAAAGTACCCATCTTGATCTTTTTAATTAAAATTTCTGCTTGGTATTGAGATAATTCGTCTTTTTTTATGTACATTTTCAGTTTTTCATTGGGAAGAACAGGAAGATTATCTTTTATTTGCATGATTTTTTCTTTTGTTATTCGAATCGGTGGAATATCAGGTTCAGGAAAGTACCTATAGTCAGCTGCTTGCTCCTTGTTCCGCTGGGAAAAAGTATTTCCCGTTTCCTCATTAAAACCGCGTGTTTCTTGGGCAGGCATTTTCCCTGAATCAAGAATTGCTTTCTGTCTTTTAAGTTCTTTTTCTATTGCGCTTTTTACAAATCTAAACGAATTAATATTTTTAACTTCTACCTTGTATCCGGGTAAACCTTTTTCATCTGGTTTTTTTAGCGAGATATTAGGTTCCAAGCGCATACTGCCTTTGTCCATGGCTGCGCTGGATACATTTAAATATAAAATTGTCTGCTGAAGCTTTCTTAAATACGCTATTGCTTCCGCTGTTGAGTTTAAATCCGGTTTAGTTACAATTTCTACCAAAGGAACGCCGGATCGGTTAAAGTCAATTAAGGAAGCTTCTCCCCTATGCAAAAGCTTACCAGTATCTTCTTCTAAATGAACTCTTTCAATTCCGACTTTTTTTTCACCATTTTCAGTTTGGATGGCTAAAGATCCGTCATAACAAAAAGGAATGTCATATTGGGATATTTGATATCCTTTGGCAAGATCGGGATAAAAATAGTTTTTGCGATCAAATTTGGAAAATCTATTAATTTTACAATTTAATGCCATACCAATTTTTAAAGTCCAGTCAATTGCTTTCTGATTTGGGACAGGTAGAGCTCCGGGCAGGCCCAAACATACAGGACAAGTGTTTTTATTGGGTTCAACTTGAAAGTGGTATGCCGGGCAGTCACAAAACATTTTAGATTCTGTTTCCAGTTCTACATGAACTTCCAATCCGATTATTGGCATATATTTGTTATTCTTGTTCATATTTGATCGCTGTTTTTAATAAATTTTTTTCACTTAGTTGTGGTCCAAAAAGTTGAAAAGCTAAAGGCAGGTTGTTCTTCGTTTTTCCGCAAGGAATACTTATCCCTGGGAGTCCGGCTAAACTGCTAGCTTCAACTAAAACATCCTGCATTTCGCCAAACATTGCTTGTCCTTCGGAAGCTCCAATTTTTAATGCCGGACTTGGTGAAACAGGACTGATTAAAAGATCAACTTCTTTAAATACGCGCTCAAAGTCTTTACAAATAAGATTTCTGACTTTTTGTGCTTTGTTGTAATATTGATCATAATAACCGGTTGACAAAGCGTAAGTGCCCAACATAATTCTTCTTTTTGCTTCTTTACCAAAACTTGAGCGATTTTCTCCGTAGCGAATTCCGTCAAAACGGGCTAGATTTGAAGAAACCTCAGCTCTTTGTACAATTGTGTATACTGCAATTGAATACTTAGGATCCAACAAACTGACTTCCTTTATTTTAGCACCCGATTTTTTAAATTGTTGAATAGCATTTTTAACTGCAACAGTTATTTCCGGGTCGAGTCCTTTTAAAAAATATTCCTTTGGTACACCAATAACTGTTTTGTCCGTAGCCTTTTTTTCAATCGGATAATATTTTTCTACTTTGCTAGGTAAAGTTGTAGCATCTTTTTTATCCTTGCCGGCAAGCACCTCTAGAACAAGAGCAGCATCTTCAATAGATTTGGTTAAAGGTCCGGGACAATCGGTTGAAGAACACATAGCAATTACACCATACCTGGAAACTCTACCGTAGCTTGGTTTGAGACCTACTGTTCCACACCATGCAGCCGGTTGACGAATTGAGCCTGCAGTTTCACTTCCAATTGCAAAAATACATTCATGCGCAGCTACAGCTGCGGCAGAACCACCCGAAGAACCTCCGGGTAAATACTTGTGGTTATGTGGATTCTTGGTTGTAAAAAATGCGGATGTTTCTGTTGATGAACCGTGAGCCCAGGCATCCATGTTAGTTTTGCCAAGAATTACTGTACCACTATTTTTAAGTTTTTTTATGACGGTAGCATCATATTGAGGTAAATAATCATTCAAAACTTTGGAACCAGCTGTGGTTTTAATGTTTTTTGTACAAAAATTGTCCTTTATCGCAACAGGAATCCCTAAAAGTGGTTTTTTTTCAAAAGCTTTTTCCCCAAATTTTTCAATTTCTTGATCAGCTTGTTTGGCTGCTTTTAAAGCTTGATCCTCACAAACTGTTATAAAAGCATGAATTTGATTATCAATTTTTTTTATCCTGTTTAAACAAGATAAAACAAGTTCTGTAGATGTAAAGTCTTTGTTTTTTAATCCACTTATCGCTTGAATAATAGTTTTTTCGTTGAGATTCATTCGAATATCGCCTTTACCTTGAAATAGCCGTTTGATTTTGATTTAGCTTGTGAAGTTGCTTCTTTTTGAGTCAAGTTTGTCTTGGAAACATCTTTTCTAGTTACGTTTTCAAGTCCGGTTACTTGACTTATCGGCTTGACAGTTTCTGTATCCAATTCATCTAAAACTTCTACATATTCTAAGGTGTCTGACAATTGTTTTCTAAATAATTCTATTTCTTCTTGAGATAGTTGAAGATTTGCAAGACTGGCAATATGAAGGACCTCTTTTTTGGATAGTTGTTTTTTTGTCATATAAGTATTTTACAAAAATAAATGGGGAAAATAAAATCAAGTTTAGAAAACTATTACAAAAAACTTAGGCTTTTTTTACACGAATTCTTTCTTTATCCATGACTGCTTTTACTTTAACACCTTCTTCTACTTCTCCTTCAACAATTTTTAATGCTAAAGGGTCAAGAATTTTATCCTGGATTACCCGTTTAAGAGGACGTGCTCCAAAGACCGGATCATAACCTTCTTTTGCCAGCTGTTTCTTTACTTGATCAGTTACTTCCAAACTAATATTTTGTGACTGCATTCTTTTTTTAACGTCTTTAATTTGAAGTTCAACAATCTTTTGTAAATCTGTTTCAGATAAAGGATTAAAAAGAATGATCTCATCAAGTCGGTTTATGAATTCCGGTCTGAACGACTTTTTTATTAAACCGGTAATTTCCTTTTCTGTTTCTTTACTGACTCTGCCCTCTTCAACATTAATTCTGTCACTACCTAAATTCGAAGTCATAATTATTATAGTATTTCTAAAATCGACAGTCCTGCCTTTACCGTCAGTTAACCTTCCGTCATCCAGAACCTGCAGTAGAAGATTAAAAACGTCCTTGTGTGCTTTTTCTATTTCATCCAATAAAATTACTGTATAAGGTTTTCTTCTTACAGCTTCAGTCAGTTGTCCGCCTTTTTCATGCCCAACATATCCGGGAGGAGAGCCAATTAAACGGGCAACAGTATGTCTTTCCTGATATTCACTCATGTCTATTCTGACCATGGCATTTTCGTCATTGAAAAGCACTTCTGCCAAGGCTTTAGTAAGCTCGGTTTTGCCGACACCGGTTGGACCGACAAAAATGAAACTGCCGATCGGTTTGTCCTCTTCTGCGACTCCTGATCTTGCACGTCTGATTGCGTTACTAACTTCTCTGACAGCGTCTTTTTGGTCTACAACTCTTTGGTGGATTTCATCTTCCAGATTAGCCAATTTTTTAGCTTCAGATTTTAATAATTTTGTTACCGGAACTCCTGTCCAGCGCGAAACAACCTTAGCGATACTTTCTTCTGTTACTTCTTCTTGAAGAATTTTCTCTTCGTCAGGAATCTTTTTCCATTTTTCAGTGTACTTACTTAGTTCTTCTTCCAGTTCCGGAATCTTACCGTATTTAATTTCAGCGGCCTTGTCCAAATTAACATCCCTTTCCGCTTTTTGTAGCTTAATACGCAGTTCGTCAATTTTCTCACGGGTTTCCCTTACTTGCGACATTAACTCTTTTTGGTTTTTCCAAACCAATTCCAAGCTTTCTGCTTTTTCTTTTAGATTGGCAATCTCTTTTTCAATATTATCTACTTTCTCCTTTTCTCCTCGGCCGTTTTTTATTGCCTTTTTCTGGATTTCCAGCTGAGTTATTTTTCTTTTTAACTCATCCAATTCTGTTGGCATGGATTCGGTTTCAATTTTTAAGGCGGATGATGCTTCATCAATTAGGTCAATTGCCTTATCAGGTAAAAATCTGTCACGGATATAACGGTTGGAAAGTTCCGCAGCAGCAACCAAAGCAGAATCCTGAATTCTAATTCCGTGGAAAAGTTCATACCGCTCCTTAAGCCCCCTTAAAATTGCAATTGTATCTTCAACAGAGGGTTCGGAAACATAAACGGGTTGAAAACGTCTTTCCAGTGCAGCGTCCTTTTCAATATGCTGTCTGTATTCTTCAATGGTTGTGGCACCGATTGCCCTGATTTCTCCTCTAGCTAAAGCAGGCTTTAGCATATTGGATGCATCAACTGCTCCCTGGGCTGCGCCTGCTCCAACCAAAGTGTGGACTTCATCAATAAAAATTATGTATCTTCCTTTTGCTTTTTTAATTTCTTTTAATAGAGCTTTAAGTCTTTCCTCAAATTCTCCCCTGAATTTACTTCCTGCTAATAAGGAGGCAATATCTAACATTAATACTTGTTTGTTTTTTAAAGTATCAGGAACATCACCATCGGCTATTCTTTGAGCTAAACCTTCAACAATAGCAGTCTTCCCTACTCCCGGATCTCCGATTAAAACCGGGTTGTTTTTTGTTCTACGCGAAATTATCTGCATCAAGCGTCTAATTTCTTCATTACGGCCAATAACGGGGTCAAGTTTACCTTCTTCTGCTCTTTTAATTAAATTAATTGTGTATTTTTCCAGAACCTGATACTTTGCTTCCGGAGATCTATCAGTTACTTTATTTGTTCCTCTGATCATTTTTAAAACCTCCTTTATATTCTTTTTATTGATCCCAACAGATTCAAGTATATCACGTGATTGGCACTCTTGACAAGTGAGTGCTAAAAACAAGTGTTCTCGGGATATATACTGGTCATCCATTTGTTTTGCTTGATTTTTTGCATTTTTAAAAACAGTATTTAAGATCTCCGAAATTCTTGGTTTCGGAATTTCTGTGCTTGAAGGTAGTTTTTCAATCTTTTTTTTTAGTTTATCTAGAACCTTTTCCTGGTCTGCCCCAATTTTTTCAATAATTGCAGAAACTACTCCTTTATTTTGCAGCACTAGTGCTAACAATAAATGCAAATCGTTAATTTGGGGATTTTTCTGTTCCTGAGCTATTTGGAGAGCATTGGCCAAAGCTTCCTGAGATGAGTAAGTTAAACTTTCAGGGTCAATCATTATTGCATATTTTTTAAACTAGCAATTCTTTTCTCTATAGGTGGATGTGTTTGATATAAATTTGCAAACGCACCAACTCCTTTTTTAAGATTCTTTAAAGGATTGGAGATGTATAAATGTGCTGTTGCTCTATTGGCTGCTTCAAGCGGTTCTTTATCCGCGGAAATCTTTGTTAAAGCAGATATCAACCCCGAAGGTTGTCTTGTCAGTTTTACTGCTCCTGCATCTGCAGAATATTCCCTTCTTCTTGATAAAGCCAGCTGGATAAGCTTGGCAATTATTGGTGAAAGAAGGCCTATAATTATGGCAAAAATTAAAAGAATTGAATTTCCTTTTTTACGTTCTCGGCTACCAAGCCTTGCTCTAAGCATCCAATCCCCTAATAAAGCAATTGTTCCCACTAAAATTGATACCAAAGACATTAACCGGATGTCATAGTTTTTAATATGTGTAATCTCATGGGCTACAACTGCCTCTATTTCAGTTCTTTCAAGCCTGCTTAACAATCCGGTAGTTGCACAGACAACTGCATGTTCCGGATCTCTTCCTGTAGCAAACGCGTTAATTGAAGAATCGTTGATAACATAAAGTTTGGGCATGGGAATGTCAGCCGCCATTGCCAGGTTTTCTGCTGCAGTATAAAAGTCAAAATATTTATCTCTTTGAGCTTTTTTTGCATTGGAGATTCCCAGAATAATCTTATCGCTCCAGTAATATGAAACAAAAGAAGAAATTCCAGAAAATATAAGAGCAAGTCCAATAAAACCCAATCCGTAATCCAAAACATTTGCAAACACCCAGCCAATAAAAAGCACAAATAGGATAAATAAAAAAACCACAATATTTGAACGACGCTTATTTATCGCTACTTGTTCATATACATTCAACATATCTCTTAACTAAAACCTACTTATAACTCTACCTTGGGAGCTTTAGTTTCTTCTTCCGAAACAGAAATATGTGCTCCTTCCATTGCTGTTTGCAGCCCTTTTTCAGGTTGAAATCCAAAAATATTGGCAACAATATTACTTGGGAAGACCTGAAGTTTTGTGTTGTAGTCAGCAGTTAAATCAATTAGTGTTCTTCTTGCATACATAACTTTATCAGCAGTATCTCTTAGCTCATCCATTAGTTTTTGTGTTGGCTGGTCAGCCTTTAATTCTGGCGTGTCTTCTACAACTAAACGGATAGATCCCAAAGCATTACTAAGAGCATCGCTTGCCTCAACCATTTTTTGGGGATCATTTCCCTTTACAGCCGTGTTAATTTGTTTTCTTGCCTCGGTTATCTTTTTAAATGCCTCTTGCTCGTGGTCCATGTATCCTTTAACCGATTCGACCAAATTAGGAATCAGGTTGGCTTGTCTTTTCAACTGGTTACCAATTTCCTGTACAGAAGCCTTAATACGAACTTTTAAGGTTGTCAAACTGTTATATACGCCGATAGCATAAAGCGCTATCAAAACAATTCCGCCAAGTAAAATATAGAGTAATGGCATAATTTCCTCCTAATTAAATATATTGTTAACTAATTTAATTATAATGAAAATATTAGTAAATGTCACTATTTATTAAACAACGTAATTTTATATTATTATGTTTTGTAAAAATACTAAATTTATAAATAAATCTATTTTCACGGATGATTTTCACGCGGGTAATATTTGTTTTCAAAAGTATTAATTTTGAGCGGGATACGAGAATCGAACTCGTATCATCACCTTGGGAAGGTGATGTTCTACCATTGAACTAATCCCGCATTAACTAATATTAATATATTTACCGCGGAATTTGCAACTCTTGCCCGACTTCGATATACCCCGGATTATTAATGTTATTTACTCTAGAAATTTCCGGCCATTGATATCCGTCTCCATATGCTCTAACCGAAATTTTCCAAAGACTGTCACCTTTTTGAACTGTGTAAGTATCGCTTTCAATCGGATTCTCAACATTATCAGTTTCAGCACTTGCTATTTCTTCTGTTTTAACTTGTTTTACTGCTACCTGAGGAATTGTAAGTTCTTGTCCTTCATTTAATTGATCGGGATTATCTAAATTGTTTGTTTCTGCTATATCAACCCAATTGTATCCAGAACCATAATATTCTTCAGCAATTTCCCAAAGGTGTTCACCGGATTCAACTTTATGGGTTGTAGGCAAGTTTTGCGGGACTTTTTGTTCGTCTTTGGTTATGAAAGTAATTCCTTCTTCTGTGACAACAGAAGGGGTTGGAGATTCTGTCCCATCACGAGCTGCTTGCTTTTGTTTTTGATTGTTTTGAAAATAGTTAAATATCAAAACTCCAATAATTACTATAACAACAGCACCTAAAATGGTGCTGATAATGGGTTCATTTTCTTTTATTTTTTTTAAAAGGTCCTTAAGATACTTTTCCATGTTATTTCTCTTTCTGAGCAGTTTTAGGCAGGAGTATTTTTATAATTAATTTATTTTACTTGCGGGAGCGACGGGACTCGAACCCGCAACCTCTGGCTCGACAGGCCAGAGCTCTAACCGATTGAGCTACGCCCCCAATTAGCATTAATTATATTACCAAAATAAACAGGGTAAGGCAATAATTAATAATTAGCATGCAATTGGCCGCAGCCCGCTTCAATATTTTGTCCAAAAGATTTTCGTATACTAACATTAATACCTTTATTCTCCAACTTACTCCTAAACTCTCTTATTTTTTCTTTCCCAGAGGGTTTAAATTTTTTTGGACACCCTTTTCCCGGATTGTATTCTATTAAATTAACGTGGTAAAGATAAGCAATATCCGTTCTGGCTTTAATTATGCTTTCAAGTCTGTTTAAATGTTCATTTGTATCGTTTATGTTTTCAAGCATTAAATATGCCAAAAATACTTTACGATTGTTTTTTCTAATATGTTTATCAAGTGTTTGCATTACTTTTTCAAGCGGATATTTTCTTGATGCGGGTATCAGTTCTTTTCTTTGACCAGAAAGTGCAGTATGCAAAGAAAGGGCAATATTTATCTGAGGAAATTCTTTGCTTAACCTTTCAATTCCGGGAATTATTCCTATAGTGGAAACATTAATGTTTCTTTCCCCAAAATTAAACATGTTTTTGTCTTCAAGTAAATGTAAACAGGAAAAGATATTAGGATTTTCTAAAGGTTCTCCCATCCCCATTAAAGATATGCTGTGTAAAGAATAATCGTTGAGTAAAAAGTAAAGTGGCTGACCAATCATTTCATTAACACTTAGGTTTCTTTTAAATCCCATATTCCCGGTTGCACAAAAGGTGCAGCCCATTTTACATCCTACTTGTGTGGAAATACAAAGTGTATTCCAGTTTTTATATTGCATGAGAACAGATTCAATTCTTTGTTTATCTTTGAGTTGGAAAAGAACTTTTTTGGTTTTATTGCTTTTTTGTGTTTCTAGTTCTTTTAATTTTAAGATCTTACCAAAATTCTTTTTCAAATCTTGCCTTAAATTCTGTGGTAAACCAATCATTGCTTCAAAATCAGATATCTTTTGCTTAAATATTGCATTTAGTATCTGTTTATAGCGATATTCAGCAATACTATTTTTACGAATATAGTTTTTTATTTCAATTAAGGTATTTTTCATTGCATTAATTATACAAAAATTGCTATAATAATTTTAGATGAGAAAACAAATACTGGCAAAAGACTTACTTAAGACTAGAGATATTTTACAAGCAGCCCCCCAAGATACATTAATAGAAGCGCTTACAAAACTTTCCAGAACCCATGATGCAATTTTTGTATTTGATAATGATAAAAAATTTTTGGGTGTAATCAGTCCGTATTATGCGCTTTTCAAGTCCAATTATCCGCCAAACACCAAGGTGAATAAAGCTTTATACAGCCCGCCAAAATTGGACATAGAGACTCCCCTACAAGAAATATCCAGATTAATGACTGAGTCCAAAGTATATTTTCTACCTGTTATTGACCAAGAAAAAGAGTTTAAGGGAATTGTAACCATAAACAGGATATTAAAAACTGTTTTAAAAAATAATCTTGCCTCTAAAATGGAGGTGAGAAGAAAAAAACCATTAATTGCAATTCATGAAAAGGCAAGTTTGGCGGATGCTTTTAATAGAATGAAAGATAAAAGGGTTGCTAGGCTTCCGGTGGTTAACTCGCATAAGCATTTAAAGGGTATTGTCAGCCGTCATGATATCAGGCTAGCAATTTCTGAACCACAAGAAAGCCCTCGGTATATGTCGCGTGAAGGCAACAAAAACAAGTTGCTAAATGAGCCTTTAAATAAATACTATCAAAAGTTAGTTGTTACAGCAGATCCAGCTACAACAACAAAAAGTTTGATAAAAAAAGTTCTTGATAAAAAAGTAGGCAGTGTAATAATTGTTAACCAGAACCGAACTCCTGTAGGTATAGTAACAAACTATGATCTTTTAAAAGCAATTCAAAAGCTTTAAAGTAGACAATATGTTCATTTTTTTAATATAATTATATTAGCCAGTGTGGTAGGCTTAAATATTACTTCAATGCAAGTAATAGTCCGTAAGGTAAGTTTCTACTACGCTGGCTTATACTCAGGCCTGTGTAGCTCAGTTGGGAGAGCAACGGTATCGTAAACCGTAGGTCGTCGGTTCAAATCCGACCGCAGGCTCATTACTCATTATTAAATTAATAACAAAATGGTAAGACGATCAAAAAAACAAGAGAAAAAAAACATTAGACAAGCAATTTTCTTTACTTTTCTTTCAATTGTAATGATTTTGGCCCTCTTTTTTGTGGGAATTCCTTTATTAGTCAGGCTGTCAATATTTCTCGGAGACTTAAGATCACAAAATGATCCGATTGTATCTGAGGATGTACTTCCTCCACAAACCCCAGTCTTAGAGCCATTACCCGACGCTACAAATGAAAATACGATCAAAGTAAGCGGATACACAGAAAAAGGAGCTACAGTGAAAGTATATTTAAATGGAATTGATAAAAAAGAAACTGTGGCAAATGAAGAAGGAAAATTCTCAATTGATAACCTTGAACTATATAAAGGGGAAAATAAGATAAATGCTAAGGCAATTGACTCATCTGCAAATGAAAGTGATTTTTCTCCGGTAAAAACCGTTGTTGTTGACAAAAAAGAACCCGAGTTGGAAATTGTAGAACCCGAAGAAGGAAAAGAATATTTTGGTGATCAAGATTCTGTTAATATAAGCGGAAAAACAGATCCGGAAGCAAGTGTAATAATTAATGACATAAAAGTTATTGTTAATTCAGAAGGTGAATTTTCTACTGTCATGAACCTTTCTGAAGATGAAAATGTTTTTAAAATTATAGCAACCGATCCTGCCGGAAACAAAACTGAAAAAGAAATTAAGGTTAATTATTCTTCCTAGCCTCCTCTATTTAAAAGATAATTACTTAATCCAGAAAAGATAAGAAGAAAAATAATAAAAGCATTACCGGTGCATAAAATAAAGTATTATTAATTAAAGAGTGTAATAAAATTGCTGTTAAAACTGGAATTAATAATTTTTTGTATTTCTTACTATAAAAACTTTTTTTAAGTGATGTTAAATAAAAACGAGAGTAAGAGATCAAACCGGTTACACCTGTAGTTGCTAAAATAAATATTATTGAATTATCAATTCCTGCTCCCGAATGAGAATTGCGCCAATCTTGCTTTATAAAACCGAACTCTTTTTTAACATAACGTAAAGCGTTAAAACCAATACCGAATAATGGTTGTTTTTCAGCAATTATTAATCCGTTCTGAATACTATTAATTCGGGACCAGATAGTAGCTTGCCTGGCAAGCTTAACGCCTTCCGTGTCCGGAGGTTTTGGCAGGATAACTAAAGTAAGGATTGATAAAGTTAATAAAACAAAAATCATTTTGTAGTTTTTTTTAAGCAAGGCAAACAAAATAACTGCAGTAATATAAGCAACATAACCGCTTCTGGCATAAGTTAAAGCAAGAGCAGAATAAACAATTGTAAAGAAAAAGTATAATAAATAATGGTTTTTTTCAAATAGGTTTAAAACAAGTAGAATTCCAAGAACATATATTATGGAAGTAAAGCCCGGGTCAAACCAAGTACCTACTAGCCTTTTTAAATGTGGATCCCAGCCTAGTGCTTCCATGTAAGTAAAGTCTGGCCAGAAAAAATATTGGATTAAACCTAATACAGCGGAAACAAAAATACTAAAAAAAAGATAATAAAGGAACTTCTTTTTTTTAATATCTCTAAAAACAAAATAAAGCAGACTGTAAAAAGATAAGCGTAGTAAGTACAAGGATGATACTAGAAGCTGAAATAATCCGTATTTATTGTAATTAACTAGTAAAGAAAAAAATGCTATGGCTAAAAAAGCAAAAAGTTGCTTTCCAAATAAATCTTTTTTCAATATCTTTTTACAACCATTATTTAAAAACCAGACTACTCCAACTAGAAAAACCAGTATATCTTGCGGATAAATGACTAATTCGGGAATAGAAGTATTAATACGGACTAGTTGTCCTAAGGGAAAAACAATAAACAAAAAATAAATCAAAAATTTTAGAATAGCTGTCAGATTATTTTTTTTCATTTTAAATACAGTTTCGCTCTTACTAAAAATGAATGCAGACTCATAATCATGTTAAATACGAAACCTCTTATTCCGTCAAGAAATCCCAACTTAATAAAATAATTATAGATAAATTTTCCGGTAGGGAATGCAATTATTTGTATAAGCTTGGGTTTAGTCTTTTTTTCAAGAAGTTCTTCAGACCTAATTTTTGAATAAATATTAATTTTATTTAAAAACCCACTTATTGTAGAATGAGGATAATGAATTATTGGATTGTTTAATGTTTCTGTTTTGCCCCTGATTTTCCAGACTTCATGTACTTTATTCACCCATTTTCCTTTGTCTTTTTGAGCTAAACGCAACAATTTAATATTTTTCAATTCACCGTATTTAAGAAACATTCCTAAGAATTTGTCTTTTCTTTTAATATAGTAACCACTAACTGCATTTTCCTTATTTATACTTTCTTTGATTTCATTTTTTAATTCCTTACTTACCCTTTCATCAGCGTCAATAAATAGAACCCAGGTATATTCTGCTTTTTTCAGGGCAAAATTTCTTTGACTGGAAAAATCTTTTAGTTGTTTTTTAATTACTTTTGCGTTTTGTTCTTTGCTAAAAGCAACTGTATTATCTTGGGAATTGTCATCAATAACCAAAATTTCGTCACACCAGGAAATGCTTTTTAAACATTGCTTTATATTGTTTTCTTCATTTTTTGTCAAAACAACAGCTGTAATTTTATTCATTGGAAAGAATCTTAATTAACAATAAGAAATAATATAATAAAGCTATTGGATAGCAAAACCATTTTACATGCTTTTTAATCAAATACCAATTTCCCCTAAGTAAATTTTTCTTTTTAAACCTATTTCGTTTTTCATTTAAATCATGTTCAATAACTGATTGTGAAACTGATTTAATTATAAATCCGTGTTTTTTTGCCCTTAAACAAAAATCAACATCTTCGTGGTACAAAAAAAAATTAGGATCAAACAATCCAATTTTTTTAATAACCGATTTTTTTATTAGCATGCAGCATCCGGAAACATAATCAACATTAAATGTTTCATTTGGCATTTTGTTTTCTTCAATATGATAAGGCCTCCCCAAACAAAAATTAAATTTTCCGCCGCAGTCATAAACCCAATGATTATTTCTCTTAAATTTTATTATCGGAGATGTAATCCCGATTTCAGTGTGTTTTTCAACCTCATTTATTAAATTTGTAAGAAAATCATTGTTTATCTTTGTGTCAGGATTTAAAAGAAGAAAATAATCACTTTTCTTTTCAAGTCCTTTTTTAATACCCAAGTTTACAGCTCTTGAAAATCCAATATTTTTGTCGGAATTATCATGAATATAATAGTTAACCATTAAATCTTTTGGCAAATTGACTTTTTCAAAGGATTCAACTAAGGCCTCAATCTGATCCTTTTGTTGGTAGTTAACTATGATTAAGGTGAGTTTCATTGTGGCCGCGTCTGGACTTGAACCAGAGACCTTTCGCATGTGAAGCGAGTGCTCTACCAACTGAGCTACGCGGCCAAGGTCAATTTAAACACAATTCTATCAAAAGATTCCTTGCATAACAATCTGTGGAGGCATATAATTAATATATTAATAAAAAGACAATCATGAGTAAATTTCTAAAGTCTATCGGACTATTTTTTTTGGATTTTATTGAGGTTTTAGTGACCTCATTTGCAATTTTTGTTGTTGTTTACCTGATTTTTTTTCAACCTCATAAGGTACGTGGTGTGTCAATGATGCCAAACTTTCAGGATAATGAGCATTTATTAACTGATAAAATAACCTATAGGTTTCGGAAACCTAAGAGGGGTGAAATTGTAATTTTTCGCTCTCCTACCAATGAAGACTATGATTATATAAAAAGGATAATCGGGCTTCCCGGGGAAAAAATAAGTTTAGAAAACAATGAGATTTACATAGATAACAAAAAATTAAATGAGCCTTACTTAGATAAAAAAACTGAAGGAGGACAATTCCTTCAAAATGGTGAAACAATTGCTATACCGGAGAATCAATATTTTATGATAGGTGACAACCGTGATAAATCAAGTGATTCCAGATCATGGGGGTTTGTTCCGAAGGAAAACATTATAGGAAAAGCTTGGTTCAGATATTGGCCTCCGCAAAGAGTTGGCTTTGTAAAAAATGCTGAATATTAAATAGGTTAATTAATTTTCATTACCGAATCACAAATCTTTTGAAATTGTTCTTCAGTCTCTTGTGGCGAACCTTTAAGAATAATATATACTTTACTTCTTCTTTGAGTACGGACAAGTTTTACTTTAGTTTTTTTTCCTAAAACAGATTTTAATTTATCTTCAATTTCCTTTGTTTCTTCAAGCATTATATGAGCTGTATTTCTTTTCTCGTCTTCCTTTTGTGTTTTAGATTTGATGTGTCTGGCAATTTCTTCAGCTCTTCTAACGGAAGCGTTTTCTTTTAGTACCTGTTTGTATGCTTGAATCATCAATTTTTTATCATGAATGCCCAATAAGGCTCTAGCATGGCCTTCGGTTATTAGTTCTGATAACAAGCCGTCTTTTAAAGCAGCGGGTAAATTTAACAAGTTCATGGTATTGCTTACATAAGAGGTACTTTTGCTTACTCGTTCAGAAATGTCTGTTCTTGACAGCCCAAACTCATTTTCCAAACGATCAAAGGCTTTTGCTCTGTCAAGAGGATTAAGATCTTCTCGCTGAACATTCTCAACCAAAGCCATTTCCAACATGCCTTTTGGAGAGGTTTCTCTAACTATAACCGGTACTTTTTCCAGCCCGGCAAGTTTAGATGCACGCCAGCGTCTTTCACCAGCTATAATTTGGTACCCTGCGGGTGTGTGAGCAACAATCAAAGGTTCCAATATACCGTGTTCTTTAAGAGAATCGACCAGTTCCATAAGTGAATCCGGGGTTATTGCTCCACGTGGTTGAAGAGGGTTCGGCTGCAATTTATCTATTGAAAGATTGATTACTTTTTCTTCTTTATTGTTATCAGCCATCTAATTAATGGACGTAAACAACTTTTTTATTTCGGGCTTTTTTAAAAGCAACTGTTCCGTCTTTTTTTGCAAATAAAGTATGATCTCTGCCTACTCCTACTCCATCACCAGCATGGAATCGGGTTCCTCTCTGGCGGATAATAATCTGTCCTGTTTTAACCTTTTGACCACCAAAAAGTTTTATTCCTAATCGTTTACCGGGTCTAGTTGTTTGTTGACTAACTTTTCCGGTTTGTTTAGTTTTTGCCATTTTTACTTGCCTTTTTATTTATCTTTTTTATATCAGTTATTTTTATTTTACTCATTGGTTGTCTGTGTCCCATTTTTCTGCGGTATCTTGATTTGGAACGGAATTTAACAACATCAATCTTTTTATCTTTAATTTGATCTTCCAGAGTTGCATGTACAACCCAATCTTTTAGAAAAGGCTTACCAATTTCTATTTTATCATCATCTTTGACCAATAAAACTTGATCAAATAGAATCTTTTTGCCTTTTCCTTCTGTTAGCTTCTCTACCAGGAAGACATCGTCTACAGCAACTTTGTACTGTTTTCCTCCTGTTTTTATAATTGCATACATAATATAATTCCTTAATCAGTAACGAAATATAATTTTATACCAAATGTCAGCTAATTTCAATTACTCTTCTTTTTTTAACCTCTAAAGAAATATTAGCAACAATACCCAGACAAAAAAGCATGCTTACAACTGAGCTTCCGCCAGACGACATTAAAGGCAAAGTTACCCCTGTTATTGGTAAAAGTCCTAAATTCATACCGCTGTTAATTAGAATTTGTAATATAAAAAGAACAAAAACACCAATTGTTATTAAACTGCCAAACCTTGATTTTGCTTGCATGCTTGTTTTTAAAACTTTGAACAATAAAAAGAAATAACTAAGTAATAAAAGACTAGCACCAAAAAACCCCAGTTCCTCTGCCAAAGAAGCAAAGATAAAGTCGGTATGACGTTCGGGAAGAAAGCGCAGCTGACTTTGAGTCCCCTCTCCTAGGCCTTTACCCCAAAAACCTCCTGAACCTACCGCTGTCATTGATTGAATCAAGTGATAACCTGAACCAAGCGGATCCTGTTCAGGATTAAGAAACGCAGTAATTCGGTTCTTCTGATAGTCTTGAAGTAAATTCCAAAAAACTGGCAGGCTTATAACACTGATCAAAAATATACCTATTATCCATTTAAAAGACAGACCTTTGGCAAACAATAAAGCAATACCAAGCACTGCTAAAACCAAGGCACTGCCTAAATCAGGCTGTCTTAAAACAAGAAAAACTGGGATAAGCAAAAGCAATAAATAAATTAAAATTTGCAAGATTTTCCTGGTTTCTTTTTTAATCAAATAAGCAGAAAAAAACAAAATCAACAATGGTTTAACAAACTCGGAAGTTTGGATTTGTAAACCACCAATTTGCAACCAACGGCTTGAACCTCTAGTCACTCTGCCAAGTAATAAAGTTAAGACCAACATTAAAATAGAAATTATGTATAAAACCAAAGAAAAACGTTGGTAAACCTGATAATTTACAAAAAAGCCGGCCAAAAAGAAAACTAATCCAATAAAAACAAAAATTAGCTGAGAATGAAAATACTCCGGGGTAATACTAAATAAAGTCAAAAGACTTAAAGCAATAATCACAAAGATGGGAATTAGTAAAGAAAAACAAATTCTTTTTAAGATCATTTTCGCTTATTTACTTAATTAATAGTCGCCAAAATCTTAACAGGTTCTCCTTTTTTCAGTTCTGATACCATAGTTTCTTGTTTTATTGTGTCTGTATATACCTCGGGCCATTCTGGCACTTGAACAACTATTTTCTCATCAAGTTTACATCCAGCTTTTTTTCGCGCCCTCTGAATTTGTCTTATAACCTCTCTTGCCTTTCCTTCGTTTTTCAATTCTGGAGTTAGTTTGGTATCCAAGATAACTTTTAATTCTTCACTTTTTTCCAATTCAATATTTTTAACGTTAAGCTCTTTTTTTATAAGATTTTTCAATTCATCGTTTAAAAACCCTCTATCCGGTAGAAACAAAGTGGCTTTTGTTAAAGGTTGTCTAACTTTCAACTGCTCTTTTTTGCGCTGTGAATGTCCTTCTTTAACTATTTTCTGTACTAAATCCATTCTGGTGATTAAATCATTATCCAGATATTCAGAATTGACTTCCGGATAAAAACTTAAGTGGACTGATTCCGGTTCATTTGCAAATTTAATATTCCTATAAATAGCTTCACTGGTAAAAGGAACAACCGGTGCAATAATTTTTATAAAGTTCTTTAAAACATAATAAAAAACAATAAAAGGCTCTTTTTCACCGGCAACAAATCTATTTCGTGATCGACGTATATACCAGGTAGACAATTGATTAATAAAAGGTTGGATTAAACGTACAGCATCAGGAATGCGGTAATTTCTTAAACTTTTTTCAAACTCTTGATGAAAATTGGTAAAATAAGCAAGCATCCAGCGGTCGATTACGTTCAGTTCTGACAAATTCAAAGACTCAAGCGTCTTTATATCTTTAGGTTCAATATTATTTTTGTGCAAATATGTTAGGAAGTATCGGTAGGAATTCCAAAGTATTAGTAAAACTCGTCTAACTTCATCTTCCAATTCCTGACCTTTAGTCATTTGTGCTTTTTGTCCCAGCATGATCGGGCTTGATAAAAAGTACAAACGCAAAGCATCTGCACCGTATTTTTTAATTGTTTTTTCCGGGTCCGGATAATTTCCATAAGATTTACTCATCTTACGGCCGTCAGTTCCCGTCATGACACCCGTTACAACCACATTCTTAAAACAATGAGAATCCATTAAGGCATTTGAAATTACGTGCATCACATAAAACCATGCCCGGACCTGGCCAGTGTACTCGGTAATATAGTCAGCAGGAAAAGCATTTTCAAATTGTTCTTTGTTTTCAAAAGGATAATGTCTTTCTGCGTAAGGCATGGATCCTGATTCAATCCAGCAGTCTAGGACTTCTGGTATCCGAATCATATTACCTTGGCATTTTTCACATTCAAAAACAATTTCGTCAACACCGCTTCTGTGCAGGTCAGTCACTTTTTTATCTGTATATTTTTCAATTTCTTCTATTGAACCCAAAACTTTTAATTCACCACATTTGTCACACTGCCAAATCGGCATTACTGTTGCCCAATAACGTGTGCGTGAAATACACCAGTCCGGCGCTTGTTCAACACCTTCCTTAAATCTACCCCGTTTAAAATGTTCAGGGACCCAGTTAATTTCTTTATTAGTTTCCAATAGCCTATCTTTTAAAGATTGGACATTAACAAACCAAGACTCCTGTGCTCTGTGTATTAAAGGAGTTTCACAACGGTAACAATAAGGATAACGGTGAGTAATAGTTTCTTTTTTAAATAATAAATTCCTTTGTTTAAGATTCTCAATTATTTGTGGATCCGCGTCTTTGACATATATGCCTGCCCAGTTTTTCACTTCAGAAACAAAATTACCTTCTTTGTCAACTGCAAGCATAATAGTTAAATCCAAATCCCTGCCCATTTCTGTATCAATATCACCAAATCCGGGTGCGGAATGAACTATTCCGGTTCCCTCATCCATGTTTACCATATCTTCGTATTCATAAACTTTCAAATCATTTTTATTAGGAGGGAAAAAATCAAAGGGTGGCTGATATTCAAGACCCAAAAATTCCTTACCCTGAATTTTATCCAAAACCTGATAATCAAGCCCGTCCAAAACATATTCGGCTCTTTCTTTTGCTAAAACATAACTTCCCTGTTTATTCTCAATACTAACAACTAAATACAATTTTTCCGGAGCAATTACTAAAGCTCTATTTGAAGGCAGTGTCCAAGGTGTAGTTGTCCAAGCCAACATATATACAGGCTCTTCAGCAGCTAGATTTTTAGGCGGTTTTTTAAGTTTAAATTTAACAGTTATTGCAGGATCCTGCATTTCTACATAGGAGTTGTCCATAGCAATCTCAAAATTAGAAATTGGTGTTCCGCAGCGTGTGCAATACAAAGATGTGCGAACACCTTTGTAAATCAGGTTCTTATCATAAAGTTGTTTAAAAACCCATATTACCGATTCCATATAATCCAAATCCATTGTCCTGTAGGCATTTTCCATATCAACCCACCTGCCGATGTTATCGATATACCATTCCCATTCCCGGGAAATATTCTCAACATAACTCCGACATTCATTAATAAACTTATCAATTCCGTATTCTTCAATATCCTGACGGTTTTTTAAGCCAAGCTTTTCTTCAACCTTGTTTTCTATAGGTAACCCATGACAGTCCCAGCCCCATACCCTACGTACACGTTTGCCTTTCATTGTGTAATATCTGGGGATCACATCTTTGGCAATGCTGCCGATTAAATGTCCGTAATGAGGATATCCTGTTACAAACGGAGGTCCGTCATAAAAAGTATAAGGTTCTTTTTCAGAGCGTTGCTCAATTGATTTTTCAAATACTTTATTCTTTTTCCAGAAATTCAAAACTTTCTGTTGTATATCATAAAAATCCGGTCTTGATTTTACTTTTGAGAACTGTTTTTCTTGTTTTTTAGTCATTTTAAGAAAAAATATAAATTAATAAATGAATCATTAAATCAATAATTTCTAATAATAATTAATTGATTACTAAATTATTAGTATAACTAATTAATTAATAGTATAAAAAAACCGCGATTACTGCCAAGGGCGAGTATTTCGCGGTACCACCTTGATTTATACTTAATCCCAGCTTTTACGGGCTTACCCGGAGGGTTCTACTTTCAAAAGATTTCTTCCCTCAGCTCCTCGATGATAATCGAATCAAAGCCATTACTTCATATAATAATAGAATTTTGTAAGCAATTTGTCAACCTAAGATATTAGTTTTTACCTTTTCTTAGAAATGCGGGGATATCAAACTTTGAATCTTTTGGAGGCAGTCCGTTGTCAACTTCTTTTTCACTTTCGCCATTATCCTTTTTTTGCTGAACCTTTTGTTTTGTTTGTTTATCCTTTCTAACAGCCGGTCTTGTGCTGGCAATATTTTGCAATCGCCTGCGTGCTTCGTCAAATCCGGTAGCAATTACTGTTATTTTCATTTGGTCAACTGACTGTTCGTCTATTACTGTTCCGAATATAATATTGGCATCAGTGTCAGCGGCTCCGGTAATAATTTCAGCAGCTTTATTTATCTCGTTCATGGTAATGTCCCTGCCGCCGGTAATATTAAATAAAATTCCTCGTGCTCCGTCAATAGATACTTCAAGTAAAGGAGAATTAATTGCTTTTCTGGCAGCCATTTCCGCTCGATTTTCTCCGGTCCCGGTACCAATCCCCATTAAAGCGCTTCCAGCATTTGCCATTACAGTTTTAACGTCTGCAAAATCCACATTAATTAAACCTGGAGTGGTAATCAAATCTGCAATACCCTGGACTCCCTGGCCTAAAACGGAATCAGCAACTTTAAAAGCCTCAACAAGTGTCATATCCTTGTCAACTACTTCCAAAAGTTTTTGGTTTGGAATGACAATTAAAGTATCAACTTTATCTTTTAGTTCTTCTATACCTTCCTCAGCAGTAACCATTCTCTTAGTGCCTTCAAAAAGAAAAGGTTTAGTAACAACAGCAACTGTCAAAGCTCCTAATTCATTAGCAATTTCAGCAATAACAGGAGATCCTCCGGTGCCTGTACCTCCACCCATACCACAGGTAATAAAAACCATATCAGAATCAACGAGATGTTCTTTAATTTTTTCCTTTGATTCTTCAGCCGCATTATGTCCGATTTCCGGGTCAGCACCTGAGCCCAGTCCGCGGGTTAATTTTTCACCAATTTGAACTTTGGTTTCTGCTTGGTTATTAAGAAGCGCTTGTGCATCAGTGTTGATACTAACAAATTCTACACCTTCAATATTTTGGTTGATAATCATGGAGTTGACGACATTACCGCCTCCCCCACCAACCCCAACGACTCTAATATTAGCAAAAGTATTTATATCAGGTTTAACTAAAGCCATAATACTATTTTAGGGCAGGAATGATTTGATAAGATTAACAATCTTTTTAAAAATACCTTTTAAGGATAGCTTTCCTAGTATATCATTTAACCCTGAAAATGAAACCCCCATTCCTCCCTCTGTTTGCATTTGCTTTAAACCATAGTAAACCAAACCTTGTACAACTGCAAAATCAGGAGTTTTAATTTCTTCAACAAGCCCGCTTAAACCCTGTGGTTGTCCAACCCGGACAGGTAGTGAAAGAACTTTTTTAGCTGATTTTTTAATTCCGACTGTTTGTGCGCCGCCACCGCTGATTACCACTCCCGCAGGAGTGTTTCCGCCGTAACCTGATTCCTTAAGCTCTTCGCCTACCATTTGAAATATTTCATCCAAACGGGGACGGATAATACCTTCAACTAAAGTACTCCGGGAAGTTTTGCGATCCTCTTCTTCAATTCCAAGTTTCTTTAAATCAAGCTCTTCTTTATCAGCGTTTTTGTTTTTGGAAAGGGCAATTTTAACTTTCTCGGAGTCCTCTAAACTAAGACGCATTCCAATAGCAAGATCATTAGTAATATTTTTAGCACCAACAGGTAAAACAGCAGAATGTGCAAGAGAACCTTCAATAAAAACGGAAATTGCAGTTGTTCCCCCACCTATATCAACCAGGCATACGCCCAATTCTTTTTCCGTATCGGTCAGTACTGATTCTGAAGCTGCCAATCCGGTAAAAACCAAAGATTGGACTTCTATTCCAAGCTCCTCAACCGATTTAACAATATTTTTCATTGCAGTAGTAGACCCGGTAATAATATGGGTCTCAACTTCAAGCCTAATTCCTGTCATTCCCAAGGGATCTTTAATCCCTGGCTGTGAATCAACAAGAAAATCTCTGGGAATAACATGCAAGATTTCTCTGGAAGCAGGTAAGGATACAGCTTTTGCCGCTTCAATTACTCTCTGAATATCTTCAGTAATAATTTCTTTTTCCGGTTGAGATACTGCCACTACTCCGGTAGAGTTAAGTGAATCAATGTGGCTGCCGCCGATTGAAATATATGCCTTTAGCAAAGAATATCCAGCCATACGTTCAGCTGCTTCAACACTCTGGGTTAGGGCACGAACAACCTCTTCAATATCAACAATCTGGCTTTTGCGAATTCCTTTACTGGGGAAATTAGCAACGCCAATAATATTTACTTTTTGGGAATCCTCGGATTTTTTGGCAATAACAGTAGTTATTTTTGAAGATCCAATATCAATAGCGGAAATAATTTGATTACTGCTCATATTTTATAGTTGGTTTATCAAAGCGTAGGTCAATAGCTTTAATTGATCTGCCTTCTATTTTACTTTGTCGCAAAATGAATTGTAAAGACCCAACTTGTCTAGAAATATCACTTTCCAGGGACATATAAACCATACTCCCTTCAGATAATATCAGCTTTACGCTGGGATACTCAAGTTCAATTTTTTCTACATTAACGTATCCATTTTGCAAACTGTCTGCTAGATCAACAATTTTTACCCAATCTTTTTCCAGTTTTTTCCCAATTTTAATATCTAAATCATTATTAATATTAAAAGCAGGCAGGTCTTTTGGTTTTTCAATCTGCTGGTCAAAAATAACAGCATCTTTATCAATCAGATACCAGGTTTTTCCGGATACAGAAAACGCAACCGCACTTTCCCGGGGGTAAAGTTCAACTAATAAAGTTTGCGGCAATTTTTTCTCAATTTTAACTTTGCTAAGCTTGTAAAAATTATCCTCTACTTCTTCAGCTTCTTTAGCATTTTTAAAAGTAAAAATATTTTTTCCAATAAATTCATTAAGAAAATTTTCCTCTTGTTTATTGCAGGAAGAACCATTTTTTATACATTTAATATTTTTAATCTGAAAAAAATCTGCTTTTAAAAGAAAAACAACAACCAATCCGGTTAAAATAATTCCGGAAAAAGCAGATAAAACCTTTAAAAACCTTTTAAAACTACGGACTTTTTTACCGGATAATCTTTTTAATCTGTTCATGAAAGTAAAGACAAAATATCTTGCAACATAACTTCTGTAGCATCAGTTTTAATAAGTTTTTTTGTATTTTGGGCTTTTTTGCTAAAGCTATTATAATCTTTAAAAACAGAATCAATTGTCTTAACAATTTGATCTAAATCCTTTTGCTCTAAAATCAAAGCAGCTTTCTTATCAGCAAGTAAGTTGGCGTTTTTATGCTGTTCCTTTCTATTTGCATATGGATAAGGTATTAAAATTGCCGGCTTTTGCATATATGCAAGTTCATAAACAGTGTGGGCTCCTGAGCGGCATATAACAAGATCTGCAGAATAATATGCTTTAACAATTTCCTGCGCAAAAAAATATGGACCTAGAATATAATTCTGGCTGTTTTCAAGTTTTTCTTTTTTATTTAGGATTCTCTCATAGTCATCGGTTTCTTTATTGTATCCGCACTGATGAATCAAATTATACTTAGAAAGTAAATATTCAAGATTCTTTTCAATAGCTTTATTAATTACATGTGCTCCCTGTTTCCCTCCTAAAACCAAAATAGTTTTCTTATCATTATCAAATTCGTAAGCTTTAGGTTTTTTTTTAAAAACTCTTCTTAATGGCAAACCAACAACTTTTGTTTTTGAAGAGGAAAAAAAGCTTTCTGAATCCTTCCAAGTTAAATAAACCCTTTTAACAAATCTACTAACTATTTGGTTAGCAATTCCGGCAGTAACAGTTTGTTCATGAGTTACTGAATCAATGCCTAAAAATCTCCCCACAATTACTACAGGAAAAGCTAAGTATCCTCCAAATGAAACAATCACTTTGGGCCTTTTTGTTATGAGAATATAAAAAGAATGAAAAAAACCTAAAACAACTTTCAAATGCTTAAGCGGATTTAAAGTTTTATAAAATTTACCTGTTTTAAGGTTAACAAAATCAATCCCTGCATTAGTAACTTCTCTGTATTCTGCACTTAAAGTTTTATCTTTAGACATTGTATACTTATGGCCCAGCCATAAGATACTAAATCCCCTATCCTTTAGTTTTTTTGCCAAAACTAAAGCAGAATTATGATGACCGCCGGTAAATATAATCCGTTTATTTTTTTGCATACTTACTAATATTTAACAATATTCCCACTCCGGTTAAAACACTAATTAACGAAGAACCTCCGTAAGATATAAAGGGAAGAGGCAACCCTGTTAAAGGAAAAATAACCACCATAGCACCTATATTAATAACAATCTGGATACCCAGCCAGCATCCGATGGCGCCTGACAAAAGCTTTAAAAATTTATCCTCAACATGTTGAGAAATAGACAAAGCCTTGTAAACAATAAGCATTAAAATACAAATTAAAGCAAAACCGCCGATAAATCCCATTTCTTCTGCAATAATAGCAAAAATTGAATCAGTAGTCGCCTCAGGCAAATACTGATATTTTTGCCGAGACCGACCCAGTCCCATTCCGGAGAAACCACCGGACCCAAGAGCAATTAATATTTGTCTTACATGATATGAAGAACCTAGAGGATCACTGGTAGGGTTTAAAAAAGTAAGGAATCTTTGTTTACGATAATCTGATGAAAAAATCAAACCCATTCCAGCAACTAAGCCTAAAATACCCAAAGCTAGTAAATGTAAAACAGAACCGCCGCTTAAAAAATAGACCAAGGTAGCAATTCCAATAATTACTACGGTTGTTCCTAAATCAGGTTGAAGCATAATCAAAAAAGCAATGACAAAAATTAAACTCAGAAAATGACCAAAACTGCGCTTTTTCTGAAGCCAATTTGACAAATACAAACTAAAAGTTAGTTTAATTGATTCAGTTGGTTGCAGATTAAAAAAACCAAGATTTATCCAGCGTCTTGCACCTTTTGTCTGAACACCTATACCCGGGATTAAAGTAATTAAGATCAGAAACATGTTAATTAGAAACAAAGGTACGGAAAGTTTTTTTAGCAGGGAAATCGGTATAATTGTAAAAAACATTAATGAAGCAAAACCTACTAAAGCCCAAAGGGACTGCATCTTTAAATAATGGTATTTATCACCAAAATCCCTGACAGCTTCGGCAACAGATGCATTATAAACCATAACCACGCCGACCAAAGTAGCAATAATTACTAAAGTTAATAAACTCCAATCAATGTGGGAAGCAGATTTAACTTGCATTTTTTAACTCATTAACTACTTTTATAAATTGATTTCCGCGGTCAAACTCATTAACAAACATACCAAAAGATGCACAACCGGGAGACAAAAGAACAACATCTCCTTTTTCTGCCTTTTTACTAGCAAATAAAACAGCTTTTTTAAAATTATAAAATTCACCCCAGTCAATATTTTTATTGGTATTTTTGTTGATTAAATCCTTCAACTCTTTTGTAGCCGAACCTTTTAAAAGAATAACGCCTTTTACCTGTATACTAATTTCTTTGGCAAACCTGCTGAGGTCAAGGTTTTTACTTGCGCCACCAGCAATTAAGATAATAGGTTTATCAATAGCTCTTAAAGCGGCATTTCCGGCTGCCGGAGTAGTTGAAGTTGTATCGTTTATATATTCTACACCCTTAATATCCGCAACTTTCTGCAACCGGTGTTTTACAGGATGAAAATTAGCTACAGCTTTTTTAATATTATTCTTTGAAAAGCCTAATATTTCAGCAGTTTTAACTGCAGCAGCGATATTTTCCCTATTATGTTCTCCTTTTAAATGCCTTTCCCAATTAGAAGAAACAAGATTTCTATTAAACCAAACAACTTTAGAATTAGTTTCTTTAGCAAATTCTTTCATCTCTTTGAAATCCTTATTCAAAAGTAAAAAATCATCTTGTTTTTGAAACCGGTAAATGACCTTCTTATCCTTAATATATTTTCTCATTGAAGGATACCGGTTAAGATGATCTTCGTAAATGGTGGTGATTACGGAAATATGCGGGCTAAGTTTAAAGCTTGCAAATCCTTGAAGCTGCCAAGATGAAAGCTCCATAACAACCAGGGTTTGAGGATCAATATTTTTCAAAAGAGTCAATGCGGATTTCCCAGGTATGTTGCCGCTTAATTCCACTTGTTTACCGGATTTTTTTAAAATATGATAAAGCAAAGAAGCAGTAGTTGTTTTTCCTCTTGTACCGGTAATTCCAATAACATTTTTCCTGCCAAAATACTTTACAAACAAAGCATCGCTCATAAGAATGGGTTTGCCAATTTTTCTGGCGTATTCCAAGTAAGGAGAGCTAATCGGTACTCCGGGATTACGTAAAACAAAATCACATGCTTCAATATCTTCTTTTCTATGTTTACCCAGAACAAAACGCAGGTTTAAATCAGCAAGTTTTTCAATTGAGGATTTTAATTCTGCTTCAGTTTTTAAATCACTAACAACAACATCTGCACCCGCCTCAGCAAAAAAACGTGTATCTTTAACTCCTTTACCCAACAAACCCAAACCAAGAATTAAAACTTTCTTATTTTTAAAATCATTTTCAAACCTTTGGTATGCATTCATATATTGACCTTTTTAAAATCATAACCCATTTTTTTGACTTGCCTAAGAGTATTATAAAACAAGACAGTAGATTTTTCCTGTTTTTTACTGTTAAGTCCTACATCCTTTTCTTGAGTTAAAATTCTTTTAACTTGTTTGGCAACAGCAAGCCCGGGATCAATAAGTTTTACATTACTGCCAAAAAAATCACCAATCTCTTTTTCCACCAATCCAAAATGTGTACAGCCCAAGACAACAGTATCAACTTTATTCCTAATATCTCCGGGAATACAATCTTTTAAAGCCTGCTCTACTCCACTCTCGGATTCAATTGCATTTACCAAACCAAGGCAACCCAAATTATATACATTAACATCTGAAGCATAATCATGAATTAAGCTTTTTAATTTATTGCTTTCTGTTGCTTTGGGACTGGAAAGCACAAGAATACTATTATTGTCCGTAATTGCTGCTGCAGGTTTTACTGCTGGTTCTATTCCCACAAAAGGAACAGAAAACTTACTGCGCAGACGCTTAATTGCATTAACTGTTAATGTGTTACAAGCAACAACAATTAATTTACAATTCTT
This sequence comes from uncultured Pseudomonadales bacterium, assembly GCA_964430265.1. Classification (GTDB taxonomy): domain Bacteria; phylum Patescibacteriota; class Microgenomatia; order UBA1400; family CAYXSR01; genus CAYSEI01. Next base: position 335,200 of record CAYSEI010000001.1, read on the forward strand.
TTCTATTAAAAATTGAGCATTTTTAAGGGCAATTTTTTTTAAATTGGAAACACTTTTATCTCCATAAGGAAAGTTGTTTTCGTCAGCAAGGTAAATAATGTTTTCTTTTGGCAAAAGTTTATGTATTGCTTTAAAAATGGAGAGACCGCCAATACCGGAGTCAAAAATTCCAATTGGGTTATTAATCATAACAATTAAACAAGTGCCAACCAAAACCCAAAAAGCGCTAGCATAATACCTGCTAGCCAAGCCCGCATTACTATTTTGGGTTCTTCCCAGCCTTTATATTGCAGCCATAAATGAAAAGGGGCAACGGGGAAAAGCTTTTTTTTCCGCAACTTTTTATAAACAATTTGGGCAAATGAGGAAAAAATCTCGGCAATAAAAATACCGCCAATAATTACCAAAGCCATTATTTTGCCCAAAAGCAGGCCGATTACTGCCAGAGTTGCACCGAAGGCTAAAGAGCCTACGTCTCCAAGCCAGATACGTGCAGGATAAACATTAAAATACAAAAAAGCAATTAAAGAGCCAATCCATATCGCAATAAAAAAGGATAAGGGGGTATCTAGGATGGAAGCAGAGAGCATCCAAAAAGCAAATAAGCAGATCATTAATAATCCACTTGCAAGACCGTCCAAACCATCGGTAATATTGACTGCATTAGTAAAAGAAACAATAATAAAAGCGGCTAAAGGAATATAAAAAATACCTAAATGCAGTACGCCAATAAAAGGGATGTAAAAAATATCAATCCCCAGGTTTTGGTAAAGGAGCAAAGCGATAATAATTGCCAGAATCCATTGGATTAAAAACTTATGTCGCATGCGCAACCCGAAAAAACCATTTCTTTGAAAGCCAAAAAACTTCATAATATCGTCATACAAGCCTAACAAGGCAAAAGACAAAAAAGTAAAAAAGATAATATTAACTTCCTCCATTACCGGATAAACATGGGTTACAAATATGCCAAAATACTTTCCGAGAGGAAAAAGAATAGCAAATAATATGGAGACAATTAAAACTATCAAAAATCCGCCACCAACAGGAGTTCCTGCTTTATGGGAGTGGAATTTATCAAATATTGGGGTGGGATTGCCCTGAAAATCCTTTGTTTTCTGTTCTCTGCGTGTCATTCTAAACTTATACAACAGATTTATAAAAGGAACAATACAGATACTGGTGACAATAAAAGAGAATATTAATAAGCCTAATAGGATCGCAATTGAACTTCCCATAACCCTATTATAGATTTATTCTAATCTTTTTTAAAGCTCTACAGCTTAATAGAAAAAGCAATAAGCCGAATGAAATAACAGAAAAAGCAGCAATACTCACGGAATTTGTGGAATAATTATTTAATAAATATCCACCCACTAGAGGACCAATTATCTGGGCAAGGCTACCCAAAGATGAAGCAACACCCATTAACGAGCCTTGATAGCGTGAAGCTTCTGTTTTAGAAATTGCACCCATTATTAAAGGCCGGGTCAAACCTGTTCCCATAGAAAAAAAAGCCATTACAACAGGAAGCTGCCAAAACTTATTAATAAAAGCAGCACTCAGTAATCCAATCATTAAAGATAAAATACCCAAAAAACGCAGTTTTTCTTCGGAAACAAACTTTAAAAGTTTTTGCAGTAAAAATCCCCGGAAAATAATACTGATTAAACCAATATATGCTAAAAGCCAGCCGATATTTTGTGCATTAGCCCCAACCTTAGCTTGAGCAAAGAGAGCAAAATTACTGACCCAAATCACATGCGCAAGATTGTAGGTAAAATATTGCCAAAGAGTACAGGAGGCTTTTGAATCAAACAAAAACTTCTTAAACTCCTTTAATTTAAATATATCTCTAACTTGTAGTTTAAATTCTCTTTGTTTTTCAATAGTTTCGGGTAGAAAAAACCAGGTAATCAATATAGTAATAAGGGAAATAAAAGCTGCTAAAAAGGAAGGCACTGAATATCCAAATTGTGATAAAAAACCGCCTATAGCCGGTCCAACCAAGAATCCCAATCCAAAAGCAACACCACTATATCCAAAAACCTTGCTTCTGTTCTCTTCTGCTGAAATATCGCTTAAATAAGCTTGCGCAATAGAAAAGTTGCTTCCTAAAAGTCCGTCTATAATCCGGGAAGTAAAAATCCAAAACAAAGAATTGGAAAATCCCAGTACAAGGAAACTAATAAAAGTAGACAACTGAGATATAATCAATAATGGTCTTCTGCCGTAACTGTCACTTAGCCTACCCATTATCGGTGCGGAAAAAAACTGAAACAAAGAAAATGTACTAAGAATTAAACTAACCTTAAATGGTGAAGCACCCAGATTGGTTGCATAGTAAGGTAAAAAAGGTAAAATTAAAGAAAAACCCAGGACTTCTGTTATTTGAATAACAAAAATAGTAATAAAACGTTTATCGTAAAAGTTCATTAAAGAGATTTAACTAATTAAATTAATGGGAGATCAAATACTTTTTGGGGTTATCGCCCAGATCAGTAAATTCATCAGCCTCTTCAAGTAATTCTTTAGAAGTAGTTTTCTTAAATGCAATCACTTCAGTCCTTCTGCCGTGTCCCCTGACATAATCAAGTAAATCAACATAATCTCCGTCTCCGGAAATTAAAACTACAACATCCAAAACCGGTAAAAGTCTGACTACGTCAATTGTTAAACCAACATCCCAATCACCTTTTTTTTGACCGCTTTTAAAAATCTTAAGCGGTTTTCTGCGGACTTCATATCCAAGATTATCCAATACCTTGTAAAACTCTTTTTCCTCTTTGGTGTCGCTTTCAACAACATAAGCAAAAGCTCTTACTAATCTGCGATTGGAAACGCCTTTTTTTAGCAATTCTCTAAAATCAACATTATCGTGATACAAGTTTTGAGCAGAAAAGTATAAATTGGATGCGTCAACAAAAACGCCTACTCTCTGGTCCGGATGTTTAACTGTATATTTCATAAATTAGAGTATAACATATTTAACGATCCTGTTGCAGATTATTTGGAACAGGATTTACTTGTGAGTTGTTAATTTGCTTTCCCTGTGACTGTGGTGTTTGCATATTTTGCATCACTGAACTGGGAGTTGCTTCCATTTCTCTTGGATTATTTCCCGGCATACTTTTGTTTGAGGATGGTGTTGCACTTTGATTCTGCATGTTTCCGGAAGGAGTGGAAATTTGATTTTCCTCCCTAATTCTTTCTTGTTCAGTTACTCCCTGCTGTTCTCCGGCCTCATTTTGTTCTCTAATTTCCATTCTTTCTCTTATTCTTTGAACAGAGGCCTCATGGCTTTTTTCTGAATTTTGGATTGCTTGTCTGATTGCTGATTGAGCTTGACTAGGCACTTGTTCATAAACGCGGGATAAAACCTCCAAATGTTTCAATGAGTTTTCACTAAATTTTTCAGTCAGATCATCAGTATTAATACCTTTTTCCTCTGCTTTTTCTAATGCCTGAGGAAATTCTGAAACATACTTATTATAGCGCTCAACAGCTGAAACCGCTTTTTCATTACCAAGTTTATTTACTTCATCTGCTTTTTCATCTGCATATTCAATTAATTTTTCCAATCTTTTTTTCGGGTTTCTGGTAATAAGTAAACTCATACTTTCCATAAAATTATCAAGAAAGTAAAAAGTATCTCCTGGCTTAAGTCCAGCAGATATTACTTTTTCCGGAGTTTGAGCATAAACATTGGAAACTGAAAAAACCGAGATTAAACAAAAAGTAATTGTAGTTAATATTATAAAAGTATTTTTTATTTTCATTTTTTCCTCTAGAAATTTTTATATTAATATAAAAAAATTATTATTAAAAACAGTTTAACAACTGCAGTTAAACTAAGCAAATTCTATTTTCTCCAGACAATAGCAGAAATATTTTTTCCTGATTCAATTAAATTAATTGCTTTTCTTAATTCATATTGGCTGATTCCTTTATGATATGGTTCTTTTTCCGGAATTCTAGCAGTATAATACGATTTTAAAACAGGGAGTGCCCTTTTATCCCCCATCTGGCCTAAAGCCCAGATAGCATAATTTCTTTTAACAAAACCGTTTTTTTCCTCTTGAATTACTTTTATTAAAGCTTGGACACAATCACCTTGGTATTTTTCCTTTGCATAATTACATTCTCTTTTTACACCTTTACCAATGTACATACTGGTAATTAGAAAGATGGAAATAAAAAATGATATGCAAAGTCCTAGAAGTGAAATTATTAGCCATTTATGATGTTTTAACTCTTCTTTAAGCTTCATTAGCACCTTTAAATGGATAATCTAATTATCATTATATTTCTTAAAAAGTTTGAAGTAAATACCTAATGAAACAAAAGCTTTTTTACGCTTCATATACGCTATTAAAAATAAAAGTTAAAATTAAAATTCCACCGGCCAAAAAAAGCTGTTTGCGTTTTGCGGCATACCTGAAGGATTGGATTTATCTACTTTAACAAACCCATAATTCTCTTCCGGTAAGCTAAATTCCATTTCTGTATCAAATGTTACAAGATTTTCTGTCATCCAGTCTTCCTGTGTAGCAGCTGTAGTACTAACAAGATTTTCACCATTTAAAGTAACTAATGACAAAGAAATTTGTGCTTCAAAAAACCAATTTCCCTTAGCAGCAGCATTTATGTTTAAAGGTGAACTCACTGTTTCTGATAGTTCAGGCGATACAAAATCAACCGGTTCGGATCGGTCAAGATCAATATAATTTAGAAATTCGTCATAAACTTCAAGCAGCTCACTGTCAGGTGGGTAAGCGGAAAGCAAATATTTGCCTTGATCCATTTCAATCAAAGTTGAAACACTTCCTCCCATAGCACCTGATGTAACATATTGTGTAGCATTAAACCCGTCAACAACTAATTCAGTTTCAGATTCTATATTGTCAAAAGTAATCTCCCTTTCGTCTTCTTCAGGAAAATACACAACCGCAATTTTTAATTTCTCCATAGGAATTCCACCAGTATCGGGTGTATCCTCTGGATCAAAACTGTAAACTGCTGATTCTCCGTTTCTGCTTGTTGCAGGCCTTAATGTCCAATCTTCAGGATAAGCAAACTGGTAATTAAATGCTCCATCAAAAGCACGTGTCCATCCATCCGGAAGCTCTTGCATATCTTTATCGGGTAAAATTGACTCCTTTGGACTAGGTTTGGCAGTAGGACTGACAACTGGAGCGGCAATTTCAGAACCATTTTGGTTTTGCCGGTCAAAATATATAAATGCACCTATTAAACCTGCAACAAAAACAATCCCGATTATAAACCAAATAATACCTTGTCCTTTTTTCATATATCTCCTTTAATCTTTATTATTTTTAACTATATATTATTAATTTTTTTAACTATATATCAATAATATAACTATAATAATTAAATAACTTGTTATATTTATGTAAGAATTAAGTAAAAACACTTATACTTTTTTTAAAAGCAAATAGTTGCTATTATTTGCTTTTTTCATTTTTACAATCTCACTACTTTTCTTAAAATAACCTAATAGCTTAAATTTATTTGTCTTATTAACAATTTCCATAAATTCTTGGGGGAAAATCAACTTTCTTCTGCTTTTTTCAACAAATTCTTTTTTCTTGTTGCCGTCAGTGATTTTTATTTCCAGTGTTTCCAAAAGTTCTTGCTTAACTAAATCCAAAATCTCCAGTTTAAAAGTTGTTTTCACTTTAATGTTGTTTTTTTCTATTGTCCAAATTTGCGGTTTTAAAATAGTTTTTGGTCGCCAATCAAGTGTAGCATTCTCGATAATATACAGGCCTCCTTTTTTAAGTGCATTTCCGACACAAGTCAAATGTTTATACAAATCCTGATTGCTTTTAAAATCTCCGATTGTACCCATCATAATTAATGCCAGATCAACTTTCTTTTTAAAATTAAAATCTGTCATATCAGCACACAAAGTCTTAATCTCTAAGTTTTCATGTTTTGCTTTTTTAGTTAAATATTCAAGCATTGGTTTACAGATATCCATGCCAATTCCTTGATATCCGCGGTGTACAAACTCCCTTAATTGAAGGCTTGGGCCGCAGCCGATATCCAAAACCCTTTTGACTTTAACTTCCGAATGCTTGTTTAAAAACTTTTCTAGCAAATCAATTTGTTTTTTAATATCAACAAAACTAAAAGCAATTTCATAATATTTAGGATGAGCATATATTTTATTCATAGTCCCCTTTTCCACTTTCTAAATGATTCAAAAGCATAAGTTGGCCAGTATAAAAAATTAATTGGTAAGTCCTGAGCATGAAGATAATCAACTCTTTTACCACCAAAACCTTTTTTAAAAAAGGTAACGCCGGAAAAACGGTGGTTTTTTTCTCTGTCTTTAGGTGCTATTCCCCAGAAATTAAAAAAATTAAAATCACGTTCTTTTGCTTCCAATATCGCTTCCCAAAGGATTCTTTGTGCACTAGGTACACTACGCATAATATTGGCAGTTGCTGAATAATGATATACAGCTTCCTGGTTATAAAAGATAAACATTGAGATAGCCAAAAGCTTATCTTTATAAATTGCCTTATACAATTTGGCTTGATTATCTTTAACAAAAACCTTAAATTGCTCTTTCATAAAACTACAGGGGAAAGGTACAAAATCTTGGCGTTTGGCAGTTTTAAGCTGCAGTTTGTATAGCAGGTCAATATCATTAGGGTCAATACTTTTAACAATTTTGACTCCGTCCCTTTTAGCTTTACGAATTTCATAACGCCGGCTCTTGCGCATATTATTCAAAAGTACTTTTGCTTTCCTGTCCAGCTTTAGTTGCCACGTATTTTCAGCATGCAAGTGCATAGGTGCGGAAATAAAACCATTATTTTTAAATAACTTTTTATTTGCTTTACTTTCGATTAGCTGTGGTCTTACGCGGACAAAATTTACTCGTTCTTTTTTACCCAATTTTTTAATTTCATTAACAAAATGTTCAAAATTATTTTTAAAATTTGTTTTAAAAAGCGGTCCGGCAGGGCATTGTAAGTAATTGCCTCTCTTAGCCTCTTCTTTAATCAATAAGGAGACACCATCTAATTTATTGTCTTTATAATAGCCGATTCTAAAGATCTTATTATCAATTTTTTTGTGAAATTCTCCCCAGTTCCAGGACTGCAAAAAACTGCCCTGTGGATGATTAAGGATAAAGTCTTCCCATTTTTGTTTGGAGTTTACTTTTTTTGCTGCCAGCATTTAATTAAATATATTATCTCACTAATTTGTATATTTTTTAATCCCGGATATGTTGGCAGATTAACAATTTCTCTGCTTGCTTTTTCGGCTCTTGGGCAAGTGCCTTTTTTATAACCAACCTTGTTTAAATTCACATTTTGAGGTGCAATTACCGGTCGATACCAGTTTCCCAATAAGATCCCCTTATTTTTTGCTAAATCAATTAGTTCTTCTGGAGAACTGGTTAGATAAGGAAATCGTAAAAGCGTATTATTACTCTTATAAATTCCATTTTGAAGTTGATTTAAATAACTTTTTACTATTTTTCTTCTTTTTTTGTTCATTTCATCAATTTTATTAAACTGTTTTATTACCAGACTTGCCATTGCATTTGGAAGCTTTTTTGGAAACATATCAGGTTTCTTTCCAACTTTTTCACATTGACAAACAGGAAAAGAAAGCAGTTTTAATTTTTGTAAAATAAAAAGAATTAACTTGCCGAAAGTAAATTTACTTTTAAAAGGTAAATTATAAAGAGGTTTAATTAAGTAAAAAGCTACAGGATGTAAAAGCTGCTGAAATATCCAAAAATCATTAGGATAAGCTAATTCTTGCTGATATTTTCTAATTTTTGTTCCGATTTTTTTAATATTTGTGATCGCCATTCCGCCAAAAACTGAGGAGACAACTTTATCCCGGCCAAAAGAAAGCATAGCAGCATCGCCAAATGAACCCAATAGTCTTCCCTTATATTTCTGTCCTAAACAATGAGCACAATCCTCTACTAAAAACAATTTCTTCTTATCACAGATTTTTCTAATTTCATCAATTGCAGCCGGCTGACCAAAAGTATGCTGGACAATAACAGCTTTTGTTTTAGAAGTTATCTTTTTTTTAATTTGTTTAGGACTGATATTAAAGCTATTTTTACTAATGTCTGCATAAACAGGGTTTGCTCCTGTCCAAATAACAGCGTTAGGAACTGCAACACATGTAAACGGTTGAATAATAACTTCATCACCAGAATTAATTCCCAAAGCTTTTAAAATAACAAAAAGTGCGCTTCTTCCGCTGTTAAAAGATATTGCATATCCAAATGTAAAGAAATTCTTGATTTTGTTCTCCAGCTTTTGAATACTCTCCCCTTTTTTCCATAAGCTGGGTTTAAAGATCCTTTTGCAAGCCAGACTTACATCTTCTTTACTTGTATTTGGGGATAAAGAAATTAGAATATTATTCATTTTTTAAGAGAAATTCTTTAACGCTTTTGTATATCCTGCCTTCAAGAAGGATAACAGTATTTGGATTACAATATTTCTTTATCCTATGAATAATCTTTTGGGGATTTGTTATCACTTCTGCTTCAATATATTGTGCAAAATTCTTTTTAGTCAGAATTACTTTGTCCGCACTACTATTTAATTTCTTATTTATTAATTTATGAGTTTTTTCACTGCTTTTACCCAGCTCAATAATACCCGGCGTCAAGACTATTTTTTTATCTTCCGGTCTCTTATTCAAGATTTTCAAGGCTGATAAAAATCCGTCAGGATTGCTGTTGTATGAATCGTCAATTAACTTAACTCCCTGCCTGCCTTTTTTAATTTGCAGCATATAAGGAGTGTATGGTATTGACTGTAGACTTTTGTTGATTACTTTTTCTTTTATATTCATTTTCCTTGCTAGTTTAAAAGCAGCATCAATATTAATCTGCTGAAATTCTCCAGCCAAATTAGTTTTATAATTTTTTATAATAGTTTTTCCGTAAGCTACTTTTTCAATATCTTCAATTTTTTTCATTAACTGTTTGACATAATTATTACTGACATTAAAAAAAGCTAAGCCATTTTTATCAAGTGAATCAATTAGTTCAGATTTAGCTTTTTGAGTATTTTCTAAACTACCAAAAAGTGACAAGTGCTGTTTATTTATACCGGTGAGAATACCAATATCAGGTTTAAGCCAAGCACAAATACTTTTAATTTCTCCTTTTTTATAAGCACCGATTTCTGCTACAAAAACTTGATGCTTACTATTTAAATTCGCAAGAATTGTTTTAGATATTCCCAAATTAGTATTCCAATTATGCGGTGTTTTAAGCACCTGATATTTACTTGACAGGACGTGGGAAACAATTTCTTTAGTAGAAGTTTTTCCGTAGCTACCGGTTATTCCAATTATTTTCAGATTTGATCTGTATTTATCTAGTTTGTTTTTAGCTAACATTACAACCAGACATTTAAAAGGTGCAGTTATAAGATTAAATAAAAAAATTAAAAGCGAAACAATTAAGAAGTTTAATAAATTTAAACAAAGTAAGCTAATCAAAATCATAGCATAAACATCTACATAGTGGGAAATAAAAGAAAATATTTGTTCAAGTATAAAAAAGAATAAATGGTAATTTATCACAAGCAAAGCACCCAAAGAAAGTAATATTCTTAAAGTAATTTTGGGATACTTAAAATTATTAAAATAAAAAAAATTAAGCTGGGATAGAAAAAACCACTTGTTTTGCGGAATCTCAAAATGACTTTTTAAACGGTCAAAACGATATTCCTTGATCTGCCATAAATAAAAATTGTAAAGAGTGTTGGTAATTAATTTAAAGCTGTTTAGTCCGATAAAAAGGAATATTATTAATTTTCCGAGTTCAATATTTATAAAATAATTATTTACAAAATAATTCATTTTTTATTTATAAAACTTAAAATATCTTTTTTTATTAAATGAGGATTTTTAACTGGCAATCCGTGTCCCTGTCCGGAAAAAACTTTCAAAACGGAATTGCTTATTTTGTCAGCAAATATCCTTCCGTATCTCAAAGGGGTTAACTTATCTTCTCTGCCCCAGATTAGTAAAACCGGAATTTCAATTTTTTCTGCGTCATTTCTTAGATCAAAATTAATAATAAGCTGCATAGTTTTTTTCATAACTTCAGAAGCCTGGTAATAATCTTTTTCACGCGCCAGTTTATACAACAGCCAGCGAGCGCTTTTTTTTAAACTAACAAGTAAAGGCAAGCTAAATAAATATCCGCCAATTTTTGCTAGATATTGGAAAATAACTTTTTTCAAACTATTTTCAACAATACCCGCACTGTTAACAAGAATTAATTTTTTAACTTTATCCGGGTAAAGAGAACAAAAACTTACAGCAATTCTTCCGCCAAAAGAATGTCCCAGAAGTATAACATTATCAATTTTTTGATGTTCAATATAATTGTTTAACCATAAACAATAATCATCCAAAGTCCAAGGTCTTTTTAACTCTTTTTTAAATCCGGGTAGTTGGGGAATATAAATATTTAAATTATTCTTGTCAAATACTTGTTTAAACTTATCCCAATTTTTAGGTTTGCTTGCCCAGCCGTGTAATACAATTAAATTATTCATTCTTTAATTATTCCAACAATTTTATCTGCCAATTTATTACTGTCGTGTCTTAAAAAGCTGCGCTGTAAACTGTCCCCTTTTTTTTTCTTGACAATTTCATTTTTCAAAAATGCGCCTCTTATTACCATGAAATCATGATTATCCAAATCATCTTTTACCGGAACACTCTGTTGTTTTTTGTATTTTTCCAAAAAATCTACGGGTATTTTTTTCGTGTTAATAAAAATATAATCAGGATATTTATCTAAATATTTTTTAATTTCTTCAACATGTTTTTTTGCTGTAAATCCAGGAGTCTGGCTGTACCGCGTCATTAAATTAACAATATATACAATCTCTGCCCTGCTATTATTAATGGTTTTTTTTGCCCCATTAATTACCAAATTAGGTAGAATACTGGTATACAAATCTCCTGGTCCCAAAACAATCAAATCCGCGTTTTCAATTGCTTTTTTAGTTTTTAAATATATCTCTGCTTTTGGTTTAGTTGTCAGATTGATAATCTCTTTTCCGCCGCCGAACTTAGGTTCATCAATTTTATGTTCACCTATTAACCTGGTTCCGTCATTATATTCAGCCACTAGATCAATATTTTTTAAGCTAATTGGTAAAACTTTACCTTGCAGCTGAAAAATCCGGGAAGCAATTGCAATTGCTTTTTGTTCTGAACCGGTCATATCCTGCAATGCAGTTAAAATTAAATTGCCAAGATTGTGTCCTTTAAGTCCTTTTCCCTTGCTAAACCTGTATAAAAGCAGTTTTCTTACATACTCCTCTTCACCCTCGTCAGCTAGAGCTGCAATGCATTGGCGGATATCACCTACAGGTAAAAAACCAAATTCGGAACGCAGTCTTCCGGTTGAACCACCGCTGTCAGCAACAGTAACTACTGCAGTAATATTTAGTTTATGCTTTTTTAGACCTTGTAAAAGTACATAGCTGCCTGTTCCGCCACCAATAGTAACAATATTTTTCTTTTTCATACCCGTTTAATATTTGCTCCCAATCTTAATAATCTACGATCAAGATTTTCATAACCCCTATCTATTTGAGCAATATTGGTAAGAATTGTTTCACCTTCCGCCATCATTGCCGCTAAAGTCAATGTTGCACCTGCGCGTAAATTAGCAACCCGTGTCTTAATCCCTTTTAATTGCCGCGGTCCAATAATGCGTATACCATGCTTAAATTCTTTTTTATCGTCTTCTAAATCAAAATTATAAAAAGATTTTGGGTTTTTAACATCCGGATTATAAAAATCAATTTTTGCACCCATTTTTATCAGCTGTTCTGCATAGCCAAAACGTGAAGGAAATATAGCTTCAACAATTTCTGATGTTCCTTTTGCTTGGGTCATTAAAGTTCCCCATAAAGGCTGCCAGTCGGTCATAAAACCGGGATGAGGCTGAGTAACAATATCAGTTGCCTTTAACTGTTTATCAGCATAAAAACGTATTCCGTAGTCACCGATTTCATAATTTCCTCCGGCTTGTTCAACCTTTGTTAAAAAAGCCTGTAAATGTTTTGGTATGGCATTTTCCACAATCACGTCACCTTGTGTTCCTAAAGCAGCACATGCATAGGTGACAGCTTCATTTCTATCAGGAACAACAGAATGAATGGTTGGATGCAAGTTGTCAAGCGCTAACCCTTGTATAGTAATAGTTCTATTTTGCCTATTAATTTTTGCTCCCATCTTGTTTAAAAACTCGATTAAATCATCCACTTCTGGCTCTTCAGCTGTATTTTTCAAAGTTGTTTTACCTTTTGCACAAACAGCTGCCATAACCAATGTTTCTGTTCCTGTATGTGTGTTTTTAGGAAAACAATATTCTGTCCCTATCAGCTTGTCTGTTTGAAGAATATAAGCACCGTTTGCAAAATTTACTTCAACGTTCATCTGTTTTAAACCATTAAAATGTCTTTGCAAAGGCCGCGAACCAAGTTTATCACCACCCGGGATTGGAAGAACAGCTTTGCCAAATCTGGCTAAGAGCGGTCCAGCAAACATAGTAGTTGCCCGGGTTTTATCGCTTAGTTCAACAGGCAATTCAAATTTATTTAATTCAGTAGCATTAATAAATAAGGTTCTTTCCCCGTGCGACCTTACCTTCCCACCTAACGCTTGAATAATATTTCTGGTAATAGCAACTGAACCGATCCGGGAAAAATTTAATAACCGATTTTCACCTTTACACAAAAGAGAAGCAATCATTAATTTAAATGAAGCGTTTTTTGCGCCTCCCAAACGAACAACACCTTTTAAAGACGACTTACCTTTAATTACAAACTTTGACATCAAAACCTCCCTACTATTTTAATTTCTTTTTCTAATTCAAGAGAAAACTTATTTTTAACTGCTTTTTTTATTAAATTAATCAACTCAATCACGTCTGCGGCTTTACCTTCACCATTGTTAATTATAAAGTTGGCATGTTCTTCACTCACTTTCACATCTCCGATCTGCTTGCCTTTTAAACCCGTTTTTTCAATTAAGCGTCCGGCATAATCTCCCTGGGGATTTTTAAAAATACTACCGGCACTTAAACCTGGGGGTTGTTTTTTTCTTGTATGCAAATGTTTTTTAATATTTTTTTGAATTAGTTTTGGGTCTTTTTTGCTTAGTTTAAATTCTGCTTTTAAAATAATTTCCTTTGTTTTACTAAACCTACTCCTGCGGTAGCCAAATTCGCAGTCTTTTTTATTCAACCAATAACTTTCTTTATTCTGATCATAAATTTTTACGCGCTTTAAAACATCTTTTATCTCCCTATCTTTAACACCGCAGTTCATAACTACTCCACCTCCAACGCTTCCGGGGATGCCGATAGTAAACTCAAGTCCTGACAATGAATTTTGCTTGCAGATTTGTACTAATTCTCCCCAACGGAGTCCGGAATCAGCAACAACCAGACGATTATCTATTTGATAATCTTTATTATTCAGTTTGATAACCAATCCTTTCATGCCGTGATCACTAACTAAAAGGTTAGAGCCAGAGCCAAGGATAAAATAGGGCAGTTCTTTGTGGTCTGCCCAGTTTAAAGCTTCAATAAGTTCTTTTTCATTCTGGACTACACAAAAATAGTCGGCCGGACCACCGATTCCAAAAGTAGTAAATTTATTTAGTCTTATATGTTTTTGTATTTTAATACTCATGATTATTGCGCAAACATTCTATCATTTCTTTATGCCAGAGAAAAATATTCCCGGCACCCATGGTTAAAATTAAGCTATTTTTAAAATCTTTTTTACCTAGATAGTGACATAATTCCTTTTTTCCGGGCAAATAAACAGTCTGTGGATTATTTGCCTTTATTTTTTCGGCCAGCAATTGACCGCTGACTTCCGGGTCCTTTGCTTCCCTGGATGAACTATATATATCAACAATTATTACTTGATCCGCTGAATTAAAACTTTTACTAAACTCGTTTAAAAACTTTTTAGTGCGTGAATATGTGTGTGGTTGAAAAATGGCAATAATCTCTTTATTCTTTTCCCATTTTTTTGCAGCCTGCAAAGTTTTTTCAATTTCCATTGGATGATGCGCATAATCATCATATATAACAAGATTATTAAAACGTTTGATCAACTCAAAGCGCCTTTTAGTTCCTTTAAAACCTTCAATGCCTTTTTTAAGGCTTTGTTTGTCAATATTATTTTCCAGTCCCACTATTAAAGCGGCAGATGCATTAAGAACATTAAATTTCCCCGGTACATTAAGTTCAATATTTTTCATTAAAATATTTTTTTCTTTACATTTTAGTGAAAAAATATTTTTTTTATTGATTTGTCGGTGTTCAATTATTTGAAAGTTACTATTCTCTGAAAATCCGTATGTAATGACATTATTTTTATTAAGTTTTTTTAAGAGCTTTTTGTTATTCTTGTTGTCAGCACAAGCTATTATTCTGCCTTTTTCCGGCAGCTTGTCAATAAAGTTTGCAAATGCAGACAAAGTATGATCAAGATTTTTATAAACATCAGGATGATCATACTCTATATTGGTCAAAACTATGGTCTCCGGATTTTGGTACATAAAACGCGGAGTCTTATCCTGCGGTGAAGTAAAATACTCGTCTGCCTCGGCAATAAAATGTTTGCCGGTTGATGAATATTTACCTGGAAACCCCAGCCCAGGTATCTCCCCTACTCCTATAGCATAGCTGGGATTTAAACCTGCAAATGAAAATAAAGTACTGATCATGGCAGTAGTAGTTGTTTTTCCTCCTACACCGCAGACTGAAATACCTTTTTTATGCTCCATTAAGCTTGCTAAAGCCTCGGCATGTGGCATTACAGGAATATTACTATTTTTTGCGGCTTGGACTTCAATATTTTCTTCGCCTCTGTGTGCTCCGGTAAAAATGCAAAGCTCTGTATCCATTATTCTTTTTTTATCAAAACCCGGCTGGCAATCAATGTTTGCTTTGCTTAAAACAGCATCAGTCACAAAAGTTTCTTTAATATCACTACCGCTTAATTTGATTCCAATATCTTTGCAGCACAAAGCCAATGCAGTCATTCCCACACCTTTTATTCCGGTAAAATGAATTTTTTTATATTCTTTTATATTTTTCATATTTGTCATAATATATTCATAATTTTTTTTATTATATTCATAATTTATTTATAATCTTTCCATAATTTTCATCTTAAACATGTAACAGTTGCAAACAACCCTTTTTTCTCATCAAATTTTTTACTATTACATTTTTTACTCTTATAGTGGGAAAAAAACTGCTGGCTGCAACCTGTACAAATATTAATATCATAAATATCTACAATATTACTTTTTCTAAGTGAATTAATAATAAAACCAGGCAAATCAACTGCATATTTATCTTTTGTTTTACTTACATATTCATCCCATTCCGGAAGGTTTTTTTGAAAAACATCAGCAAATTTATAACAGCACTTTCTAATTCCCGGTCCAATACCTGCTTGAATTGTACTAGCTTTAATCTGAAATTCATTAAGCATCTGTAAAATTGCTTTTTCAATAATATGCTGCATACAGCCTTTCCAGCCTACATGCAAAAGGGCTAAAACCTGTTTTTCAGGTGAATATAAAATTAATGGAAAACAATCAGCGCTTTTTAAAAACAAATACTCGTTTTTAATTCCGGTTATTATTCCGTCAGTCTTCTTTAAAAAATGTGTTTGCTTTTTGTTTTTTATCACTTGTACACTGCTTCCGTGTACTTGCTCCATTTCCCATAATTTTGCTTGTTTGATACCAATTGATTTGCACAACTTCTGCCTGTTTTTATTGACATTTTCTTTATCACCATAAAAAAAACTGATATTGCCATATTCACGGTTAAAAAATCCGTGAAACAAATTATTATTAATAAGCTTATCTACTTTAAATATTTTTTTCATTCTTATTAATCATTTTTATTATTTATTAAGTAATTATTGGCTTTTTGCCATTGTTCATGTGTATTTATACCCTGAAAATATTTTTCTGAATCCAGTTTTAGTGCTGATACTTTTTGCTTTTGTTCAGCTGCAATTTGAACAGCTTCAGTTAAATAGTATTCTTTGCTTTGCGAGTTTTTTTCGATTTTGGGAAGAATTTTTTGTAAATATTTGCAGTCAAAACAATAACAGGCAGTATTAATTTCCTTAATCTTTTTTTGCTCTTTTGTTGCATGTTTTTCTTCAATAATTGCTTTTACTGTCCGGTCCCCGTTGCGGATAATCCTTCCATAACCATACGGATTGTTTTTATGCACAGTCAAAATAGTGACTTTGCTTTTTTCTTTTTTATGAAAATCGATCAAATTCTGCAGCTTTTCAAAAGGATAAAAAGCAGAATCGTCGCCATTAAGAACCAGCAGGTATTTAACATTGTCGGGTATTAAAGGTATAGCTTGTTTAACTGCATGTGCGGTTCCCAGTCTTTTTTCCTGAACAGCGTATTCAACCCTTTTCCCAAGATACTTTTTAACTGTATCCGCAGCAAAGCCAATAACTGCAATAATTTTGTTTAATTGCAGTTTTTTTAAGGTGTCAATTGTGTAACCAATCATTGGTTTTCCGTTTAAAGGAAACATAACTTTGTTTTTTTCTTTTGCATTAATGCGTGAGCCTTTTCCGGCCGCTAAAACTACTGCTGCTACTTGTTTATTTTTCATAAATCCACTTTCCTTTTATCAATAATTTTATGTTTGTTTTTAACTACTTTGTATTTAGTGTTTTCCGGCTTGATAAACCGGCCGTCTTTTAAATCTTTATCCAAAACCATTCCCGGAGAAACAAAACAATCCTGTCCTATTTTAATACCGGGCATAGTGCTGGTGTTTACACCAACGCGTGTATTTTTTCCAATAATTGCTCCCATCTTGTTTCTTTTATTTACAATTGGTTTTTCATCAAGTCTGAGGTTGGCTGTTACAGATCCTGACCCAAAACTCACATTATTATCAATCACAGAATCGCCAATATAGTTGCGGTGAAACCAGCAATTTTTACCAACCCAGCTTCTGGCAATTTCAGTATTGCTGCCTACAACTGAACCGGATTCTACGATTGATTCCCGGATCAGAGCATTATTTCCCACTACTGAATTAGGTCCAATATATACAGGACCTTTAATAACAGCGCCTTCATAGATGCGTACGTTTTCTGCAATATAAACTTTACCGGAGACAATAACGTTTGCGGGTATTTTTGGTTTAATTTCTTTTTTTAAATAGTTGTCAAAAAAATATTGCATCATATCCAAAACATGTTGCGGGTATTTTAAACACTCCCAGGTTCCTTTGTATTTAACAAAATCAAACTCAACTCCTGTTTTCATTAAATCATCCATTGCCTTTTCATACAAATCATCTTTCTGAGTTTTACTCTTTTTTAGCTGTTTTAGGATTAATTGGCTGTTTTTGTAATAATGAACAACTAAATTTACCAGATTGCTGGGTTGCTTTCCCTTTCCTGGCTTTTCAACAATTTCTATTACCTTATTATTTTTAATTTTTAAATATCCTCCGGGAAAATATCCATTCATTTCATATCCGGGCACAATTGCTTGGGGATCTTTCTTATTAATTAAATCAAGGATTTTAAGAAAAAGTTTTTTGTCAAAAATATCGGCTGAGTTAAGAACCAGAAGAGAATTATTAATATTCTCAGAAGCTTTAATAATTGCATCTCCCATTCCTTTGGGTTTGTCTTGAACAACTGTTTTAATGGATAAATTATTAAAATTATTTTTTAAGCTTGAGATTGTTTTGCAATTATTCTTGTTACAAACAATACAGATGTTTTCAAAACCCAATTGCTCAAGTAAATCAAGCTGGTAATAAATTAGGGGTTTACCCAAAAAAGGGAAAATACTCTTGTCATAAGACAAAGGCTTGAATCTTTTTCCTATTCCTCCTGCTAAAATCAAGACTGTAGGTTTAGCCATTATTTTTTAAAACTTTTTTAACAGCTTCTAAATCAGACCAGGAATGCTCGGTTCTACCAATACAAAGAGACTCTTCATGTCCTTTTCCAAGGATAGCAACAATATCATCTTTTTTTGCAATTTGATTAATTGCTATTTCAATAGCTTTCTGCCTGTCATTTTCTTTAATTACTTTGTCTTTATTTTTACAGCCTGTTAATATCTGCTGATTGATCTTATTCAAATCTTCTGTGCGCGGATCTTCTGCTGTCAATACAATTTCGTCAGCTATTTTGCAGGCGATTTTTCCCATTTCCGGCCGTTTATGCTTATCCCTTAATCCGGCACAGCCAAAAACAACAATTAAATTATTGGGATGATATGTGTTTTTTAAAGTGAGCAAAGCATTTTCCATTGCATTAGGTGTATGAGCAAAATCAATAAAAATCTTAAAATCCTTATTTGTTTTAACTTCTTGCATCCGGCCTTCTATTCCCTGAAAATCCTTGACACCTTTTTTAATTAAATTCTTATCAATACCTAAAGCTTTAGCAATTCCAATAGCAGCCAAAATATTGGAAACATTAAACTTACCAATCAAACTGGTTTGAATTTCCTGTTTTTCTTTTGACCCAAATTTGTCTTGGTAAGTATATTCAAAACTTGTAATGGCTTTACCTAGCTGGATATTATCGGCTGTAACATTTGCTTTTTGATTCAGGCTGTAGCTAATAATTTCTCCCTTTTTTATTCTTTGTAAGTATTCAAAAGACTTATCATCCTTGTTTAAAATTTTATAATTAACATTTTTAAACAATTTTGCTTTGGCTTTAAGATATTTTACCCATGTTTTATGGTAATCCAGATGTTCTTTAGTAACATTGGTAATTGCGGCAATATCAAAACTAACACCAAAAACCCGGTTCTGCGCCAGGCCATGTGAGGTTACTTCCAAAAGCACAAAATCCAACTTGTTATTAACAGACTCTCTTAAAAGACTTTGCAGTTTCCATGGATTGGGATTGGTAACGTGTAAACCGGTTGCTACTTTTTTATTTCCGATTGAAGCAGAAACTGTTGTAATTAGCCCAACTTTTTTACCTGCTTTTTTTAGAATATCTGCGATCAAAGTTGCTGTAGTAGTTTTACCGTCAGTTCCGGTAACTCCAATAATTTTTAGTTTACGGCTGGGAAACCGGTAAACAAGGGTAGCTAAAAAAGCCAATGGCAGGTGCCAAAAAATATTAACAAGCTTATTGGGCAATATATTTCTAAGCCATCTGACCAAAAAGAAATGTCTAAGTCCTTTTAAACAAATTTTCATAAGATGTATTATAACAAATTATTATCTTGGTTGTATCTTATAATGATGCAAAAGTTTTTGTGCAATCTGAAAAAACAAAGGTGCAGCGGTTTCCGAACCCCATGGAGATGAACTCGGTTCCCTTAAAGTAACCAGCATAGTAAACTTAGGATTGTAAGCCGGTGCAAAACCGACAAAAGAAGCAATAGTTTTTTCTTCATCATAATGACCGGAAACAGGTATTTGCGCTGTTCCTGTTTTTCCTGCTACTTGATAATCTTTTAAATTAACCCATTTGGAATCACCTTTCTCAACTGCAGCTACCATCATTTCTTTTGCTTGCGCTGCGGCTTTTTTACTAATTACTCTTTTTAGCTTACTGGGTTGGATATCAACTGATTCTCTGCCATTATCAAATGCGTCAACAACCTGTGGTTCATAAATTATACCGCCGCTAGCAATTGCATTAACAGCATTTATCATTTGCATCCGGGTTACTGCAATACCCTGGCCAAAGCTTGCTGTAGCTAAATCAATTTTGCTCCACTCTTTTTTCGGACGCATATATGCAGCAACTTCTTCTTGTAAATCTATCCCGGTTTTTTCTCCCAGGCCAAAATCTTCTAAGTACCTGTACAATCGATCAATTCCCAATTTTTGCCCCACATATACCATCCCTGTATTGTCCGAGTTAACAATTACATCCGTCATTGTTGAATTAGGATGATATTCTTCGTTCCATGTTTTAATTTGGTATTTATCAATTTCAACTGGCCCGTCACAAATTGGACATTTTGTTTCAGGACTTATCAGCTTTTCATTCAAAGCTGATGCCATTACCAGCACTTTAAATATTGATCCTGGTTCATAAGCCTCTGCAATAACAGGATTTTTAAAAACACCCTTTTCTGCTTGGTAATATTTATTAGGATCATATCTGGGGATTGAACTCATTGCCAGAACAGCACCGGTTTTTGATTCCATTACTACAACTGAACCGGATTTAGCACCGTATTTTTCAATACCTTCTTTTAAATATTTAGATACAATGTATTGAACTGAGCGATCTAAATGTAATTTCAAATCCTGTCCGTCAATTTTTTCTTGTGTATTAAATCCACCCATTAATATAGGTTGGTTGACTGCATCTTTTTCTTCATTAATAATTCCCGGCCTGCCGCGCATTTCAAGATCATAAAAACCTTCCAAACCAAAATATCCCACAGGCTGACCTTCTTTGTCCTTGCCTAAAAATCCTAATAGATGTGCTGACATTGAAGCTTCCGGATAAAAACGTGAGCTTTCTTCTTCAAATCCTAGTCCTTTAATATCCATTTTTTCAACTTGGTCTTTTTGTTCGGGAGTAAGTTGATGTTTTAAAGCTGCCCAGACAATATCTTTTTGTGACAAACGCTCTTCAAGAATTTTTTCAAGCTCTTGAATTCCTTTTTCTTTTAATTCCTCAATTATTTTTTCTTTTTCCAGGTTTAATTTGGCTGTATCCGAAGAAGAACTAGCTTCCAAATCAATATCTAATTTTTCACTGAAAATTACAGGAGCAATCTTTTCTGCAATTTTGTTTGGACTTTGTTCAATTTTTTCCAATGAAGCATATAAAAGATAAGAAAGCTTGTTTGCTGATAAAGGAAATCCGTCTTTACTAATTATTTCTCCCCTGGATGCAGGGATTTTCCTCTCCACATTATATTGGCCGTATGCAATTTGCGCTAGTTGATCCCTTTTTAATACCTGCCAGTAAAACAAGCGAAAGCTTAATAAGCCGGTAAAAAGCAGAAAAAAAAGCAAAACTATTCTGATCCGCCATTTTATATCCATATTAAGGATTCAAAGCCACAGGGACTTTGGGAGTTAAATTTAATACTTCCGGATTGTCCACAAATCCTTTTTTCTTGGCAAGAGCTTCCAAAGAACCTAAGTTTCTTTGGGAGATTAACTTGGTTTTAAGTTTTTTGTTTTCTTCTTCCAGTGTTGCAGATTGTTTTTCAATTTTTCCCAGTTTTTCTCCCCAACCTGCTAGACGGTTGCATAAATACATTTGACTCAAGCCTAGACATAAAAGAACAAGGATTAAGATTAGAAAAATGTAGTTTTTCTTTGGTTTATTTAGTTTTTTGTTAATTCTTTTTTTATTCATATTTTTTCTGCTGCTCGTAATTTAGCACTTCTGGCGCGGTTGTTTTTAATAATTTCTTTCCTGTCAGCACGAACCGGTTTCTTTGTTAGTTCTTTTAACTCTTTTTCGTTTCTAAAAAACTGCTTGACGATTCTGTCCTCACCTTCATGAAAACTGATAACCACTAGTCTGCCTTCTTTTTTTAAAACCTCAACTGCCTGCGGTAAAGCTTTTTTTAAATTCTCAAGTTCTTTGTTTACATATATTCTTAAAGCTTGAAATACTTTTGTTGCCGGGTGCAGTCTACCTCTTCTTTTGTGTTCTTGTTTATATACCCCTTTAATCAATTCAGCCAGTTGCCCGGTAGTTTTAATTGGTTGCTTTTCTCGCTCTCGAACAATAGCTTCAGCAATGGGCAAAGAAAGCTCTTCTCCGCCAAATTTAGCAAAAATTTCATAAAGATCCTCCTTGTTTAAATTATTAACAATCTCTTGGGCTGATCTACCCTGCTGCGGGTTCATCCGCATGTCCAAATCTGCGTCTTTGTTAAAGGAGAATCCCCGGTTTTTGGATTCTAGTTGATGGGAGGAGACCCCTAAATCAAAAAGGATTCCGTTGAATGTCTGCACATTCATTTGCTTGCTTTCTTCTTCTACTGCCTGCTTAAGCTCAGCAAAGTTAGCCTGCTTAATCAAATAAGAATTGGAATTATAGCTTTGGGATAAATGCTTTTTTGAATAAGCAACAGCTTCAGGATCTTGATCAATCCCCAAAACCCTTCCTCCTTTATTTAGGATTGCAGTAGTGTGGCCTCCTCCACCAACTGTAGCGTCAAGGTAGTTATGTCCCGGCTTGACGTCTAAATATTGTAATGTCTCTTGTAATAATACTGGTGTGTGATAATCAGATGTTGATTTCAAGTTCTGTAATTCTTTCTGCGATTTCATCGCTGTCTTTTTCCAATCTATCCTGATATTTGTCAAATTTATTTCCATCCCAGATTTCAATTCTTTCCAAGCTTCCGGCAACTATTACTTTTTCACTTAATCCGGCAAAATTACGTAAAACCTCAGGAATCAAAATTCTTCCTTGGGCATCAAATTCCACTTCAAAAGCTTCATAACTTAAAAGTCTGACAAAAGAACGTGCATCACTGCTAGTTAACGGTGTTTGATTAAGCTTGGAAGCAATCTCTTCCCACTTGGCTTTAGGAAATAAAAAGAGACAGCCGTCTAATCCTCTTGTGATTACAGCCGTCTTTGATAGATTTTTACGAAATTCTTTGGGAACTGCCATTCGGCCTTTAGTTCCTAAAGATCGTTTGTATATTCCAATAAACATTTATTCCCCACTTTTCACCACTACCTACCATTCTTATATATTTACACACGGTTGTCAAGGAGCAATTTAAGAGGAAATTTAGCAATTTCACCACTATGATATTTTTTGTGAAAATAATTAAAGATTTTTTTGTTAAAAAGAAACAGAATAATTTGCATGAAACTAAAAAATGGATTAAAATAGTTTTAAGCTTCTGCCCGGAAAGGTAAACAAATGTCAACATCTATTGGAGAGATTTTTAAAGAAACTTCAGTTGGTCAAGAATTTTATTTCACTTCAGCTCCCGATTCCCTATTTTTTATTAAAGACATACTTGAACGAGACGGAGAAATCATTGGCTACCACATTGGAAGATATGAACAAAGTGGTATGCCAATTTATTTTTTAGGCAGATCAGTTGAATTTAAATGCGGACAAATTGATTTAATGGAAGAAATTATTTAATAAAGTTGCCTATTTAGAAAGGAAATTTATGTCACCAACAGCAAGAGAAATATTTAGCGATGCACTAGGAAAAGACGTTAAAGAAACAGTTGTTAACAGATGGACTGTTAAAAGTCTTCATTTGTTAGAGGGAGATCCGGAGAATCTAACAATTTTTTTGGTAAGAGAAACTAATGACGGTGAACAAAGCGTGGGTATGTTAAGAAGAATTGACGGTAATGATGTGTTTCCTGACGGTGTATTTGAAGTTATTGATGAAGAATAATAAACAATTGTACGTGCAATCTGGGAGGTGTTTTAAATGAATGAAAATATTAGTAACGAAGTTAATGCACAAGAGATATGTGATGAAATAGCTGACAATGTTATTGCCTTTCTTGGAGGAAAGATTGATAACGAAACCCGGGCAGAACGGGAAGCAGAACTATTAGATAGACTTGGAAAAGTTAGAAGTTTAGAAACTTGCGAACCAATAGATCTTTAATTTATTTTTTTACCTAACTAAAATATAAGTAGTTAACATCTCAACTTCAGCTGTTATTGTAGTGTCTTCAGTATCAAATTCAAGCTTTTCCCATTCTTCTGTTTGATTGTTCCATGCATAAAGCTGTAAATTAGTTGTATCCTCTTTTGTTCTCATGGTTAAATTAGCCTCGTTGATTTCTGTACCACTTGGTGCAAAAAATGCATAAGGTCCTTCAACAATTTCTTTATCAATATTTCCGGGAAGACCTAAAGGATCAGCTACTATTATTGGTGTGTTAGCAGATACTTCATTTTGTGGTATCTCTAAGATTGCTTTGCTGTTTCTGGAAGTAAAAACACTGTCTTCATCAGCATATTTGCCGATTGTAAAATCTCCTTTTAAACTGTATTCCTCTACTCCGCCGGAAAAATGAATAAAATAGCTTCCTGCAGATACTCCAGTATCATATTTTTTTACTCCTTTTGATTGGGAGCAAAAACAAAATTCTTTTGGTTCTGTTGGGTTACTTGCTTTACTTAAATCAATTCTGCCAATCCCGCCTTGGATAATCGTTCCACCGGCATCATTAGCTGCTTGATATTCGATTTCGTATTCTGCCATTTGTGCTTGATAATTATTTAAGCTTAAAAAGATTTCTCCTCCGTTTGCTGAAGGGGTTAAACTTAAATATGGTCTTTCCTTTATCGCCTTGGTATTGATGTTCTGCACTTGTCTTTTTTCTTCTGGCTGTTCAGTTTCTTCTACAGGCGCATTATTATTTCTAAATAAAAAGAAAGCACCAATACCTAATGCTAAAAGCAAAGATACAATTATTAAAATTTTATTTTTTTTCATGGGAGCTCCTTTATGTATCAAACTTCTAATTTATTTTGAAAGTAATCTTTTAGTTTAACAATTTTAATTCTGTCTTGTTTCATTGTGTCTCTGTCACGGACTGTGACAGCTTGGTCTTCTAAAGTATCAAAATCTATTGTTATACACCAGGGAGTGCCAATCTCATCTTGGCTGTAATACCTCTTCCCTATATTACCCCTGTCGTCCCAAGCCACATTATAATCAGTACGAAGATCATTGTATACTTCCCTTGCTTTTTTAACAAGCTCGGGTTTATTGGAGAGCAAGGGAAACACTGCCATTTTATATGGTGCTAAAACAGGAGGCAGTTTTAAAACAGTTCTTTTATCAATTTCATGATAAGCGTTTATTAAAACTGTGGTCAAAGATCTGGTAATACCAAACGTTGGTTCAACTACATGCGGTATAAATTTGTCTCCAGTCTGCGGATCAGTGTATCTCAAATCAGTTCCTGATTTTTCCATATGGTTTTTTAAATCAAAATCTGTTCTGTAAGCAACAGCAAACCATTCTTTGAAACCAAAGGGATATTTATATTCCAGATCTTCAGTCCTTTTTGAATAATGAGATAGTTCATTACTGGTATGCGGACGCCAGCGAAGATTTTCTTTTTTTATCCCTAATTTATATGCAAATTTTTCAATTTTACTTTTCCAAAATTCAAACCATTTTTCCCATTCTTCTTTTCTAACAAAATATTCAAACTCAGCCAAATCAAATTCAAGTACTCGGAAGGTAAACTTACCCAAAGTAATTTCGTTTCTAAAAGATTTGCCGATTTGCGCCAAACCAAAAGGAAGCTGTGGCTGCATTGAATCTAATACATTTTTAAATGAGATAAACATACCTTGTGCAGTTTCACCGCGCAAATATGCAGTATTCTTTTTGCCTTTTATAATACCCACTTCGGTTTTAAATAATAAGTTGAATGCACGCGGTTCTGTCCAGTCAAAAGAAGCACACTGCGGACATTTAATTTTGTTTTCATCAATGATTTCTTTTAATTCTTCCGGTGTTTTACCTTCAACCTTAGCATCCTCTAAGGCATCTTCGATTAAATGGTCTGCCCGAGTCCTTAACCCGCAGTTTTTACAGTCAAGTTGCACGTCGGCAAAACTTTTTGTATGTCCAGAGGCTTCCCAAACTTTGGGGTTCATTAAAATACTGGTATCCAAACCGTAAATTTCAGGATAATTATGCACAAACTCATCCCACCATAAGTTGGTGATATTTCTTTTTAGCTCTACACCTAAAGGGCCCAAATCATATGTATTGGCCAGGCCTCCGTATACTTCAGAACCCGGGAAAATAAAACCGCGTCTTTTTGCCAATGAAACTACTTTTTTTAATTTATCTGCCATAAGTTATATTCTATAGATTTATAGACAGCTTTTTCAAGAGGAAATCTGAGTTGACCCTTTTTTCTATTATTTCTTCAATATGATTATTAACCGAGCGTATGTCTTTTTTAACAGGTACTCCAAACCCAAGAATCTCAAGGAGGCGTATTTTAAACTGATGGATCAGTTCAGAAGATTCTTTTTCCTTTTCCAATTTTTTAAGATAGTTTTTTAAAAGATCAAACACCTGCTGATTTTCCTGTTCATAAGGTGTCAGTTGATCAACAAGCTCACACATTTCCCATCCCCAGAAAGTTTTTTTTAATTGCTTAGAAATGTCAGGATAGCTAGTGACTGCATCCGCTTCAGTAAGAATATCAAAGCCGCGCCTGCTTAATAAAAAAAGGTTTGCCAAAGTAAAAGGTTCAATATTGCCCCGCTTTCTGGAAGTGACACGGCGCACGCCCTTAGCCAGGCACGTAATTTTACCATAATACTTGGAATATATAGTAAGCACACGATCTGTTTCCTGATAATCAAAGCGCTTTAAAATAATACCTGGAGTTTTGTAAGTTTTACTCATAAACCAAATTAATTATATTAAATATATTTAATTAAACGAAGAATTATTTTTCAAATACAACTTCCTGGTCAGTATTGAGTTTAATTTCTTTTTGCTTGCCGTCAAAAATTATCTGATGCGGTATTTCTCTTGTTCCCGGTTGTTTCTGCACCAATAATTTGTAGTTATTCTGATTAACAGTATTTTCAGGAAGATAGTATTCAACCACTAACTTGGCTCTGCCACCATCTCCTCTAAGAGTGAAAAATCCTTCAAACACTTGTTTGTCTAGATCTTGATATGTTTGCGGTTCGGTTTCCGATCCCAAAAATTCAATTAATTCACTTCCCTTAGGAACATAAATTCTCACATAATCCCTTAAAATGCCATTTAAGCAGAGACCAGTCTCTCTTTCCAGGTTGCAGTTATCCATTGGTTCCGGATTGGTATATGTTATTTCCAGTTTCTTTTTTAGTCTGCCGTTATCAAACGAAACTTCCTGTTTAACTTTCTGTTCAACAAAAAAGTTTGATTTAGCTCCACCAAAATTACTGTTATTAATATGCAGATAATCACCTTCATAGCTGCTAATCCTGCCTGCCGCATTAATCTCTTCAGCCGCTTCCTGTTCGGTTTCGTCCATATAATACATAAGGAAATGTTTTTCCTGCATGTTTTGTATTGCCAGTTTGAAAAATGCCGGCCAGTGGCTGGTAGGTGCAGTCATGGCTTTTTGCATGATTGCTTGCATCATTGGGCCTAAAACACCTTTTCTATCCTGTCTTATTCCAGGAATTGGTATGCCAACTAGGTGTTCGAGTTCACAGATTAAATTGGGGATACCATGACAGCGGTCATCTGGCTCCATGGTAAATTTACCGTACCCCGGAACATCAAGTGGTCCCAATAAGGTAACTAAATCTTTAAGGATTTTAGTGTCAATAGCAATTATTCCCTGGACTTCCGGTTCTCCAGGAACTTGTTCATAATATTTATTAAATGTATCCATTGACACTTTATAGTCAGGTGAAAGGTTCATATCCCTTAAATACCAGTTAGGAACAAGTCCTACATTTAAATCTGCACTTAATAAATATCTTTTAATTGGGTCTGGAGCATCTACGTTGCTATTAAATTTTTCGTCCAAATGGTATATGTCATTGCTTCCTTCCGCAGTAATTTTGCCCGAGTCAGCTTTTAAAATTGCATAAGCAGTCATAAAACCACCCGTAGCACGCAGTTCACCGTCATTTTGGAAAATAACCAAATATTTGCGTTCGTCAGGATATCCCAGCATTTCCGGTAAAGTATGTAATATGGGTTGGAAGTCCTCTAAATAGGCTATTGTTTCTTCAAACTGATCTTCAGCCTCCTGTAACCTTTTTCTTATTATTGTTCCTCTAAACTCTTTAGGATATCTATTAGGATCAATTTGCCCAAATTCTGCTTGTGCTTGGGAAAGTTTTTCAATAGCTTCATCCACATCCGGTGTTATCTTGCCTAAAGTCTCAACAATTTTAACTAATCTTTCTTCAACACTGCCTCCAGTAAAAGTTCCTTCTCCCTGAAAGCCCAAAACATCAGCATAAGGATTAATTGCTCCGGTTAACTGAATTCCTGCATCAACACTTAAAAGACCAGCCTTAATTGCATGCTTGCCGTCTGTGTAATAGTTTTTAATGTAGGGAACATGTTTTGTCCAGCTTAATGACTGGTAATCTTGTTGAGTTTGTTCAAGTTCAGTTTTTGTTTTTCTAAGTTCTTCATTTGCTTTCACTAAGTCTTGTGATTTGAATGCAGCATATGCCTGCTGTCCTGCAAGCATTGCTTTTTGCGCGCTCTGTTTAATTTTATTGACTGATAGAAAAGTGATTACTCCTAAGCTGATTAAAGCAATTAAAAAAACTGCCAGGATGTACCAGCCCTTTTTAATACTAGCCAATTTTTGTGTGATTGTTTTGAATTTTACCATTTGCTTATCATTGCCGGTGGAGTTTTAAAAATAATTTTAAGGTCCCACCATAAAGAATAGTTCTTAGCATATTTATAATCCATTTTAGCACGTTTTACAAAAGGAATTTCATTTCTACCCGATGTCTGCCAGGGACCGGTAATTCCTGGTTTAACTTTTAAAACTTCTTCTATCCACTTTTTAGTCTGAGGGTACTTTTTTGTCTGCTCATCAAGTTCTTTTTTAACATACGCCCTTGGCCCTACAATACTCATGTCCCCTTTTAAAACATTCCATAATTGCGGGAATTCGTCAATAGTTAAATTGCGCAAAAGCTTTCCCAAAGGAGTTATTCTGGGATCGTCTTCAAGTTTCCAGTCACAGGACTTAAACTTTTTTAAAAGTTCGGGGTTTGTTTTTAAATATTTATCTGCATTGGGTATCATGGTTCTGAACTTAAAAAGCCAGAATTCTTTACCGTCCTTGCCGATTCTAAGATGTTTGTAGAAAACCGGACCACCAGTAAGCTTAAGAAGTAAAGGTACCATAATCCAAATAGGAAAAAAAACAATTGCCAGGATAAAAACCAAAACAATGTCCATCAATCTTTTTACTGGTTCATAAGGAAGAAAATCCTTAGAGGTATTTTTCTTTGCCATTTTTCTTTAACTTTTTAACAATCTGTTTAACTTCCTGAGTCCTGTTTTTGGGACAAATTAATAATGCATCTTTGGCATCTACTACTACCATATTCTTAAGACCGATAACCGTTACCAATTGTTTGTCCGTGTGGATCAAGCAGTCCTGAACTTCTTTACCAATGTATCCGCCATTGTCATCGTTTTGTATAACAACGTTGTTTGCTTCGGATTTGTCGCCTAAATCATGCACCACACTCCAATCCCCAACATCACTCCAGCCAAAGTCGCCTGGGACCATTAACATTTTATCAACCTTTTCGGAAATTGCATAATCAATTGATATTTTTACCACTTCAGAATACTCTTTTTCCAATACTTTTTTTTCTTTATCAGTGCCAATTGCTTTCTGGATATTTTTTATCCTTGCCCCTATTTCTGGTGCATAATTCTTGAAAGCATCCAATACTGTTTTTGTTCTCCAAGTATACATGTTTGCATTCCAAAAATATTGCCCGGTGGCTAAAAAAGCTTTGGCTGCAGTTAATTTAGGTTTTTCAGTAAATCCTTCAACTTCCAAAACCGGTAAATTACCTACTTTTTTAATTTCATCTTTGGCATGAATATATCCTAGACCTGTATGTGCATATGTAGGGTTAATGCCTACGGTTACAATATGTTTATCCTCATAAGCAACTTGTGCAGCAATCTTCAATGTTTTTCTGAACTCTTTAACATCTTGAATCATATGGTCAGATGCGAGGTTAACTATTACTGCATCCGGATCTTGATCATGAACATAAGCAGAAGCAACACCCATTGCCATTGCTGTATCCTTTTTATATGGTTCGGCAATAATGTTTTGTTTGGGAATTGAAGGTGATTCCTTTTTTATTTCATCCACATAAAGCTTGTTGGTGATAATAAAGATTCTTTCCGGAGGAATAATACCCTTAACCCGTTTAATCGCTTTCTGATAAAGAGTCTCTTTACCAAATAGATGGATAAATTGCTTGGGAGTTTTTTTGCGTGAACGCGGCCAAAGACGTGTGCCACCGCCACCACATAAAACTACCATGTATAAATGATTTAAGTATTCCTTATTGTCAGGCATTTATCCTCCACAAATTTTTTAATTTGTTTCTTAAACTTATTTTTATCAAATTTTTGTGCATTGTCCAAGCAGTCATCTACTTTAAATTCCATACTTTCAAACTCTTTAACAGCCTTTATTATACTTTCTACAGTTTGTTTTTCAAAAAATATCCCGGTTTTGTTTTCAATAATTGTGTCCAAAGCTCCGCCCTTTTTATAGGCAATAACCGGTCTGCCGGCTGCCTGTGCTTCTACTGCAGCTATACCAAAATCTTCATTCTGCGGCATTATAAAAGCGCGACATGTTTGATAATAGTGTATTAAAGCCTTGTCTGTCAATTGACCAAGGAATTCAATATTTTCATTAGCTTGAGCGTTTAGTTTGTTTTTCATGCTTCCAGTCCCAATAATTTTTAAAGGCAGACCAAGCTGGTTAAAGGCTTTTACAGCTAAATCTATTCTTTTGTAAGGTTCAAGCCTGCTGATAATTAAGAAGAAATCATCCATTTGTATGTTTTTACGCGGCTTGAATTTATTGGTTTCGACTGGAGGAAATATAATCTTGGATTTTCGCTTGTAATATTTTTTAATCCTTTTTTTTACTGTATTGGATATAGCAAGATATTCATCCGGTCTTTGTGCTGCAACTAAATCCCATTTTTTTAATTTAGGCGCTAGAAATTTAAAAAACTTTTTAGCAAAAAAAGATAAAAACCCAAAACCTGGTTGCTTAAGATATTCTTTATAACCAGAATACAAATAACGTGTGGGAGTTAAACAATAACAGATATGTAAAGTATCAGGCTTGCTAATAACTGCTTTAGCTTCCGCACTGGTAACAGAAAGCACAACATCATATTTATCAAAAGAAAAAGATTCAAATGCAAAAGGCGTCAGCCAGGGATAAAAACGGTGGCTTTTTTTGGCAAAGGGAAATTTTTGCATAAAGGAAGTTTTAATATTAAAATCATTTGCCCAGGCAGCAGTTTCCTTATTATACACAGCAGTAAACAATGAAGCCTTAGGCCAGATTTCATGTAATGCTAAAAGCACTTTTTCTGCACCGCCGATTTTATTTACTCGGTCATATACCAAAGCTATTTTCATAAACCTCCATTGTTTTTCTAGCACACTTTTCCCAGCTAAACTTTTTTGCTCTTTTCTTTCCTTTATTAATTAATCCCTTTTTTAATTCCTTATTACTTAGCAGTTTGTCAATTTTTTCTTCAATGTCATAGATATCCAAAGGATCAAAATACATAGCTGCATCAGAATAAACTTCTGTAAAACAGCTTGCATCACTGGCAAGAACAGGACATCCAGCAGCCATTGCTTCCAGACCGGGTAGTCCAAAACCTTCCATTAAGGAAGGAGTTACAAAGGCTTCCGCTTCCTGGTACAAAGCGCTTAACTCATTATCAGCAACAAATCCAGGATGAATAACAAAATCTTTTGCTTTAAGTTTGATAAGTTTGGTCTCAAGTCTTTTTAAAAACACGTTTCTTGATCCGATAATTAAAAGATTAATCTTTCCTTTTTTTTCATATATTTTTAAAGCCTTAATTAATCTGTCAATATTTTTATGCGGATATACACTGCCAACATATAGGAGGTAAGGTTTTTGTATATTATGTTTTTCTAGAATTTTGTTTTTTTCATTCTGATGAATCTTGCTGAAAAACTTACTTTCTACTCCTTCATAAACAACATTAACCTTGCTGGTTTTAAGCTTAGGGTAAAACCGTTCCAGTTCTTTTTTCACCCATTTACTGGGTACAATTATTTGTTTAGCATTAAATATGGTGGTTTTAAATACCAGTTTATAAATTAAAAACTTAATCCAATAAAAAAGCAAAAAACGGGTGGTTGTTTTTGGTCCCTTGGATTTGTGTTTAATTAAATCATGAATGGTAACCACAAAATCATTTTTAAAAAATATTGGCACATTAAAATGTGGAAAATGTACCAGATCAAAATCCTTTTTGTTTAACAACCTAGGTAAAAGTAATTGTTCCTTAATTGAATAATGCCGACCCTCGGTAATTAAATATTTAAACTTTGTACCTAACTCTTTTTTAATTTCTTTTAAATCTTTTTTTCTGACAATTAAAGTATATTTAGCAGCGGGAAAATTCTTAAGTAAGTTAGAAACATATCTCCCGATTCCTGCATGCTTTAATCCATACATCCTCGCATCAATTGCTATATTTTTATTATTCATTTTTATTTGACCTTGTTTATAAACAGCCTGGTTTTACCTTTAAGTTTAATGCCCAGTAAAACAATATTTGTCAGCCATTGCGGATATTTGTCTTTATAAAACTTGTTGTAGAAAATCTCCATTGCTTTAATTGATTCTTGCGCTGCTTTGACCCGGGTTTCTTTTAAAACTTGTAAATCCTTGGTTTCTTTTCTGATACCAGAACTGGCACCTTTGTAATGCAAAGATTCTACATGGGGAAAGTATGCTATTTCCCAATCCTTTTGCTTTAATGAATAGCAAAAATCAAGGTCTTCACCATAGAAAAAATATTCTTCACTCCACCAGCCAACTTGATCTCCAGCCTCTTTTCTTACCAACATAAAAGCTCCGCAGCAGGAGTCAATATAATGTGTTTCCTGCATGTTTTTATACATTTGATGGTATTGGCCAAAGATTTTACTTTTGGGGAAAAGCTTTTCCAAGCCTAAAAAATAAGATAGTGCAGCCCAGGGTGTAGGAAAACCACGATGGCAGTCAGGATCAATTTTATTATTTCTTAAAACAAGTTTTGGTGTAATTGCTCCCACTTCTTTGTTGTCATCCATGTATTTCAAGAGCATCTCAAATGCGTCTTTTTTAACCAAAACATCTGAATTAAGAAAAACAACATAATCACCACAAGATTTTTTAACACCAATATTATTTCCTATTGAAAATCCTAGGTTTTCCTTTAACCTAATCAGTTTAATCTTAGGAAAAAATTCTTCAACCATTTCCGGACTTTTATCAGTGGAAGCTGAATCAACCACAATAATTTCAGCTTGTATATTTACTAACGCCTGCTGACATTTTTGCAGACATTTTTTTAAAATAACTTTGGTGTTATGATTAAGAACAATTACACTAAGCTTCATTTTTCTTTTTCATTTCTTGATAAACTTGATCCAAGTGCTTGGTAATTTGCTTCCAGTTGTACTTTCCCCTAACAAGTTTTTTTCCGGCAATCCCTATTTTATTATTCAGTTTCTTGTCTTTTAAAAGACTAGCTGTTTTATTAGCAAGTTCATCCTCCGAATCAGCAACAAAAATATTTTCTCCGTCTTTGGCATCAATTCCTTCCACACCCAGTTCTGTAGTAACAACAGGAACACCGCATGCCATGGATTCTAACACCTTGTATTTAGTTCCCCTGCCGTTTCTGATCGGTGCAACCAACACACTGGCTTTTTTAAAAGCATCACGAATATCCTTGATATCTTCCTTTATTTCAATCCCTTCTTTATGATTGTACTGGTTTATCTTTGCAGTAACATTTCTGCCCACAATTAAAAGCCTGGCATTTTTAACCTTTTTTTTAATCCTAGGCCAGATATCCTCAATCAGGTTTAAAGCCGCTTCCTTGTTTGGCAGCCATTTAAAATTACCGACAAAAAAAACAGTCGGCTTATCAATTTTTCTTTTCACTTGATCAAAATACTCCTCATCAATCCCATTGGCAACTACTTCAAGTTTATTTTTATCAACAGATTCTGCCATAATTTCCAGATCATCATTGGAAACGGCAGCCAACCGGGTGGCTTTGTACCAGTAAAACTTTTCCCATTTTTTGATTTTCCAGACATCAAATAAAAGAAAAGGTTTCAAAGGCAGAAATTTAAAATTCTTGACAAATTTGGCATATACCTGGTGTTCAATAGTCTGTTCAACCAAAAGGATTGGAACCTTATCTTGCGGCACTACAGGCATCAAATAAAACGTTTCCACATGGATCAAATCAAAATCCTTTTTATTAATCAGCTGTTCAATTTTGTTTCTAGCAGTTTTTGAAAGATATGTACAGACTAAAAATGGATAAGGTGTAATTCCTGCCAAAAAAATATTTTTCAGTCCCCAAGTTTTTCTGCGTTTGATTAAAACCACTTCTTCGCAAAATTTTTTGAGCTCAGCTAAATGTTTTTTCTCTTCTTCTTTTCTGTAATAGCTGACCAAAGTAATTTTATGATTTTTGCTCAATTTTTTTAACAGATTGTAAGTCCGGATTTGGCCGCCGGAGACCAAAGGAAAAGGCAGATATGGAGTCAACATTAATATTTTCATTATTTAAATCTTTCTACAATCTATACTGTTGAATTTATCAATTGTTTGTGGATCGCAAATTTATAATCACATAATCCTTTGTTTGTTCTATCACCTGGTATTTACTGATCAAGTCCCTGGCCTCATCATCATAATTTACAGATACATAATAATCAGCGCCTTTTTTTATTTTATCCTGGATTTCAAATCCGATTGGCCAGCCCCTTCTTTTTGTCTGGTACAAAAAAGCCGTGTCCCCGTTATATGGAGCAATTACTAATGCATCTTCCGGTACTTTTTCCTGTACAGCTTTTCCTGCCTTAACTATTGCGGGGTTGTTAATATTAAAAAATCCTTTGACTTCGTAGAAAGAAAAAGCCAGTGTAAAAATTAAAAAGATTACAGCAATTAAAGCTTTGTAATATGATATTAAATATCTAGCCAATCCAACTGCCATAACAGTTACTAGCGAAGGAACAACTATTATTTGGTAATAGTCGTGTCTCACATTTCCTGTGGCAAAAATTGTTATGTATAAAATAAAGCTGAGGAAAAAAAGAATAGGATATCTATATTTCTTTACATGGGTTAATCCTAATCCAAGGAAAAACAAACCATAATAACCTAGAATAAGTTTTCCCAGTCTTTCAGCAAATATCCAGCGGAAAAAAGCCGGCCGGAAACGGATTCCGTCGCCATTTAAAAGCCAGGTATATGCAGGTATTCCTTCTGGATAATTCTTAATCCAACTACGCCATAATAAAAAAGGAGCTACCGCCAATATGGATAAAAATGCTGGCAGTATGTATTTTTTTAAATCCTTTTTATATTCTTTAACAGTTAAATAAACTAATGGCAGATAGAAAAATACTGCAGTGGGTTTAACTAAAAACGAGGCGGATGTGAAAAAAGTAAAAAGGATTAATAATAAAAGATTGTCTTTTTTCAGATATTGGTAAAAGATGTAGGAAGCACTCAGGCTTAAACAAACTAAAAGCGGTTCAGGTAAAATGACCCGAGAATAAAAAATATTAAAAGGTAAAAACATAAACAAAAAAAGTGACCAAAAAGCTATTTTTTTGTTCGTGATTTGTTTTAAAAGTAAATATAGAAAAAGACCGGAAGACATTGAACAGAATATGGAAACAAGCCTGCCTGCACCTTCAAAAGTCAAAGGCAGAAATCTTAATATTTTGTCAGTTAAGAAATGAAAAAAGTTAAACAGAGGAAACTCTACCATCCTATACCCTTCAGGATTAAACTTACCTGACTGAATATTGGAAATATCAAAATATTTTGGCTTTAAGAGGTTAATCCCTTCTTTTTTAAATCTGTAGCTTACTGCTGCAG
Source organism: uncultured Pseudomonadales bacterium (assembly GCA_964430265.1). Classification (GTDB taxonomy): domain Bacteria; phylum Patescibacteriota; class Microgenomatia; order UBA1400; family CAYXSR01; genus CAYSEI01. The sequence continues at coordinate 370,964 of CAYSEI010000001.1, forward strand.
TGTCTGTCTGCCTCCAGGAATGCCAGTCTGCCAAAGGAAAATTAATTCTGTACAAGCGGAATAAAAATCCAAGCAAAAATATTAAAACTAGGATTATTCTGCTTTTGTAGATTTTGTTTAAAACTTTATTAAATTCAATCATTTATTAATTGTCACAACTTTTTATGTATTTTCTTTATATCTTATATTTTTTTATATATTTTATTTATATAATAACTACTTAAACTAAATATTAATTTTCTTCCCTTATAAGTTTCTTGGTCAGGCTCATCATCAGACCGGACAAAGCCCAGAAAGTAAAAGCAACTTTTGAAGCTTCAAAAACATCAATATACAAAGCATTGATTAACAAGCCCAAAGTTCCGGCCAAAAATCCGATTAATGGAAAAAGATCCCAGTAATCAAGCCTGCTAATGTTTTGTCTAAGTGCTTTAAAGCCCCGTACCACTATTTTGTAGATAATAAGCATGAAAGTAACCAGTCCAAGCAGTCCGGTCTCTCCTAACATTCTTAAATAGTCGTTGTCTGTTGATTCTGCATAGGTAAAATCAGTTACTTTATCTTTTGTCAAAGTTGCATATCCAGTTCCCAAAAAAGGATTTTTCAAAAACCTGTTAATTGCTCTGGGCCACAGCATATCAAACCTGATAGCACCTGATAAACCAAATGTGTAAGCTGTATCTGAATAAGTTCTTTTTTCCGCGCTGGTTGTGGTAACTTTTGTACCATCTGCACTGATTGTACTCTCCTCTACTTCAATAGGGATATCATTGTATACATCAGGCGGCAGGTCACCTTCTCTCTGTCTTCTTTCTTCTTCTTCCCTTCTTGCCGTCTCTTCCGGCGTTTCACTTTCTTTTGGCTGTGCAGGCATATCAGTTTTATCAACTAGCAAGCTTTCATCACCTTTTCTTGGTCTTTTACTGCCGCCGCCGATCCCAAGTTTTTCTTCTGCATGATAAGCTACATATTTTTTAATCTGGTCAACCTTAAAAAAATGTGCATATCTGCCAGCCAGATCACTGAAAAAAAACATCATAAAAAAGCTGACAATTAAAATTCCAATTGTCCAGTAAACGCCTCTCATTTTTTCTACCAAAACCCAAATAAATATACCTAAGGATAAAACACCGGCAAGATAAGCTATAAAAGAGGTTCTGGATGAAGTTAATAATAGAACATAAAATGAATTAACAAAAACAAAACCCCAGAAAATCCTTTCTTTTCTTTGTCTTAATATCATGCCTGCAATTGCAATGGGTAAAGTAAAAACCATGTAGGCTGATAAATCATAATGTCCGGCAAATGTTGAGGAAACACGTGCATGTTCACGCAAGTATAAAAGTGTTCCTTTGGAAAATTCTCTGTTCATGGTCTGGATTGCGGGCCAGTCAAATATTTTTTGACCAAATCCATAGATGCTTGCAGCCAACATTGTAATGCCAAGTACACTAATTGCTGCGCGGATCTGTTTTTTTGATCTAGCTGAAGAATAAAAAATGAAAAACAAGGAAAAATACTCAATCCTGCGGAAGTAGTGTAAAAATAGTTTACCAATATGAATTGGCTGTAATGGCACGGTTTTGGTAATAAAAAGAGCAGACAAGCAGGATAATAAACCGACTAATAAGTATAGGCCAAAGAATTTAGCCAGCTTCCAGTCAATTCTGGCTTTTTTACGGATAAGCTGAATAATAAACAAGAGAAAGGCAAAAGCAACAATTAAATCTTCAATTCTCAGTCTAACAATGTATCCGGGCAAAACTTCTGTTAGCGGGAATTTAGGATACAAAGGAATAAATGCCAAAAGAAACAGGCTTAAAATATATAAAAAATGGTTATAAATATATTTTAGTATTTTCATCTTACTCTTTTATTTTATCTCTTATGTTTATTTATCTATTTGAGTGTATATTGCTTTTTGCTATTTGTTTTGTATATTTTTATTCGTATAGTGATATTTACTGAAATGCTCGTGTTCTGCCGATTCGGTAATCAAGCTTTTCAACTTCCCTATCCATTATTTTTTTTGCGGGTACACCACCGACAACTGTTTTGGCTAGAACATCTTTGGTTACAACTGCTCCGGCGGCAACTACGGCACCCTTCCCTATTTTGACTCCCGGAAGGATAATTGCCCGCGGGCCAATAAACACATAGTCTTCAATAATTACTTTGTCATTAACAGCTTTAAAATCATCTGCATGAATATTATGCTCTGAATTATATATCATTACTTCTGAAGCAATTGATACATGATCCCCTATTTTCAATTTGTCTCTTCCATCTAAAAAGGTGCGGTATCCAATAACTGTATCTTTACCAATTTCCACGCCGGAAGGCTTAAAAAAACGTGCTCCAGTATGCATTTTACTGCCTTTTCCTATTTTAACCCCTGCAAGCATAAAGATCGGCTTTCTTAGGATCCATAAAGGAAACCAGGCCCACCAGTAAAGAAGCATTAATAAAAAATCAATAAATAGATTGTCCAAGCGGTTAAATATTTTTGTCATACCTTTACTTGAATCCAACTTTTTTCCGTCTTTGTCATAAAAAATGACTTTAGGCGGAATAACTTTGATTTCTATATTATTATTTACCTTCATTATTATTTATCTTTATTTATTACTGATTTGTTTAATTTTCTAGCTAGATCTTTCAGATCTTCAAGAGAACGTTCATCCAGGTTTTTGTCTTTAATAATTTCTTCAGCTGCTTGTTCTTCAGTGTTGGGTTTATTATTTATATTATTTTCACACATTTTATTTGTTTAAATTATATTTCTTGATAATCCTTTAAAATTACTTAATCTGATTTTAATTGTTTTCAGCAATATCTGCTAAATTTTCTAAAACCTCTTTTGCCGACTCTTTCCAGGAAAAGCTTTTTACTCTGTTATACCCCCAATTTATCAGCTTTTTTCTCTCTGTTTGAGTTAATTTTAACACTTTACGCAAGGATTTATCAATTTCCTCTGTTTTTTCCGGCTCATCTATATATACAGCAGCATCTTTAGCCACCTCAGGCAGACTGGCAACTTTAGAACAGACAACAGGCGTGCCTAACTGCATTGCCTCAAGAACAGGTATTCCAAAACCCTCCCATAACGAAGGTAAAACAAAAGCTTTAGCTTTTTTTATTAAGGCTTTTTTCTTTTCTTCTGATAAAAAACCAGTAAAAATTACTTCTTCCTCCAAATTATATTCTTTAACTAGTGCAAATATTTCTTTATACAGCCAGCCTTTTTTACCGGCTATCACTAGTTTAAGTTGTTTAAATTCATTTTCTTTTTTTAGATTATTAAAGGCTTTAATCAGTCTTTTAATGTTTTTGCTCGGCTTAAGTGTGCCTAAATATATTATGTAAGGACTTTTTATATTTATTTCTAGCTGTTCTTGTATATTCTCTATTTTCTTTTCTTTTTTAAAAGCATCCATATTTCCCGTTTCTTTTGTTGAACTACCATTTTCTTGTTTTTCTTTTGTTTGTATATTTATTGCAGGATAAATAACTTCAACTTTGTCTTTGTTAATTTTGTATTTATCTAAAATATCTTTTTTACTAAACTCTGAAATTGTAAAAATTTTGTCTGCTTTTTTTGCTGAAAGCTTTGTCCAGTATTTAAGCTGGAGAAAATCTTTTTTGGTAAATTGTTCTGGCCAGCGTAAAAAGCCCAAATCCATTATTGAAATAGCAAAAGGAATTGGAGAAAACAAAGGGCCGTAATGTGAAGGCGAAAATAAAACATCAGGCCTGGGCTTTTTTAAATACAGTCTTTTAACCAAGCCTGTCCAGGTCCAAAACTTTTTTGGTCCAAAAACTTCATACTTCCACCATTCATTTTCTTCAGGCATGTCAGGTAAAGGTTTTTCTTGCAAAAAGATTCTAAACTGAAGATCAGAAAAAATATTTTTGTTTTTTCCATCTTTATTATTCTTTTCCTCTTTGTTATTTTTGCTTTGTTTTTTTAACTGATAAATATTTTTAATAATCTGATAGCTAAAAATATTTACCCCTACCCTGTTTTTAATATTGGCTTCATTTGCATCAATTGCTACAAGCATCTATTCCTCCCTGATTTTTGTGAATATAAATACAAGTCCGCTGACAAAAAAGAATACTTCCGTGCACAGCTTGACCCATGCCGGTGCATAAAATGACCATCTGGGTATTAAAATCAAGTTGGCAATAACAGCAAAGATAAGACCTAATGAATACCAGGATAAATACTGTTTAAGCTTTTCTCCGGCAATAACCACACTTGAAGTAACAGAATTAAGAAAAAATAAGATATTTACCAGTGAATATATTTTTAATACATTTACAGCAGGCTGGTAACGGCTGCCAAAGAATAATTTTATAATCAAAGGCGCAGAAAAAAATAGTATTAAGGAAACAGGGATACTGACTAAAAGCAGATATTTAAGGCCTTTTTTATATTCTTTTATCCATTTATGGTTGTTTAAAAGCTTTTTTGTTATATGCGGGAAAAACACCCTGCCGATTGAAGAAGGCAGTAAAATAAGTGCTTCAATAAATTGGAAAGCAGAAGTATACATGGCTACATCCTGGTCAGTTTTTATCTGTCCCAGAAGAATAACATCAAGTCTAAAGTAAAAAATTGAAAGCACAGAAAAAAGAAAATACGGCCAGACACTTTGAATAGCTTTTTTTGCTGAAATTTTTTTTAATGAAGGCATTAACTTGAGGTTGTATTTGTTAATAAAAGCAAGATCAATAATTACTATTAGAAAATATGTTATAGGTGGAACCCAGAAAAGGAAAACCAGCGGCGGTTTAACAAACCAGGCAAAAATAGATAAGAGGAAATATGATAGTGCAGCTAAAACATAGTTGCGAAACATACCTTTAAAGTTTTGCAGACCTAAATATATGTTGTTTAAAGTAACAAAAATTAATCCCGGAAACATATGCAGTCCGTATATGGCAATTCCTGTTATTTTTCTTGCATCCAAATCCATTAATAATGCAAGCAGTAACATTGCTATATATACTGCAGCAGCAACTACAAAACGCAAAGCAACACCAAAATTAAAATATTTGTTTACATTTTTCCTTTTTTTAACCACTTTTAAGGTAAGATATTTTTCCAGGCCCAAGTCAGCAATGGTATAGGCCAATGCAACAAAATACAAAACATAATTAAAAAGACCAAAATCACTTACCGGATAAAACCTTGCTAAAGCAATTAGGAATATAAATCCGGAGGCTTTGCGTAAAACTGTTCCTAATGTTATCAAAAAAGAATCTTTTACTAATTTTTTCATATTTTTAAGTTCATGTAATTTATAAGCCTTGCTTTTTTATATATTTCCAAGGTCTTTTTAGCTGTTTTTTCCCAGGAAAACTTTTTTAGTTGCTCTCTGCCTTTTTCTTTTAATTTATTTAATTCATCAGAGGATGAAGATATTGCTAATATTTTTTCAATTCCTTTTGTAATTGAATGCGGATTTTTAGGATCAACTTTAATACCTGCATTTCCGCTTACTTCCGGCAGACTGGAAACATTGGAAACAATTACCGGGCAGTCCATGCTTAAAGCTTCCAAAACAGGCAGTCCAAACCCTTCATATAAAGAAGGAAAAACTGCACAAACTGCTTGTGAGTACAAAGCTTTTAGTTCTGAAAAACAAACAAATCCGGTGCTAACAATTCTTTTTTGCAGGTTTGCATCATTTAAAAGTTCAGCTGTTTCCTTTTTTGCCCACATTGGAGTGCCGATTAAAACCAGTTTTATATCCTTATCTTTCAACTGCTTAAATGCTTTTAAAAGATTTTTTAAGTTTTTACGCGGGTTTCTGGCTGCATCAGAAATTATATATTTGTCTAGTTTTAGTTTTTTAACTATATTAAAATCCGGCTCTGCTTTTTTAAATCCTTCACTTAAAGCACCATAAACTACTTCAATCCTGTTGGGTTTAATATCAAATAGATTGATTAAATCTTTTTTTGTGCTTTTGGAGTCAGCAATTATTATTTTGCTTTCTTTTTTAATTAGTGCTAGTTTTCTTTTAAATACCTGAATTATTTTTTCATCATGCATTTTAGGAAACAAAAAAGGTGCCAGATCATGAACTGTGGTTACTTTAACTGCTTTTGCTTTTGGCTCTGTCCAGTCGCTGCTGTGAAAAACATCTACTTTGCCAGTAAAAAACTCAATACTGGGCACTCTTAGTTGATTAAAAAGTATTTGGCTTAATGTAGGCGGAAGCTTGTTAAATTTAGCCACAGAATTTTTATTCTGCACTTTTTTATACATTTTCTGCAGATTTTCATATTTGCGCAAAGAGTTTCCATAAATTATGTATTGGTTTTGTTTATCTATCTGAAGCAGATTTTTAACCAGATTACTGCGGAAAACAGCCACACCGCCCTGGTGTACGGTCTGACTGATATCTATTCCTATTTTCATAAATTCAATTATACCAAGAGGTAAGCCTTCTGACTACCAAAACCTGTTTTTCTTTTTTCATCCACTCCTCTACTGTGACAGAGTTGAAGTTGACCACGTTCTGGTATTCATAACCCAATTTTTCCAAGCGGGCTTTTTTTTCATGCTCCGGATCTATAATGTTTTCTCCGTAGGTGACAAAATATATTTTGTTTTTTTTCAAGCTTTTAATACTGGTGGTATAAGTAACATGGTAATATGCCAGCGGTTCAGTAAACTCCTGAAAAGCAAGCACCTGGATGTTCTGGCGCTGTTTATTTTCATTTAAATACTGAGCTGCTCCTTGCCAGTTTTCCCTAAGATTACCAGGATTATTAAAAAAAACAACAAGGATTAAAAGGTTAAGTATCACTAGATATCTGTCCAGCCACTTTTTTTGTTTTCCTGCAAGTTTGGAAACTCCCAGACTCACCATTAAATACACTGCAGGCAGACAGTATAAAAAGCGGAAGTAAGTAAAAAGAGGCGTTATAAAGCTAATAATAAATCCGGCAATAAGAGGTAAAACTAGCCAGTTTAAAACAAGTAGTGACTTGGCTTTTTTGCTTTTTAATAATCCAACAATACTTAAAAATGCATAAACTAAAATACTTAAAACTGCGGTAATATACATAAAGATTTTTCTTTTAAATGTTGTTCTTCCCAAAATAAATTTGACTGGAAAAAGAAAAACGTTTTTTAAAGTTGGCCTGCCCAGTGCCTGTGCCCAGGTGCTTAATTCCTGAGTGGCAGTCATAGCAAAATTTAACTGTTTTCTAAATACAGGCAGCCAAAGGGAAAAGATTAAAAGAAAAGGGATTAGAAAGTATATTATTTTTTTGGGCTTTTCTTTTCGTAGGGTTAAATAAATTAAAACAAGCGGGGAAAAGATTGTTAAATAATGGGTCATAAAGGCTAAAGCAAAAAAAACACCAGAAACTATATATTTTTTATTGTTCTTAAGTTTTAAAAATGAATAAAACATTAAAATTACGAAAAAAGCAGCCAAAGAATATGCCCTGGCCTCCTGGGAATAGTAGATGTGCAAAGGCGAGGTTGCCAAAAGCAGAGCCGGAAGCTTGGCTTTTTTAATTTTTAACAATTTAGCAATCTTGTAGATTAAATATACTGAGGCTATTCCAGAAACTACAGAAATGCTTCTTAAAATAATTTCTGAGCTGCCAAATAGATTAACAACACTTTTTAAAACAAGGTAATATAGGGGCGGGTTAAAGTCAGTAGGCATAAACTCGCTTATAATCTCTGTGTATGAATATTGTATTGCTACTTGAGCGCTGATTGCTTCATCAAGCCAAAGAGATTGGTTAATCTTGATTAATCTTAGAAGAAATCCAAATAGCAAAAAGATCATTAAAAATACTATTCCTTAATAAATTGCTCATATATCTGGTATGCAAATTTCTCTAAATCATTCACATCTTCTTTGTAGTCATAAAAAACTCTGTTAAAGTCAATTTCTTGATATCCATGCACAATAATATTTCTAAAACTACATGCCAAAGCTAGGTTATTAGCAGTTTCTTCTTTGATAAACCCCTTTCTCCCAAGCAAAATAAATACATTTCTTGCTGTTTCCTGTCTAGGCAGATTATGACTAGCCAAAATATGTGTAGCTATATCTATTGCTGTTTCAACAGCCTGTTGCAAGCGGAAAGATAATAACTGTTGAGTATCAAGATCTTCAACTAACCCCTCTTCTGTAAAATTCATATCTTTAATCTGTTTAAGATAGTCTTTTAAAATGGCTAGCTTCTTTTTTAGAAGATCTTTATTTATTTTCACAGTTGTCCTTTTCAAAAGATTTATCTAAATATTGAGAATAGATATCTCTTAAATGCTGCGTATCATAATATATGTGCATAATTTTTCCTTCGATCGTAGGTCTTAGCTCGGCAGTTTTTGAATAGATGCAATCACCGTTTTTAATGATTTCAAACAAAAATATCGGCGGGCTTTTATAGTCAATAATTGACAAATCTAATTCATAGGGTATTTTAATTTCTTTTATTAATTTTTTTACAAATTCTCTTTTAGAAAATTCATCCTTTTTATTGACAAATATTGCTAGATCAAGATCACTATCTGCAACAGCATATTCTCCTGCTTGCGAACCAAATAAATATACGGCCAACACTTTTTTATTGGATTTAAATATTTGATTTAACTGGTTTTGTAATTCTTCTATTAACTGATTTTTCATAATTTATATTATATTAAATCTTGCCTAAATTTACTATTTAATTAAAAGATTTTCCGTTTAAAAACTGGGCAATCTTAAATGCCAGCATAACACGCTTTGCTTTTGCTCGGGAATAGTTTTTATTACAAAACATTTCTAAACCTTTTTTGTATTTATTTTTAAAAACAACTTTGTTTCTCTTCTGCAGGCTTTCCCCAGCAAGATGTATGATTTTAATTGATGCTACCAAATAGCGCTTAATACCCTTTTTGTGCAGCTGAAAGGAAAAGTCCATGTCTTCAAAAAAGAAATCAAAACGTTCGTCAAATATTTTTTCTTTTGTAACTACTTTTTTATCAATCAAGGCCTGTTTTTTGAAAAACAAACAAGCTCCGGGGATCTGCTCAATCTGCTGTGCCCAAATATTTTTGTCAATCTTAGAAAAGATCATGTTTTTAAAAAGAGGCAGTTTTACAAGTGTTTTTCTAAATATTACAGAGTGCCAGAGCAGGACATTTAAAAAATTAGGGAATTTCATATAGTAGTGGTTCTGGATTTTGTAGTCCGGATGCAAAAGCATTCCGCTGAAAGCTAAAATATCTAATTTTTCTTTAATAAAAGAATGTAGTTCTTCAAAAAAACCGTGTTTTAATAAAGTGTCTGAATTTAGAACTAAGATGTATTTACCTTCACTTTGCTGATATCCTTTGTTTATGCTTTTAGCAAAACCAAGATTTTTATTGTTCTGTATAATTTTAAGATTTTTTCTTTCCTTGTTTACTTTATTGGATAAATATTTTTGCTTGACAGCATCAACTGTATTGTCCTTAGAAGCATCATCAACAAGAATTACTTCATAGTCGCCTTCTTTCTCCTGTTCAAAAATGGAGTCAAGACACTGAAGCGTAATTTCTTTGGTATTGTATGTGGGTACTATTATTGATAAGAGCATTATATGTATTTTAGCAGAATGAGGTAAGAGAAGAAAATATCTGTATATAGGTAAACTATAGTCCGAATGGTACTTACACTAGCAGCTATGATTTTGACCAATGTCTTTCTTGACTTATTATCTGACATCCGATATCATATATCTGATATTAAGTTTACACACTAAAATGAAAGCAACAATAAATATCCGTCCAAGAAGACAAGTTACTTTACCCAAAGAAATCCTTGAAGAATTATCCCTTTCTGTCGGAGATAAAATTCAAATAGAAGTAAAAAACAATAAATTAATAGGTAAACCTATTATCGATTATACATTAGATAATATTGAAACTATTCAAAACGTCCTCCAAGATGCTGATATTTCTGAAAAAGAACTTCAAGAAAGCGGGAAGAAAATACGCGAAAAACTTGTAAAAGAAAAATATGAAAAGTAATTTTTTTATTGATTCAAATGTTTGGTTTTCTGTTTTTTATTCAAAAGGAAACTGCTATAAATTAATAAAAAAGCTTTTAGAACACAACAAAGAAATTGTAGTTTCAAAATTAGTGATTGAGGAGACATTTAGAAATATATATAAAAAAGTTCCTCAGGCACTCCCAGCACTTAATAATTTCTTTTGTTCTGCTCCGATCACAATATTAGAAAACCCAGAAAAAAAACAATTAAATAGTAATCTGAAATTGGCAGACAAAAAAGACTTGCCTATTATTTTATCTGCAATAAATTACAATTGTGATTATTTAGTAACTAGAAATGTAAAAGATTTTAATTTAAAAAACATTAAGAATAAAATAAAAATATTAACACCACAACAAGCTTTATCTTTAAGTTTTGAATCATAAATCAACTTTTTCTCTTTTTTACACTTACAAACTTTCAATCTTGTAACATATATCTATATTTTTGACCGTATAGATATTTTTCTGTTAGACTAAATTTATGATATTTAAACGCAATAAAATCAAGTTCAAAAATATTCAGCCCGAACAAAGAAAAAAATATCAAAGCTATTCTTTGGACAAAAAAATATCTCTTGCAGAAAAAGTAATTAAAAAAGGGTTGAAAAGATTTAAAGCAAATAATTCTGCTGTTGCCTGGACAGGCGGAAAAGACTCTACTCTGCTTCTCTGGCTTGTAAATAAAGTTTGTGAAGAAGATAGACTTCAGCTGCCAAAAGTTATGTTTGTTGATGAAGGAGATGTGTTTGATGAGATATTAGAATTTGTTCATAAAATCAAACAGGAGTGGAAGCTTGATTTTAATACAGCACATAATAAGGATGTATCTTCAAAAGCAAAAAAAATTGGGGACCTTGTAAAGGTTAAGGATTTAAATGATAGAAATAAAAAGGAGTTAAAAAGGCTTGGATTTGAAAAAAAGGAATTTCCTTACCTGCCTGAATCATTTGTTGGCAACCATTTAATGAAAACAGTTGCCACCAATATCTGGATTGAAAAAAATGCTATTAAAGCTTTATTTACCGGTGTGCGCTGGGATGAACAAGAAGCAAGAAGTGAAGATGATTTTATCCGTAAAATGGATAATCCTACTCATTTCAGAGTTGAGCCAATACTTCATTTTTTTGAAAAAGATGTTTGGGAGGCAACGCATAAAAATAAAATCCCCTATATTTCTTTGTATAAAGATGGCTACCGCTCTTTAGGAGCAAAATCAACCACAAAAAAAACAGGAGATAAACCTGCCTGGGAGCAGAATATGGAAGAAATAAAAGAGAGGGCTGGAAGACAGCAGGATAAAGAAAAGATCATGCAGCGCTTAAGAGAACTTGGATATATGTAACTTTTTATTCAAAAACTTTTAAGTAATAAATGATTAATATATACTTATAGTCATGAAAATACTTGTTACAGGAGCAATCGGTTTTATTGGTACACACCTTTGTAAAGAACTTTTAGATAAAGGCCATGAGGTTATTGGGATTGATATTATTAAAGGTAATGATTTTCATCCGTTAAGAAAGTTTAACTTCTCTTTTATTCCCGAAACTAATAATTTCAAGTTTTTTGATCTGAATATTTTAAACCAGGATCTTTTAGAAGAAGTAATAAAACAAGAACAGCCCGACTATATTATCCACACTGCAGCCAAAGCTGGTGTAAGAACAAGCATTAAATACCCGCTTTTGTATACCAAGACAAATGTTTTAGGTTCGCAAATTGTTTTAGATGCAGTAAGAAAATATTCACCAAAAACAAAACTCATCCTTTTTTCCACTTCATCCGTTTATGGAATCCAGGATAAAGCACCTTTTGAAGGAACAATGGAACCCAATCCCAGATCCCCCTACTCTACCACCAAATATATTATGGAAGAGATTGCCAGGCAGTACAACCGGTTTTATAATTTACCAATTATAATTGTCCGGCCTTTTTCTATTTATGGACCATTAGGACGTCTTGATATGGCGCCTTTTTTAGTAATCCGGGCAGCGGAAATGGGAAATACATTTACTCAGTTTGGGCACAGTGAGGATAATAAAAGGGATTGGACTTATGTTTTAGATTTTGTACAAGGGATTATTGGAATAATTGATAAACATGATTTTAAAGAGTTTGATGTTGTGAATTTAGGCAATAACACACCAGTTGGAATTGATGAATTTGTTAATACTATGAAAAATCTTTGTAAAAAATACCTGGATAAAAATCTTGAAGTTGAATATGGAGAAAGAGGCAAGGAAGAACTGCCACTAACATATGCAAAAATACAAAAAGCAAAAAAATTGTTTGGGTATAATCCAAAGACTAATTTTGAAAAGGGAATGGAAGAGTTGTTTAAGTTTTATAAAAAACACAGAAAATTATATCTGGATTATTGGAATAAAAAAAATATTTAAATACTAGGAATTAAATATTCATAAATATCTGGTATTAAACTGAGAGTAACAAAATTTTGACTTCCCTTATGGTAGAGATTAGTGAAAAGTTTACTTAGAAGTGTCATACAAATGCTGTAAAAACATCTCTTTTTCTCTGATTCCATATTCTTAATTAATATTCTAAGTTTTATATTCTATTTCATTAACTTTTGCTAACTAACTATTTTCATCTTCCTCAATAACATATGACAAATCACCTGTAACCTTCTTTTTTCTTCCTAATTGTCAAACTATATTTTTAATTTTTTCCGATTAGCCTTATACAAATCAAAGAAATTATCACAAAAATCATCTACAAAGCTCTTATTTTTAAATAAAGGCAAAATATCTTCTTTTAAATAATTCTTATTAACAGCTTCTACTTTTTCATCTGTCTTTTCCAAAACTTCATTACTTTTTAATCCAGTAATATCCTTTAATCTTTTAAAATTGGGTCTAACTTCTTTTTCTAAAAACCAAATCAAATCATAAAAATCCCTACCTTTAAAAGTAATTCTATCTTTTTTACCTTTCCTGAAGGATCTTGTCAGAATTGCAGCTAATTTAGAAGCAAACAAATCTGATAAAGAATATCTTTTAATAATAAAATTAAAATCGTAAGTGGAAATTAAAGAAACTTCCTCTTCATAAAAATCAGAAGATAAAGGACCAATATCAAGTCTTAAAAACAAAATATTAGTTTGACTAGTATTATCTCTTAAATCTAGTTTGTCCATTATAGGAAATTTTAGTTTTATCTGTTGTTTATTTCCGGCAATCTGTATTTCAATTTTATCCTTATATAATAAGTCCTGTAAAAAATAATTTTTTAAATCTGTACAAAAAGAATTTAAATCAAAAGATTTTTTGTAATCTTTAACATCAAAATCCAAATCTTCTGATAATCTAGGTAAATCAAAACAAAATCTTAGACAGGTTCCTCCGGTAAACAAAAATCTTTCACCCCAAACAGAAGAATATACAAAATTTAAAACATGATACTGTAATCTTTCTTTTAAAAGATTGCGTATAAATATTCTATTATATTTTTCCTGGTTGGTTTTTACTAATTGTTCTAATTGATCAATTAACATTTTTTATCTTATTAATTATTTTTAATATTTCCTGCATTTTTTTCATTTGTGACTCAGCTGTAAACTGAGAAAACTCCTTTAAATCCTTTTTTAAAAATTCATCCCAATTAATACGCAGTCCTTCTTTTAGTTCATATTCTAAGTTATCAGATATATTAACTTTTAAATAAAGATAATCAAACAAAGCTTTAGCCTTTCGGGCTTGATAAATATTATATTTACCTTTTCTAACAATATCATAGCCCTTATACAAACGATTCTTAATATTCTTATAGACGAAACTACCTATTTCATTTTCATAGCTTCTAGTTGTTTTTAAACTAATACTTGTCCAAACATTAACTGCTTGTGGAATCAAGTTGTAATTCTGCAACATATATTCCAAAGATAAATAAGAGGGTTTTCTTAATTTATTAGCTAAGTAATCTCCATAAATCTCAATTCTTTCTTCTTTATCTAAATAAGACCGTGTTACATACCACCCCTTTTTAAGATTAATCAAATAATTCTTATCAAGCAATCTTTGAATTTTTTTATCAAGATTATTACCTTTTTTTTCAATTAAAATCCCAGCCGTTTTTTTATTAAAAAAAGGTAGTTTCTCTAGTTTGTTTTGATATTTTATTCCACCAATACCATACTTCATATGGTAATTATGAAATAAAATTAATAATAAATCAAGCGCTGTTTAAAAATTAGCAAAACCCTTTTTAATTTCCAGCTTTAAGCGCCATAGATGGCCGGAGGGCACAAAACTTCTACCTTGAAATGTTTAAATCCTTCTTACCCTACTACATGTTACTTATTACTTGTTACGAATTCTTATTTATTTCTTCATTTTAAATTCCAATCTCTATATTTCATTTTTTCTTCCTTGATAACATATAACAAATAACTTATAACCTTTTTTTACTTTCTACTTGGCAACCAACTCTCTCCTTCTTTTCATAAATCACAAATCACTTAATCATAAATCATAACTGTCCCTCAAACTTCTAGACCAAATTCCTCAAATCCTTTATACTAAATATGATACAACAAATACGAAATATGATTATGCAACTTTTCTACTCTGTAATTATTCCTGTATACAATGAAGAAGCCAATGTGAAAAAGCTGCACAAAGAAATTGTGCAAATCATGGAAAAGCTTGAAAAAGCATACGAAATTATATTTGTAGATGACGGCAGTACTGACAAAACATTTCTAAATTTGAAAAAGCTTAAACCAATTAAGATTATTCAATTAAGAAGAAACCGCGGCCAGTCTGCTGCTTTAGATGCAGGTATAAAAAACAGCCAAGGAAAATACATTATTACCATGGATGGTGACGGACAAAACGATCCCAAAGATATTCCCAGATTAATAAAGGAACTGAAAAAAAATGAATATGATTTTGTTTGCGGTTGGAGGCATGAAAGAAAAGATCCCTGGATCCGCAGTTTTATATCAGCAGGTGCAAGAAAGCTTAGAAAACCATTAGTCAGTGATGGAGTTCATGATTCTGGTTGTACACTAAGAGTATATAAATCAGAATGTTTTAATGATATAGACCTTCATGGAGAGTTGCACAGGATGCTTCCGGCAATTTTAAGATGGCAGGGATTTAAAATTGGTGAATTAAAAGTCAACCACCGGCCACGCAAACACGGAAAAACACATTACAACTGGAAAAGAATAATTAAAGGCTTTTTAGATATGCTCAATGTCTGGTTTTGGAGAAAATATCAATCAAGGCCTTTGCATTTATTTGGCACATTAGGTTTATTTTTCACAGGAGTTTCCATCTTATTAACAGTCTATTTGGCTGTACTTAAAATATTTTTTGGATATGGATTATCTGATAAGATCTGGCCCTTAGTTGCTACTACAGGATTTATTACCGGCATCCAGTTTCTTGTTTTTGGTCTGCTTGCTGACTTGATTATTAAAAATCAACCTGACAAACAGTTCTACCATGTCAAAAAAATTGTAGAGAATAAATAATCTTTCTTAATTTATCTTTTTTGATAAGGTATACTATTATTCATGATAAATCCACATGGAAAAAAACTTGTAAATAGAATTTTATCCAAAAAAGAAAGTGATAATTTTTTCAGAAAAAAGGATAAAATCCCGCAGATTCAAATAGATCCGGAGCTTATAAAAGAAGTTGAAAATATTGCCAATGGTACATTTTCTCCCCTCTCTGGTTTTTTAAGAAAAAAAGATTATGTTTCCGTTTTAGAAAATATGCATTTGCAAAATGGGACTGTTTGGCCTATCCCTATTGTCTTGGATATTAGCAAAGATCAGTACAAAAAAATAGAAAATAATCAAGTTGTTTTTTTAGTTGATCAATTTAATAATCCTATAGCGGTTTTAAAAGAACCTGAAGTTTTTGAATTTGATAAAAAAAAGCATGCACAAAAAATATTTGGGACCATTGATAAAAAACATCCGGGAGTTAATGAAGTTTATAAAATGAAAAAGTATTTACTTGGCGGAGATATTTTTTTAATAAATGAAAAAGATAAAGTTTTTCCGGAATATAATTTAACACCAAAAAAAACGCGAGAATTGTTTAAAAAAAGGAATTGGAAAAATATTGCCGCATTTCAAACACGTAATGTTCCGCACCGCGGTCACGAGTTTTTGCAAAAAAAAGCATTAGAAATTGTTGATGGTCTTTTTATTCAGCCGGTGATTGGTAAAAAAAAGATCCAGGATTTTAAAGATGAGTATATTATTAGTGCCTACAATATATTAATTGACAAATATCATCCAAAAGACAAAGTAGTATTAGGTATCCTTCCATTAAAAATGCGTTACGCCGGACCTAAGGAGGCATTACTTCATGCAATAATTAGGAAAAACTTTGGCTGCACCCATTTTATAGTAGGAAGGGATCATGCTGGTGTTGGAAACTATTACAATCCTTTTGCAGCACAAGAAATATTTAAACAATTTAATAAAAATGAAATTGGTGTAGAAATTTTAAAGTTTAATGAAGTTATATACCGTCCCTATGCAAAAAAACATGATTTTGTAAATGAAACAAACAAAAAAGACCGGATATATTTTTCCGGTTCAAAAATTAGAGACATGATAAAAACAAAAAACAAGCCGCCCGAATATTTGCTTAGACCAGAAGTTTATAATTTATTAACAAATAGCTATAATACATTAGTAGATAAAATGTATAAAAACAAAAATAACAACAAAAAAGGATTTGTACTTTGGTTTACCGGACTTTCCCAGTCTGGTAAAACAACCATTGCTGATGCTGTGCAGCAAGTTTTAAAGGAAAAAGGTGTTACTACTGAAAGACTTGATGGGGATATTGTTAGGGAATCATTAACAAAGGATCTTGGATTTACAAAAAAAGACAGAAATGAAAATATCCGTAGAGTGGGATTTGTTGCCAAAATGCTTTCAAAAAATGGTGTTGGAGTTATTGCATCCTTTATTTCACCATATGCAGAAGAAAGGGAAAATTTAAGAGAAAAAATAAACAACTATATTGAGGTTTTTGTGAACACACCTTTAGAAGTATGTGAAAGAAGAGACACCAAAGGATTATATGCAAGAGCTAGAAAAGGTGATATTAAAAATTTCACAGGTATTTCTGATCCTTATGAAGAACCTACAAATTCTGATATTGAATTATTTCCTGCTGAAGATGAATTGGAACTTTCTGTTGAAAAGGTAGTCTCTTATTTAATAGAAAACAACTATATCTAAAAATGAAGAGAATACTAATGCTAGCTCCTACTCCTTTTTTTTCGGATAGGGGCTGTCATATCAGAATTCTAAATTCTTATCATAGGTTAGATAAAAATAATGAAGTTCTGTTGTTAACTTATCCTTTAGGAAGAGATATTGACAATATTAATATTAAACGGACCATTAATATTCCTGGATATAATAATATAGCTCCTGGGTTTAATATCTATAAACCATTTTTAGATTTTTTACTTTTGCTTAAAACGTTAAAAGAATTAATTAAAAATGATTTTAATGAAATCTATGCTCATCTTCATGAAGGTGCAATGATAGGATTTATTCTAAAACCATTTTTTAAGCTGCCAGTAATTTTTGATGCACAAGGTTCACTTACAGAAGAATTAGTATCAAACAATAAAATAAAGAAAAATTCAATTTTGTATTCATTATTATTCAAAATTGAAGCTTTTTTAACCAATCATGTTGACAAAATTTATACAAGCACATCTAGCTTAAAAGACTTTATAGAAGTTAATTTTGATCCTAAAACAGTAATTAAAGTAATTAAAGATCTACCTAATAAGAATTTATTTAATCCTAACGTTAAACCAGCCAATATTAAATTACCCAAGAATAAAAAAATAGTTGTTTATTTAGGCGGATTACAAAAAAATAAAGGCATTGATTATTTATTAAAAGCTATTCCCCACTGTTCTGATAAATTTCATTTTTTAATTATGGGATATCCTGCTAAAAAAATAGAAAAGATAATTAAAAATTTTAATATTGAAAATAGAGTTACTCTCACAGGAAAAATTCCCTATAAAAAAGCACCAAACTACTTGAAGTTAGGCGACATTGCTGTTTCACCTAAAACCTTGGAAAGTAAAGAGGCTAATGCAAAATTGTATAATTACCTTGCGATGAATTTAAAAATTGTATGCTTTAATATAGAAGAAAACAGAGTAATACTTGGTGACAAAGGTATATATGCGGAAAACAAAGATTATAAAGATTTAGCTAAAAAAATAAATAATGCCAAATAAAAAATTAAACATTTTATATCTCGGAGATAAATTCACAATCGGTGGTGGCGCTAATATGATGAGAAGTTTAGCTGAAAATTTTGAATCCGATAAATTCAACATTTATTTTTGTTATCTAAGAATAGTTAAGAATATTAAAGGACTAAAAAAAAAGAAAAAAGAAAATGTTTTTTATTTAAAAGATTCTAAATATGGATTATCTTCGTTAATCTCACTTATTAAAATTATTAAAAAATATAACTTCAAAATAATCCATGCGAATGGTGATAAATCTTCATATTTTTTACCAATTATAAAAATTTTATTTCCCGATATTATCTGTATACATCATGAGCATCATTCCATCGTTTCTAAAAATTGGATTTACTCTTTATATTTAAGATTAACAAAAAATTTCTTTAATTTTTTTGTTGCAGTTTCCAAGAGTGTTAAAAAATCATTGGTAAAAAAGAGCAATATCAAGTATAGCAAAATTCAAATTTTATATAATTTTGTTGATTTAGAAAAATTCAAACCTTCAAAAAGGTATCTTAATATAGATAATTTTCCGGTAAAAAAAAAGGATTTTGTTATTGGTTTTGCTGCCCGTTTAAAAGAATTTAAGGGTTGGAAAACTTTTATAAAAACTGCTTCTATGTTAGACGATAAAAATAATTATAAATTTCTTATAGCAGGAGACGGAGAAGATAAAAGAAAAATTTTAAAAACAATAGAAGCATACAAGTTAGATAAAAATACAAAAATCTTAAATTTTGTTTTAGATATGCCAAGTTTTTATAATACATTAGATTTATTTATTATTCCTTCACGTAGAGAAACTTTTGGTTTAACTGCAATTGAAGCACAGGCTTGTGGAATTCCAGTCATTGCTTCTAATATCTCCGGGTTAAACGAAATAATTAATAATAAGATAAACGGTATTCTATTTGAACCCAAAAACAACATAGATTTATTGAATAGTATAATTAAACTACAAGAAAATAAAAACTTAAGAGAAAAAATTATAAAAAATGGTCTACAAAGCTCAAAAAAGTATAGCTTACAAAGCTATACTGATAGACTAACAAAATTATATTCCAATTTAATTAATGAAAAAAAATAAACCTAAATTTACAATTATTACTGTTGTTTTCAATGATGAAACGAATATAGAAAAAACAATTCTCTCTGTAATAAAACAAAATTATCCTAATTTCGAATATATTATTATAGATGGTGCTTCTACAGATAGAACTTTAGAAATTGTTAATAAATATAAAAACAAGATTGATAAAATTGTAAGCGAGAAAGATGCAGGAATATATGATGCTATGAATGAAGGTATAAAATTTGCTTCGGGAAGAATAATTAATTTTCTTAATTCAGGTGATAGATTTGTGCATAATAATGTTCTAAAGCAAATTAGTAAGGTTTTTAAGAATGAAAATAATAAATTTGTTGTATCAAGAGCTAGAATAGTAGATGAAAACAATAAAGCCTTTAAAGCCATAAATAAACCATTGGTTTCTGATTTATCTATTACTAGATTTAAGTCTATCTGTCACCAAGCAGTTTTTTATAATAAAAATCTACATACAGAATATGGCCTTTATAATACTGAATATAAATACTTAGCAGATACAGATTTTTTCCTAAAACTTTTTAATAATAAAATACGTTATTCTACAATTGATATTATCACTGTGGATTTCCTTTACGGCGGTTCTTGTTCAAGTCCACAAGCAGTTCTAGAAAGAAAAAAGATATATGATAAATTTTGGGGCAAAAGTATACAAAATAATCTACTTTCTCTAAAATATTTATTAATAAAAAATAAACTTGGAATGCTTTTATACAAGCAATATCTAAAATTTAAAGAATTTTTTAAATGTTAATATCATATAAATATAAGTTTATCTTTATTCATAATTATAAAGTTGCAGGAAGTAGTGTTAAAGATGCACTAAAAAGCTGTAGCCTAGAATCACCGTTTCTGAGAAGCCATTATTTAAATGCAAAACTAGAAAAATATGCTTTTTTTAGATTTTTAAATCGACTAAGAGGAAGAAAAGGACACTTAGATAAATTCACATTATTTAAAAAACACGATAAAGGAAAAGATTTAAAAAACAAACTATCCAAAGACATCTGGACCAATTTTTTCAAATTTGGTTTTGTTAGAAATCCTTGGGATTGGCAGGTTTCTTTATACCACTTTATGCTAAAATCTAAAAACCACTTCCAACACAACCAAATAAAAAAATTGAATAATTTTGATAGTTATATTAAATGGAGAGTTAATAAAAATTTAAAACTACAAAAAGAATATTTTTATGATGAAAAAAATAATTGTCTTGTTGATTTTATTGGGAAAATAGAAAACATTGATGAAGATTTCAATGAAATCTGTAATAAAATTGGGATAAAAGCTACTATGCCTCACAAAAACCAAACCAAACATAAACAATATCAGGAATATTATAATCTACATACAAGAGAATTAATTGCCAAAAATTTTAGGGAAGACATTGAACTTTTTAATTATCAATTTTAGTGTGTTATGATATCTATTATGAAACTAAAAAATAAAAAAATTATCATCACAGGTGGGACGGGATTTTTGGGTACACACCTAGTAAAAAAATTCTATAAAAAGGGATTTTCTAAAAAACAAGTTTTTATACCTAAACATCAAGATTACGACCTTCGTGAAAAAAATGATATTAAAAAAATGTTTTCTGATTTTACAGCGGATATTGTAATTCACCTAGCAGCTAATGTTGGAGGTATTGGTTACAACAAAAAATATCCTGGTACCCTCTTTTATGACAATATAAAAATGGGAACGGAATTAATGGAGCAAGCTAGAAAAAATAAAATACAAAAGTTTGTATCAATTGGAACAGTTTGTGCATATCCCAAATTTACCCCAGTCCCCTTTTCTGAAGATGATCTATGGAAAGGTTATCCAGAAAAAACAAATGCACCATACGGACTAGCAAAAAAAATGCTTTTAGTTCAGGGAAATGCTTATAGGCAACAATATGATTTCAACCATATTTATCTATTACCAGTAAATCTTTATGGTCCTGGAGACAATTTTGATCCTAAAAGCTCACACGTAATCCCTGCGTTGATCAGAAAGGTTTATTTAGCAAAGAAAAAAAATAAACCATATATTAATGTTTGGGGAACTGGAAGCGCCTCAAGAGAATTTCTCTATGTCAAAGATGCCGCAGAAGCAATATACCTTGCTACTGAAAAATACAATAAGCCAAAACCTGTAAATTTAGGATCTAATATGGAAATAACTATTAAAAAACTAATTAATACAATAGTAGACCTAATGGATTACAAAGGTAAAATAAAATGGGACACATCAAAACCAGACGGCCAGCCTCGGAGAAGTTTAGATACTTCAAGGGCAAAAGAAGAATTTGGATTTCAAGCAAAAACAGATTTTATTAAAGGATTAAAAGAAACGATAAATTGGTATGAAGAAAAACGAAGTTAGGACTATAACCCCGCCTCCTTCAGTTCAAACAATTAATTTAAAAGAATTGCACAGATTTAGAAATCTTTTATATACTCTTGCACTTCGGGATATAAAGGTGCGTTACAAACAAACAATTATCGGCGGGTTTTGGGCAATCTTACAGCCTTTCTCAACTATGATTGTTTTTACTTTATTTTTTGGAGAAGTAGCTAAAATATCAACAGATGGAGCACCGTATGCAATTTTTTCTTACTCTGGATTGCTTATCTGGAATTATTTTTCTACTGCTATCAGCAGTACAAGTAATAGTCTTGTAGGAAATAAAAGTTTAGTTACTAAAGTATATTTTCCTAGAGAAATACTACCTTTATCTAAAACCTTTGTAGGCTTGCTTGATTATTGTATTGCCTTAATTATTGCTTTCGGATTAATGATTTATTTCAATTATCCTTTTACTCTTGCTTTATTAGTTTTACCAATTACAATATTTGGTACCTGGCTGTTGGCATCAGGAATTGGTTTATGGTCATCAGCAATAAATATTAAATATAGAGATGTGCGTTTTGCTATTCCGTTTTTTATCCGCCTTTTAATGTTTCTCACACCTGTAATTTATCCTAGCTCGTTAGCAGGAAAATATACTTGGTTATTGAAACTCAATCCTCTAAGCGGTTTTGTAGAAGCACATAGAGCAGGAATCATTACTACAAACTCTATTCCCTGGCCTGACTTGAGGCTGTCATTTGGATTAACATTTATAATTTTTATAACAGGTAGTATTTATTTCAAATCAGTTGAAAAATATTTCGCAGATCTTATTTAATAAATTATAATCAGGCTTCACAAAATAACTTGTGCTGAGCCTGGCGATACATGAAAAAAAATTTAGCAATTAAAGTACAGAATTTAGGCAAGAAATATAAAATAGGTAAAAGTAAAAAATACCTTACTTTGAGAGATTCTTTGGTTAACTTCATTCAAAAACCATTTTCTCAAAGTGAAACTGAAGAAATTTGGGCACTTAAAAATGTTTCATTTGAAGTTAAAAAGGGTGAAGTTTTAGGAATAATTGGTGCAAATGGAGCAGGTAAATCAACACTTCTAAAGATATTAACTCAAATAACAAAACCAACTACAGGAAAAATCAAACTTTGTGGCCGAGTATCGTCACTCCTTGAAGTCGGAACAGGATTCCATTCAGAACTAACAGGAAGAGAAAATATTTATATGAATGGTTCTATATTAGGTATGACTAAAAAAGAGATTGAAGAAAAATTTGATGAAATAGTAGATTTTTCCGGATTAAAAAAATTTTTAGATACTCCAGTCAAGAGATATTCCTCAGGTATGCGTGTTAGACTAGCTTTTTCAGTCGCCGCACATTTAGAGCCAGAAATTCTACTAATAGATGAGGTTTTAGCAGTCGGAGATGCCGAATTTCAAAAAAAATGCTTAGGAAAAATGGAAGACGTCTCACAACAAGCAGGAAGAACAGTCTTATTTGTAAGTCATAATATGATTGCTGTTCGAAATCTTTGTAAAAAAGTTATTTGGCTTGAGAAGGGGAAAATCAGACAAATTGGCAACGCAGAAGCTGTTACCAACACTTACTATCAAGAAAACATAAAATATAATGATTTTAAAGAATGGAGTAAAGATGATCAGCCTGGAAATAAACAAGTAAAAATTAAATCTATTGCAATAAAAACAGAAAATAACACAAAAAATATTACCACCAATACTCCAATCAAAATAGAAATAAAATATAAAAACCTGGTCGAAGATAACCCATTAACTATTACTCTACATCTTTTATCAAAAGGGGTTGTTGCTTTTACCACAAACAGTAAAAATAATAAAAACTGGCAACATAAAAAATTACCTAAGGGAACCTATGTTTCAACTTGTTATATTCCGGAGAATCTTTTAAATAATAATACATATTCCCTAAACTTATTATTTATTAAAAATTTGAGTAAAACTATCTTCATACTAGAAAATATTATAAATTTTAAAGTTATTGAAAGTGCTAACGTAGAAAGAAAATGGTTTGGAAAAAGACAAGGTGTTGTAAGACCTATGTTAAAATGGAAAACAAAGAAATTATCGAAAAAAGATGAAAAATAAAAACCTAAAATTTGAAAAACCAATTTATGTTACGCGTCCACTTATTCCTAATACTAAAAAATTTATCAAAAAGGCAGAAGAAATATTTCAATCTCAATATCTTACTAATAAAGGTCCTCAGTTTAAAAAATTTAAAAAGAATTTACAGAATTATTTACAAAGAGAAAATGTATCTCTTTTTTGTAATGGCACGCAAGCATTAGAACTAGGGATTCAAGCAATGGATTTAGAAGGAGAAGTTATTACAACTCCTTTTACATTTGTTGCCTCCACTCATTCTATTACAAGAAACGGACTCAAGCCCGTTTTTTGTGACATAGAAAAAGAAACCTATACACTTGATCCTGACAAGATTGAAGACTGTATTACTGATAAAACTTCCGCTATTTTAGCTGTTCATGTTTACGGATATCCTTGTAAGATTGAAGAAATAGAAAAAATTGCAAAAAATCACAATTTAAAAATTATTTACGATGCTGCACATGCCTTTGGAGTTAAATATAAAGATAAATTTATACATGAATATGGCGACTTAACTATGTACAGCTTTCATGCTACTAAATCATTTAACACTTTTGAGGGAGGTGCTTTAGTCTTTAAAAACAGCAAACTTAAAGAAAAATTAGAGTTGTTAAAGAATTTTGGTATTAAAAATGAAGATGAAATATTAACTATTGGCACAAATGCGAAAATGAATGAAATACAAGCAGCAATGGGTTTAATACTTCTTAAGATTTTTGAAAAAGAAATTGAAAAAAGAAGAAAGATTACTCTTCAATATCGTGAAAAACTAAAGGAAATTTCCGGTATTACTTTTCTTACTGAGAATAAAAATATAAAACACAATTATCAATACTTCCCTATTTTAGTTAATAAAGAAAAATATGGAATTGATAGAAATCAATTATACGATAAATTAAAAAAATACAATGTTTTTTCTAGAAAGTACTTTTATCCACTCTGCAGCAATATAAATTGTTATAAAGATTTACCTTCTGCAAAGAAAGCAAATCTACCAGTTGCAAATAAGGTTGCAAACGAAATCTTATGTCTACCAATTTACGGTAACTTAAATAATGAATCAGTAAAAAAAATATCTAATATAATTAAATATTTATAGGCATTCTATGTATAATGTTTTAGTTTTTCCAGGCGGTTCAGAAATAAGCAATGAAATTAACAAGTCTTTAAAAAATTGTAAAGACATAACATTATATTCAGTAAATAGTAATATTCCTAACAACTCTCCTTATATTTACAGAAATCATTTTGTACTTCCAAGCATTAAAAGTTGCAACTGGATAGATAAATTAAATACATTAATTAAAGAGAATAATATAACTCATATTATTCCTGCTTACGATAAAATCTTAATCGAACTGGTTAAAAATAGAAAAAAAATCAAAGCAAAAGTTATTGCTCCTCCAAAAAGAACTTGTTATATAACTAGATCTAAAAAAAGAACATATAACTTTTTTTCAGGTTCATTACCAGTGCCAAAACTTTATACTAATATTAAAGAAATAACTGAATGGCCAGTATTTTTAAAACCAGACAAAGGACAGGGATCAGAAAATACATATAAAGTACAAAACATTAAAGAACTAAATTATTATAGAAATAAATTTCCTAATCAACTCATTTTAGAATACTTACCCGGGAAAGAATTTACAGTTGATTGTTTCACAAGCAGACAAAAAGGTTTACAATTTTGCTCAGGCAGAGAAAGAATCAAAACTAAGAATGGTATATCAATAAATAGTAAAACTGTTGATAACTTTGAATTTAAAAGATATGCCCAAACTATACAAAGTAAATTAGAAATATATGGATCGTGGTTTTTTCAAATCAAAAGAGATAAATATGGACAACTTAAACTTTTGGAGATTGCTCCTAGGATTGCAGGAACAATGGCGACAAACAGAGTTAAAGGAATTAATTTCCCCCTTTTATCAATCTATGAATCAGAAGGTAAGAAGATATCTATTTTAACCAATGATTATATTGTAGAAATTCATAGATCCTTAACAAATAAATATAGAAAAACAATAAATTTTGATTACGTTTATATTGATTTTGACGACACAATTGTTATTAATAAGAAAGTAAATTTACTCGTTATCTCTTTCCTTTACCAATGTAAAAATTTTAATAAAAAAATAATATTGGTTACACGTTCAAAAAAAAATATACTAGATAAATTAAGTAAATATTCTATTTCTTTCAAACTTTTTGATAAAATTCATCAAGTAGCAAAAAACGAATCTAAAAGTTCATACATAAATAAAAAAAATTCTATATTTATAGACGATAGTTTTAGTGAAAGAAAAGAAATATCCCAAAATACAGGAGTTCCAACTTTTGATTTAAGCATGTTAGAGTTTTTAATTGATTACAGAAACTGAAAATGAACATAAAAATTAGTAAATTTGATAAAAAAGCATATAAAATGATTAGAAAAAATATAATTGAGTTTATAAAGGAAAAGGCAAATCTATATGATAAAAAGGGTAAGTTAATATTAGACATTGCCCCTGAAATACATAACAATGTTTCGAATTATTTTGAAAAAGCCAAACTAGAAACATTAGACCTTGTACCAAAATATAATCCTACATATGTAGCAGATATAACCAAAAACAACAAAGATATTATTCCAAATAACAAATTCGATTTTATTTTTTGTCTCGAGGTTCTAGAACACATTCTAAATCCATTTCACGCCGTAAAAGAAATAAAAAGAATAATTAAGCCAAATGGGAAAATTTTTGTTTCTTCACCTTTTAATTTTCGAATACACAGACCACTTCCTGATTGTTGGAGATTTACTGAACATGGATTAAAAGAGCTTTTTAAAGACTTTAATAGAATTAAAATTGATAAAGTTTCAACAAGGAAGAGAAATTTAATGCCAATTCACTATACACTAGAAGCTATAAAGTAATTTTTTATGAATAATAATTTAAGTATTTCAATCATTTCGTATAATAGACCTCAACAACTTATTAATGGTATTAGATATTTAATACCACAGGCTAAAAAGTATTCAATTCCTATCTACGTGAGTGACGATTCAACTATTAAAACTACACAAAATGTTATTAGTAAAATCAAATATTCTCATTTGAAATATATAAAGAATAAGCCTTCTTTAGGAGGCGCTTATAATTCTATAAATGCAATAAAAATAAGTCAGAGCAAATATACTTGGCTTCTAGCTGATGATGATAAAGTTTTACCAGGAGCAATTAAGAATATACTTGAATTAATTACACGACTACCGAAATTAGAACTTATTTTAGTAAACGCAAAAAATGAGCATTTAAAAAACGCTTACTTTTCTATCAAACAGGATATTTATTTTGATAATTGTAAAAATTTTTTTGATGACTTCCATTATAAAACTCATCTAAGTACACCAATAATCCATACTAAGTATTTTAAAAGAAGTATAAATGAAAAATATTACAATACTATGCATACTTTTCAAGGTATTATTTGGGAATATCTCTCTAATAGATACAGAAAGAACAACAAAAACCATATATATGTATTAAAAAGAAAATTAATTCTATTAGGACATGGACAAAAAACTTGGAAACCTGAAGAAATAAGACTAAAATATCATGATAGGTTTCTCTGGTTAAAAATGCTTCCTGATATTTATCAACCAAAAGCTAAAGAGCTTTTTCAAAATTTATTAAAATATAGAAGTCATACAAAAAGGTTAATAGAAGATAAGATTTCCGGATCACTTACTTCTCAATCAGTAAAAAAATGGTTTAGTTCTTTTCCTAATTCTGTAAAGATAAAAGCTAAAATCATTTGTTTACTGCCTAATTTTTTAAACAAACTTATTTTGAAATTTATGACTTTTAAAAACAATTTTATTAAATTTTTAAAAAATAAAATTTTATGCCATTAATATTAATGATATGCTACGCAAGATCAGGTGGAACCCTACTTAACCAATGCCTAGGCCTCCTTCCTAATGTTGTCATACTATCAGAATTAAATCCATTGGGTGGGGGAGCCGGAAGAAAAAGAAATAAATCTTACAGAACTGTTTGGGAGCAAGCTAAAAACTGGTATAATATTGATGTAAATTCTAGTAATTTTGTTCAAGAAATAGTAGATTTAAAAAAAATTACTGATGCAAGAAACAAAAGATTAATTGTAAGAGATTGGACTTTTGTGAATTTTAACCCGCTTCCTCATAATAAAAATAATCCTTCATATAGTTTAAAAGCGCTTAAGTGTTTAAAAAATGAAATCGACTTGATACCATTTGCATTTGTTAGAGATTCTATTGATGTTTGGTTATCTAGAAACACTCCTCCAGTGGAAGATTTTTTTAAACGTTACTTAAATTATGTAAAAGAATTAATAAAAAATAACATTAAAATATTTAAATATGAAGACTTTTGTCAAAATCCAGATAGTATTCTTAAAAAAATGTGTGAATATTTAGATATCAAATTTTCAAATAATTACAAAAACTATAAATCTTTCACAACTGTACATGGCGACATTCAATCTCTTAAACCATCTAGGGGTAGAAAATTAAATAAAATTAAACTTCTCCCTCGAAAAAAGATATCAACAGATAAAATCACCAAATTAAATAATTGTAAAAAAATGCAAAAAGCAAATAAACTTTTAGACTACCAAACTGGTTACAATAAGCCAAAATGGGCAAAACTATGAACGAAAAGAACTTAGTATCAGTTATAATACCAACATGGAATAGACAAAAACAAGTAGTTAGAGCTATTAAAAGTACCTTAAACCAAAGCTACAATTATATTGAAATATTAGTTTGTGATGACGGTTCCACTGATAACACTAAAGAAGTCATCACAGAAATGAGTAAAAAAGATAAAAGAATAAAATGGATACCAGGTGAACATACAGGCTTACCCGCCATACCAAGAAACAGGGGAATAAAACATTCAAGTGGAGAATGGATAGCATTCTTGGACAGTGATGACTATTGGGATAAGACAAAGATTTATAAACAGTTAAAAAGATTAAAAGAAAAAAAATTACTTGCAAGTTGTACAAATGGTTATAAGGATAAGGATATTTTTTATAAAAATATAAAAAAAGAAGAATTTACATTTGAAGATTTAATAAAAAATAACAATGTAATAGCGAGTAGTACTTTAATTAATAAAGAATTACTTATAAAAACAGGTAAATTTCCTATAGATAAAGAACTAAAAGCCATTGAAGATTATCAATTTTGGTTGAGAATTTCTTCTTTCACTAATTTTGCTTATGTAGATGAACCCTTAATCTACTATAATAATAATGTTAAGACTAGTATTAGAAAAAACTCGCTTCCCTATCTACGACAAAAACAAATTATTTATAAACATTTTATTTTATGGAATAAATGGACTCCTTCAATATTTAGAAATAAAGTAAAAACACTTAAACATATGATTATTTTAATAATAAACAAATTTAAACCTTAGAAAATGAATATATTGCATACTGTTGAATCATACTATCCGTCGGGAGGCGGAATGGTTAAAGTAGTTTCTGAAATATCAAAGTACTTATCCTCTAAGGGACATCAAGTAACAATTGCTACCAAATATGATGAAAAAAGAAAACAAGAGTTAATTAATAATTGTAAGATTAAAAGCTTTAAGATTTCCGGGAAATTAGTTGAAGGAATAAAAGGTGACAAATCTGAAATAGAACGCTATAGAAACTTTTTAAAAAATTCTAAATTTGACATTGTTGCTAATTTTGCAGCACAACAGTGGGCGACTGATTTAGCCTTAGATATTCTTCCAGAAATCACAGCCAAAAAAGTTTTTGTACCTACTGGGTTTTCTGCTTTATATAATCCGATTTATAATGATTACTTTAATAAGATGATCGGTTGGATGCAGAGATATGATATGAATATATTTCTGTCTGAAGATTACAGAGACATTAATTTTGCCAGAAAACACAGCATCAAAAATATAAAAGTTATACCCAATGGGGCAAGCAAACAGGAATTTCTCTTAGAGAGCAACATAGATATTAGGTCTAAATTAAAGATACCAGACAACCATGACCTAATTTTATTAGTAGGCTCACATACAGGATTAAAAGGTCATATTCCAGCTATTCAAATTTTTAAGAAAAGTAAAATCAGAAATGCAAGCTTGCTAATAATTGGAAAATCGCATAATAATAAAGGTTGTACTAAAAAATGTAAGTTTAATAATTTTTTTTCCAATTTAGATCTCTCGCTTATTTTAAAAAATAAAAAGATCAAAATTGATTTTGGTGAACTGACAAGAAAACAAACTATTGCAGCATTCAAACAAGCTGACTTGTTCTTATTTCCTTCACAAATAGAATGCTCTCCCCTAGTCCTATTTGAAGCAATGGCTTCAAAAACTCCATTCTTAGCCACTAATGTGGGCAATGCAAAAGAAATTGTACAGTGGTCAAGGAGCGGAATTATTCTCCCTACTTATAAAAAGAATGGCTATAGTTATCTTAAAATAAAAGAATCTACCAGTATATTAAAACAAATAATGAATAATCATGAAAAAAGAAAAAAAATGGCTGATTCTGGATTTAAAACATGGAAACAAAATTTCACTTGGAAAAAGATTGCGAAAGAATACGAAAAATTATATTTATCACTGATTAATAAATAAGGATCTAAAATGATAATATCCAAAATAATAGGCGGTCTCGGAAATCAATTCTTTCAATATGCTGTAGCTAGAAAACTAGCTTATGAATTAAATACAGAACTCTATCTTGATATAACAGGATATAAAAATCAAGAAAATATTACACAAAGAGAGTTTCATTTAGATAAGTATCATTCTGAGTTTAAAATAGCTGATTCTGAAATTTTTTCAAGAAAGAAAATAACTAAAGTTTTTAAATACCGGCTTTTAAATTTTTTTTATAATAATCAATTTTTACTGAAAATAAATGAAAAAGATAAATATTTTCATCCTCTTAATATAAGTAAAAATGATGATATTTATTTAAACGGCTACTGGCAATCCGAAGAATATTTTAAAAATATAAGAAATATCATATTAAATGAATTTAGGCTAAAACAAGAACTTAACTCAAAAAACAAAAAAATGCTAAACAAAATTAAGAAAAATAATTCTGTAACAGTACATTTTAGAAGAACTGATTATGTTAGTGATAAAAAAACGAATCAATTTCATGGAGTGTGTTCAAAAAATTATTATAAAAATGCCGTTGAAATTTTAAATAATAAAATAAGAAATCCACATTACTTTATATTTTCAGATGATATTAATTGGTGCAAAAAAAATGTTAGACTTGATAAAAATCAAACTTTTGTCGATATTAATTCAGAAGGTTATTTAGACTTTGAATTAATGAAAAATTGTAAACACTTTATAATAGCAAATAGCACTTTTAGCTGGTGGGGAGCTTGGTTGTCAACAAATAAAAATAAACTAGTTATTGCCCCCCAACAATGGTTTAATAAAAAAGACGAAGGAGATACTATTCCGCGAACTTGGATAAGAATATGAATAATCCGAAAATTACCGTTTTAATGCCAGTATATAATGAAGAAAAGCATATAAAAAAGTCTGTAAATAGTATTTTAAAGCAAACTTATGAAAATTTTGAATTCCTGATAATAAATGATGCCTCTAAAGACAATACTTTAAGTATTTTGAATTCATACTCTGACCCTAGAATCAAAATAATTAACAATAAAAAAAATTGGGGTATCACTAGATCATTGAATATTGGCCTTAAAAAAGCAAATGGAAAATATATTGCTAGAATGGATGCAGATGACATTTCATTTCCCAAACGTTTAGAAGAACAATTTGTCTTTATGGAGAATAACACGAATGTTGGTGTTTGCGGCTCATGGGTCAAAACCTTTGGGAATAAAGAATTAACTTGGAAATACCCTATAAATTCAAAAAAAATTAAATGCCAACTACTTTTTAACTGTAACGTTATTGCCCATCCTTCAGTAATAATTAGAAAGGCAATTATAGAAAGATACAATTTGCGTTATAACCAGAAACTTGCTTATGCTCAAGATTGGTATTTATGGCAAAAAATTTCTCATTATACAAGACTTGTAAACATTCCTAAATTTCTTTTGAAATATAGAATAACTAAGAAAAACTCAAAAAAAAGACAAAGTTCTTTATATTTTAAAAATATAAGAACTATTGTTAGAAACAATATAACTTCTCTAGAAATTAAACCAAGTGAAAAAGAAATCAACTTGCACTTAGAACTGGGATCTCATGTCCAAATAAAAAGTGAATCTAAAGAGATTGAAAAATGGCTTCTTAAATTACTAAACAAAAACAAAACAATAAAATACTTTCCTCCAAATTATTTTAAGCTAATCATAATAAAAAGATATTTAAATTATTTAAAAATAAAGAACACGAAATTATTTGCTTATTTTAAATTACTAAAAAATCCATTTTATAGAAAATGGATTTTTTTATAAAACTAATTATAATTATTAAATAAGCCTAGATGAAAATTATATTAATTGCAGAATTTGGAAAATACGGAGGAACTAAAACATATTTCTTTCAGTTGGTTAAATATTTAAACAAAAAAAAATATAATATTTTAGTTTTATTAAAAAAGAATATTGCTCGTGAAGATGTTAGAAAATTTTTATCAAAGAACAAAGTCAATTACAAAATACTTCCTAAAGAACCTAAAAACTTTATTTATAGATGTTTAGACAGATTACCTTTTAAAATCATCCACAATATTTATTTTAGTATATTTGTTTTTCCAATTATTTTTAAAAGAAAGCCGGAATTATTAATAATCTCAGCTGGAACTTTTTATAAGTTCCTTAATTTTTTTATACTACCTTATAAGCTTATATATGTACAACATACAATACCTAATAAAAAAAACTTATTGATCAAACATATCACACAAAGATTTTTAAATTATTATTTAACTTACTCAAAAATAATCCTTACTGTTTCTAAATTTAGTCAAAGGAAAATTAGAGAGCAATTTTTAAAAAAGAAAAACAAAAAAAATGTTCATTTCATCTATAATTATTTAAGTAATAAAAAGAAATTTGAAAATCCTCAAAAACAAGCAAGTAAATTAATTAATATTTTAACAGTCGGACATGTAGTCTCCTACAAAAATCCCAAAGCCTGGATTGAAATTGCAAAAGAAGTTTTACAAGAAACAGATAACGATAAAATCAAATTTCAATGGATTGGAGACGGACCTTTATTTGAAGAATGCCGTCGATTTACACAAAATGCTACTAACATTAATTTTATTGGCTATCAAAAAAATGTAGATAAATATTACCATAATGCTGAAATATATTTACAACCGAGTAAGAAAGAAAATTGTAGTTTCTCTGTAATTAACGCTTTAAAATGGAAACTACCTTGTGTTACTTCAAATAAAGGAGCTTTACCAGAGCTTATAGTTAACAAAAGAAACGGATATACAATAAATCCTAATCAAATGCAAAAGTTTGTAGATAAATTAATATATCTTGTAAATAATGAGGAAATACGAAATGATATGGCAAAGGAATCTCTTAAATTATATAAATCCTACTTTTGCTATAATGTTTGGGAAAGAAAGATGGATATATTAATTAGCAAAGTATTACAAAAAAACCCATAAATAAATTATGTTTAAAACTCCTATATTATTGTTGATATACAATCGTCCAGATTTAACTGAGAAAGTTTCTCAACAAATACAAAAGATTGACCCCAAATATCTTTATATTGCTTCTGATGGTCCGAAAAATTCGAAAGATAAAAAAATTGTAAATAAAACAAGAGGAATTGTTCTTAACAATATAAAATCTCAATGTGAAACAAGAACTTTATTTAGAAAAGAGAATTGGGGATGTAAAAGAGCTGTTAGTTTAGCAATCAATTGGTTTTTTCAAAATGTTGAAAAAGGAATAATTCTCGAAGATGATATTTTACCTAACAAAGCCTTTTTTTATTTTTGTGAAAATCTTTTAAATAAATTTGAAAATGACCAGCGAGTAATGCATATTTCGGGGTTCAGCCATACCCCATACCCCAATTATGATTATAGTTATTATTATTCTAAATACACACCTGTCTGGGGCTGGGCTACTTGGAAACGTTCTTGGAAGTATTATGATATTCAGATGTTAAAACTTAAAAAATTTCTTAAAGAAAATAGAGCTTATGATATTTATTCTACACCACAACAAGCAAAAAATAGAATTAGAATTCTAAAATCTGTAAGAAATAATAAAATAGATACTTGGGATTATCAATGGAATTTTTCCTGTATTTGTGAAAATGCTCTCAGTATAATTCCTAAAATTCCCTTAACTCAGAATATTGGTTTTTCTCAAAACGCTACACATACTAAAAAGACACCAAAACACTTAGATAGGAATCTACCAAAGAACTTGCATTTTCCATTAAAACACCCCATTCTTAAAATAGTTGACAAATCAAAAGATCAAAAACACTTCAAGGTAACTCATAAAAAAAGTATATTAAAAAAGATAAGAAAAATCATATGACTTCTCAAAAACCTAATTTTATTGTTGTTGGTGCAGCTCGTAGTGGAACTACTTCTCTATTTAAGTAT
>CAYSEI010000002.1:0-94549 GCA_964430265.1 uncultured Pseudomonadales bacterium
AAGGAACTTCTCAGGTAGAGTTTGGGGAAGGAAGCGGTAGTACATATTCACAAAAGACACAGAAAGACGCTAGTTTAACATACAATCATTTGGTAGTAATCTCTAATTTATCACCACAAAAGGTATATCACCTTAGGGCAATATCAATGGATGAAGCAGGAAACGAAACAAAATCAATAGATACAGTAACAATCACACCCAAAGCAACAGAAAACGCACTGGACTTGGTAATCACCAACTTATCAGAGGCATTTAAGTTCTTGAAAAGATAGAAACTTTTAAGTATTATGAAATATAGGCAACATGAATATGAAAAATAAAATCTTTACTGTCGAAGATATTTACAAATCCTTTGATGTTGGTGACCAACAAGTAGAAGTTTTAAAGGATCTTTCTTTTGAAATTGATAACGGAGAATTTCTAGTAATATTTGGACCTTCAGGATGCGGAAAAAGCACTTTACTGCATATTCTTCTAGGATTAGAAGAACCTTCAAAAGGGAAAATCAACTTTATAAATAAACCTATTTATGAGTACAATGAAGATGAAAGAGCAGAAGTTAGAAAAAACCACGTTGGTATGGTTTATCAGCAGCCAACCTGGGTTAAGTCACAAACAGTCATCCAAAATGTCGCACTTCCTTTAATTATGTTGGGGCAGGATAGTGAATTAGCAAAAACAGAAGCTAGAAAAAAACTTAAAATTGTAGGAATGCAAGATTGGGCAGAATACATTCCTACAGAACTTTCTTCCGGTCAGCAACAAAAAGTTTCCTTGGCACGAGCTTTGATTAATGACCCAGATTTACTGGTTGCAGATGAGCCGACAGGTAATTTAGATACAGTTTCCGGAGAAGAATTAATGAAATTGTTAAAAGAGCTAAATGACGGAGAAAAAACTATTATTATGGTAACCCACGACTTGGAATACCTAAGTTTTGCCACCCGCGTTTTTTATATGGTAGACGGCCGTATTGAAAAACAATTTGACAAAGATATTGATCAAATTGATATCCAGGAACTGATGAAACAAGGGAAAAAATACAATAATGGCAACCACAACAATAATCACGAAAATGAAAAGAAAGAAGAAAAGAAGGAAAATGATGAAAATAATTAATAAAATATTTAAATCAATTACATCAATTCCTCAGCAATTTTTTAATTTAGTAAAAGCTATAGGACAATTATTTTTATTTTTTGTTTTACTGCAATTCTTTTTATTAAACAGGTTGTTTAGATGGCTGAGTGATGTACGTTTAGTCCCTGTTTTTTTGCGCCGTTTCTTTTTAAAAATTAGTAATGGAGTGGTTAGAATAATGGGAAAACTTGATCAAGCGGAAGACACTTCAATTTCCCAAAAAGAAATTATTCGTATGTCAATTCAGAATATGAATGTTAAAAAAGCGCGTACCGCAATAACTGTTGGCGGTATGAGTATAGGTATTGGGGCAATTGTCTTTTTAGTATCAGTTGGCTATGGGCTGCAAAATTTGGTAATTTCAAGAATTGCCCGCTTGGAAGAAATGAAGCAGGCAGAAGTGATGCCTAATGAACAAGGCCAAGTATATATAACCGATAAAACTATAAGTGATTTTAATAGAATTGATCAAGTAACAGGAATTTCACCACTTATTTCTTTAGTAGGAAGGGTCAATTTCAAAAACTCGGTTACTGACGTAGTTGTTCACGGTGTAACAACAGATTATTTAAAGAACTCTGCAATGAATCCAGTAGAAGGATCATTTTTTGAAAGCAATGAGATTGCTAAGATTTTTACTCAAGATACAGGCAAGGTTGCAGGTGCAAAAACTAAAGCAAAAGAAATTGGGCAAATAATTCAGCCAATATTTTTTACTGTAAATCCGGATATGTGGCTGCGTGTACGCTCTGGTCCGTCAACAGATTCTCCGGTTATTGGTTATACAAGAAGGGTAGAAGGAGAGCAGGACGGTGAGGAAGTTTGGGGTGGATACTATGAATCAGAAGATGGCGCGGGTGAAGCGGCAACCGACAGCAATGGTGAAACATTGGGACGCTGGATAAATACGGATTTTCCGATTTGGGAATACACTGGCTGTGATGCTGATCAGGAAGAATGTGAATCAGGATACGAGAAATTAATTATGGAAGAAAAACAAACATGGGAAAAAGGATATGTAGCAGAAATTGGGGTTTCTTTACAGGGACTTCCGGATGCTGCAACTCCGGAAGTTTTAGGAGAAGCAACAACGTCTGCAGAGACAAGTTCTGCAACAGAATCGGCTTCCAGTCTGAGTGCACAGAATGCAACCCAATCAGCAATCAATCTTGATACTACTGATGCAACCGGAAGTGCTTTGGACCAAGAAATATTGGAACTGCTAAATGCCACACCTTCTTCCCACGTACAAGAAGTCAAAAGAATTCCTTTGAATGAAAAGGCGCAAAAACAGGCAGTAATTAATGAGTCTATGGCACAAATTTTGGGTGAAAAAGTGGAAGATATAGTTGGAAAGGAATTTAAAATATCCTTTGTTGCAGTAGGAGAAGCAATGTCAGATTCTGAAGAGAAAAAAGTAGAATCTGAAACAGAATCATATAAAATTGTAGCTGTTATACCAGGAAGCAAGAATCCAGTTGTTTGGGTGCCTTTTATTGACTTAAGATCTTTAGGAATTAATCGATTTTCCCAAGCAAGGGTTACAGTTGCTAAAGCAGGAGATCTTCCTGATGTTCGCAGCAGGATTGAAGCATTAGGATATAGCACCAGCTCTGTTGCTGATACAGTAGCCCAAGTTAAAGGTTTGTTTACAACTGCTCGGTTGGCTTTAGGAACATTAGGGATGGTTGCTTTAGCAGTTGCATCCTTGGGAATGTTTAACACCTTGACAGTTTCGCTTTTGGAAAGAACTCGCGAAGTGGGAGTGCTTAAATCTATGGGAATGAAATCTTATGAAGTGAAAAACCTCTTTTTAACAGAATCAATGGTAATGGGATTTTTTGGCGGTATGCTAGGAATTATTTTAGGTATAGTGGCAGGTAAGTTTTTAGGTCTGATATTATCTGTATTTGCTATAGTTCAGGGAGTTGGATTTATTAATATTTCCTCACTTCCGATAATGTTTGGTGTAGCCGTAGTCTTTCTATCTTTGCTGGTTGGTTTTATAACCGGTCATTATCCAGCAAAAAGGGCAACAAAGATTTCTGCTCTAAACGCTTTGCGCTACGAATAATTCCTAAAAGTGTTATTGACAAAATTTTTATGCTGTTGGAAAATAAACTATGGGTAAGAAGAAAATCACTTATGCATCTCCTACTTGGGAAGAAATGGGCCAGCTCTGCTTTGAACTGGCGCAAAAGATTATTGCTTCAGATAAAAAGTTTGACCGTTTAATCACTTTTGCTAAAGGCGGCTGGACATGGAGCCGGACACTTGCAGACTATCTTTTACTGGAAAAGGTAGCCAGTATTCAAATAATCTCGTATAAAGGAATCTATGATACAGCAAAGCCTATTATTCATCAGTCACTACCGGTTAATATTGCCGGAGAAAAAATACTTCTTTTTGACGACATCAACGATACGGGTGCAACTCTTAAAACAGGAATTGACTATCTAAATATTTGTGGAGCTAAAGAAGTAACTACCAGTGTTTTGTATCACAAGCCCTGGTCTGAATCTAAACCGGATTTTGTCGGTAAAAAAACTGAAAACTGGGTGATTTTCCCGCATGAAATAAGGGAGACAATAGCTTTACTTAACAAAAAATGGAAAGAGAAGGGATTGACAAAAAAGCAAATAGAAGATAAATTAATAAACCTTGAACTGCCTCAGGATCAAGTTAAATACTTTTTAGACTTGGAGGAAAGTGAAAATGGGTAAAATTGCAACTAATTTAAAATATGACAATATAACAATTTCCAGTTTGCCTGGAGCAGGCTCCACGACTTTGGCAAAAGGATTAGAAAAAAAACTGAACTGGGAATATTTTGCAGGCGGGGATTTTATGCGCCAGTATGCAATAAAAAAGGGTTTATTTGATCCTAAGAATGGTTTTCATCACGATGCAACTGTTTATGATGACGATTTTGACCGCCAAGTGGATTTTGGTATGCGCAAAAGCTTAAAAAACGAAAAACACAGAATCCTTGATTCTTGGCTTTCCGGATTTATGGCCCAAAATATACCCGGAGTTTTAAAAATTTTGGTATATTGTTCAGATGATGCAGTAAAAGTCGACAGAGTGGCAAACAGGGACGGATTGTCAATAAAAAAGGCAAAAAACCATATTTTTGAAAGGCAGGAGAAAAATATTAATAAATGGCGTCGTTTGTATGCAAACGAATGGAAAAAATGGGTAGTGGATAAAGGAAAAGTATCTGCGGAAAAGCCTATATATTTCTGGTATCCGGAACTTTATGATCTAGAAATTGATACATTTTCCCACGGACAAAAAGAAACATTGGATATTGTTTTGGAAAAATTGGGATACACCAATAAATGATAGCTATTTTTGATTTTGGCTCGCAAACCTGCCATTTAATCTCCAGAAGGCTGCGTGAAATAGGGGTTGATATAAAAATTGTTGACCCGGAAATAAAGATAGAAGAATTAAAAAAAATAAAGCCCCAAGGAATAATTTTTTCCGGCGGTCCCAATAGTGTTTATGATAAAAATGCTCCTATAGTTGATGTTAATATCTTAAATCTTAACATTCCAATTTTGGGGATTTGTTATGGATGGCAATTAATTGCCCATTTAAAAAACGGAAAAGTTGAATCACAAAAAAGGGAATACGGGCCCGAAGAATTAAAAATAATAAAAAAGAATAACAAAATATGTACAAATCTTCCAGTTAAATTTAAAGTTTGGCTTTCACATGGTGATTCGGTTACCCGGTTGCCTAAAAATTATCAAATTATTGCCTCAACAAAAAATGTTAAATCTGCATGGGTAGCTGATTTGAAAAATAATATATACGGAGTCCAGTTTCACCCGGAAGTGGAACATACACAAAACGGCAAACAAATTTTAAAAAACTTTGTAAAAATTTGTGGCTTAAAACCAAGTACAAAAAAAATTGATATTGAAAAAATAATAAAAAAAATCAAAAAAAAGATAGGCAGTAAAAAGGTAATTGCTGCAGTTTCCGGAGGGGTTGATTCAACAACTACAGCTGCACTTTTAAGCAAAGCAATTGGAAATAATTTCACTCCCGTATATATTGACAACGGATTAATGCGTAAAGGCACAAAAGAGCTTGTTTTAAATATTTTTCAAAAGCATTTAAAAGTAAAACCAGTAATTGTGGATGCCAAAGCCATTTTCTTGCAAAAACTTAAAAAAGTAACAGACCCTGAAGAAAAAAGAAAAGTAATTGGCAAATTATATATTGAGCTTTTTCAAAAACAAGCAAAAAAAATAAAGGACACGGAATTTCTTGCGCAAGGTACTATTTATTCGGATGTTATTGAAAGCAGAGGAACAAAAAAATCCGACAAAATAAAATCACACCACAATGTCGGTGGTTTGCCTGAAAATATGGACCTTAAATTAATTGAACCAATCAGAGATTATTACAAAGACGAAGTGCGTTTAATTGCCAAAAAACTTAATCTTCCCAAGGATCTGGTTTGGCAGCAGCCTTTCCCCGGTCCGGGTCAGGCGATAAGGATTGTGGGAGAAGTAACCAAAAAAAGATTGGAAAAGCAACACAAAGCAGATGCAATTCTAGTAGAAGAAATTAAAAAAGCAGGTTATTGGGATCAGGTTTTTCAATGTTTTACTGTAATGACTGGTACGCAAAGCACGGCTGTAAAAGGTGATGCACGGGTGTTTGCAGAAGTAGTGGCAATCAGAAGCTATGAGTCTAAGGATATTATGACTGCAGGATGGAGCAGGCTTCCTTATGATTTACTGCAAAAAATTTCTTCAAGAATAGTAAATGAAGTTGAAGATGTATCTAGAGTGGTTTATGATATCACAACTAAGCCGCCGGCAACAATGGAATGGGAATAAAAAATTAAAAACTAAATTCTAAAGTTTTATTACTTTCAAGATTAAACTCTTCAGTTTTTTCTGTTGGATTAAAAATAATTTTTTGCATGCTTTGCAAAACTCCCGGTTGTTTATATAATTTCAACTGATATTTATCTGCATTTTCATCTTTTTTTAATGAATAACTTATCACTACTTCTTTTTCTTCCAAAGGAGGTATATTAACAAAAAACCCTACGGATTTGAATCCGGTCTTTTCATTTTCTATTGTTGCTTGGTTAGAGGGAATTTCAGCCTCTTTATCAAATACAATATTTTCCATTTTTGCATTTTGAGGAATATAAAAACGCACATAGCTTAAATATCTGCCTCCCCAAGTTTTTGGCGGTTTTGGATTTGTTTTGTTGTTGTTTTTTAGTCTTAAGTTGATAGTGTGATAAATTCTTCCGTGTTTTACTTCAATATTATGGATTGTATTTCTGTCAATACAGCAGTTTGCTTTATTAACACCCAAATTTGCTTCAATTAATGAAAAAGAATCAGCGATTTTTCCGGTTTTTCTCTTATTGTCATCAATTTCTAATTTACCTGCCCAATTTTTTTGTTCAACAATTTTTTGTAAATTTTCATTATCAAAGTTTAAAAGTATTTCTTGGTTGTCCAGGTTTTTTTTAATGATCTGTATAATCTTTAATTGACTATTAGAGTCTGCCTGTTTAATTTTTCTGACCAGTTCCCTTCCCAAAGCTTCCAGAAAATCCTTTTTTTGTGTTGAACCCGGGAAAAAATCGTGTTCTGCATAAAATTGTGCTACCCGGTAAAAATTGTTTTGGTCAACACTTTCTTTATAATCAGGTAAATCAATTGGTCCGATAACTTCAAGTAATTCTTGTGCCAGATTCAGATTAATAGCAACAACTCCGTTGATATTTTTTTCTCCTCCCTGTGTAAAAAACCATTTAACATCTGTACTGGATTGGGGGAAATGTGGGTCCCAGTTAGTATCCCTAAGCTTCCAGCTGCCCAGCTGAAAAGCTAGTTGTATCGGATCCGGAGGTTTAACATATCCTTTTATTTGTCCGTCCGGAGTATAGATGTCTTCAAAACGCAGTTCCTGCAGCTTTCCTTCTTTAAAATATAGAATTGAGTAAGAGCCCATAAATCCCCCAGTGGGCCTAATTTCCATATTATTTTGCAAAAGGATCAAGTATTTTTTTTCTTCTGAAACGATTTGAGGAAGCATTTCAACCAATTCTTGGTATTCATTTAACTGTTTGTCAATTCTTTTAGAAGCAGTTTGTATATTTACAAGCCTTTTTTGATCAGGGATCTTTTTTAAAAAAGTGAGATTTTTATCTTTCAAGGCTGCGTGGCTTTGCTTCCAAGAATTATACGTGCTTTCAAAATTGTATTGGCTTTCTGGATCAATTATCCCCAAATAAAGATTACTACTTTTATTCTTAAAATTAATTCCTGCTTCAATTAATTCTGTTCCTTCAATACCCAGATTTAAAATTTTTGTGTATTTATAAAAAAATTGAAAATTTTTAAAAGGAGAAACAAGCAGATTAAATCTGTTTAAATTGTTTTTTAGTTTTTGATTTGTTTTTTCAATGTTGGTAAATTCAAGATTATTAATTCCGTTTTCTATTTTTGCTAAATTACTCCGGGTTCTGAATCCGTAAAATCCCAGTAATGACAAATATATAAATGGAATTGCTAATACAAACAACAATTTTTTGAGTGTCTTCATCAAAGTAAGTTTACCACATGATAAAATATATTTATGAGTAAAAGCAATAAAACAGTTCTAGCTACCGGTGTGTTTGATATTTTACATTCTGCACACATTGAATTTTTAAAACGCGCCAAAAAACAAGGAGATACTCTTGTTGTGGGAATTGAATCAGATAAAAGGGTAAAAGAATTAAAAGGGGAATCTAGGCCTGTAAATAATCAAAAAGAAAGATTAAAAAACTTAAAAAAATTAGAGATTGCAGACAAAATATTTATACTCCCAAAAAACTTTGGCAAAGAACAACAAATACTAAAATTTCTAAAAAAGATTAATCCAGATATTTTAGCTGTATCAGAAAATACAGCATATATAAAAAGCAAAAAGAAACTGATGCAAAAAATTGATGGGAAAGTAAAAATAGTTTATCCACACCAACCGCAAATCTCCACTACAAAGCTCTTGACAAAAAAGTAAAAATATTTTTAAAATAGCAGTTGAAGAAAGTAAGTGATAATTGTAAAATAAAAAGAGACAGGAAATCTACTTTTGGTTTCAATATTAAAATTAATTAAAAGGAGGCTATAATGGCTAAACCAAATCTTAAACCTACGCAAGGATATATTCTTGTTGAACCAGTAGAAGTTAAAAAGAAAACAGACTCCGGTATTTATCTTCCGGATACGCACGATGAAAAACCTCAGCAAGGAAATGTTCTTGCTGTTGGAAAGGACCTCAAAGATCGTGAAGCACCTTGTAAAAAAGGAGACACTATTATCTATAAAAAATGGGGTGGTAATGAGGTTCAATTGGATCTTGCAGGCAAAGAATATTTATTTGTTAAATTTGAAGACGTTTTAGCTATTGTTAAATAATATTAAAATTTTGTAGTCCGCCTTTCGGCGATACAAGGAGGTAAAAATGGCAAAACAATTAGTTTTCGGAGAAGAAGCAAGAAAAAAGCTTCTCAATGGTATTAATGTTCTTTCTGAGGCAGTAGTGACCACGCTTGGACCAAAAGGACGAAATGTTGCTTTGGACAAAAGCTGGGGAGCACCAAATGTTGTACATGATGGTGTTACTGTTGCTAAGGAAATTGATTTAAAAGACCCGTTTGAAAATATGGGCGCACAGCTGATTAAAGAAGCAGCTTCTAAAACAAACGACGATACAGGAGACGGAACTACAACTGCAACCCTTTTAACACAATCTATTGTGCAAGAAGGTCTGAAAAATGTAACAGCCGGTTCCAATCCGATGATCTTAAAAAGAGGAATTGAAAAAGCAACTCAAGCAGTAGTTAAAGAAATTAAAGATATGGCAAAACCGGTTAAAGGGAAAAAAGAAATTGCGCAAGTAGCAACTATTTCTGCAGCTGACGAAAAAATTGGTGAACTTATTGCCGAAGCATTGGAAAAAGTGGGAGAAGACGGTGTTGTAACAGTTGAAGAGGGAAAAGGTTTAGAAATGAACATTGACTATAAAGAGGGAATGGAGTTTGATAAAGGATATGCTTCTCCATATTTTGTCACTGATACCGACACAATGGAAGCAGAAATTGAAAACCCAAGGATCTTGATTACTGATAAGAAAATTTCTTCTTTGCAGGAAATGCTTCCTTTTTTAGAAAAATTGGTTGACGCGACCAAAAATCTGGTAATTATTGCTGATGATATTGAAGGAGAGGCTCTAGCTACTTTGGTAGTCAATAAAATGCGTGGCTCCTTAAATGTTTTAGCAGTTAAAGCACCAGGTTTTGGTGACCGCAGGAAGGCAATGCTTGAAGATATTGCTCTATTAACAGGAGCAACCGTAATTTCTGAAGATACAGGAAGAAAACTTGAAAGTATTACCTTGGAAGACACGGGACAAGCAGACAAAATTTGGGCAGATAAAGAAACTACCCGAATTATTGGTGGAGCGGGAAAGAAAAAAGAAATTAATAAAAG
The DNA here is from genome assembly GCA_964430265.1 of uncultured Pseudomonadales bacterium. Lineage (GTDB taxonomy): Bacteria > Patescibacteriota > Microgenomatia > UBA1400 > CAYXSR01 > CAYSEI01. The sequence goes on from CAYSEI010000002.1 coordinate 9,663, forward strand.
AGTAGAAGCGTTAAAACAGGAGATTGATCGGTCAAATAGTGATTTTGACAGAGAAAAACTACAGGAACGTTTAGCTAAACTTTCCGGCGGGGTTGCACAAATAAATGTTGGTGCAGCTACTGAATTAGAAATGAACGAAAAAAAAGAAAGAGTTAAGGATGCTGTTGAGGCAACCAAAGCTGCTGTTGAAGAGGGAATTGTTCCTGGAGGTGGAGTTGCCCTCATTCGTGCAATGGAAGTTTTGGATGATTTGAAAGTTAAAGCAGGTGAAGAGGAAATAGGTGTCCGTATTCTTAAAAACTCCCTCAGTAAACCAGTTAGAAGGTTAGCCAAAAATGCAGGCAGAGATGAGGGGTGGGTAGTCAGAAAGGTGATGGACGGAAAAGACGACTATGGATTTAATGTTTTGGAAAATAATTTTGGCAGTATGATGGATGCAGGAATTGTTGATCCGGTTAAAGTAACTAGAACTGCTTTACAAAACGCAACTTCAATTGCTGGAATGATTCTAACAACGGAAGTTTGTGTAACTGACCTTCCTGAAAAAGATGAAGAAGGAAGTCCGGGAGCAGGTGCAGGTGGTAGGATGCCGGGAATGGCTGGAATGGGCGGAATGGGAGGAATGGGCGGAATGTAAACTTCTTAGCTCATTAAGAAAAAAAGCCCCGGTTTTTCCGGGGCTTTTTTTATACACAAAAGAATTTCTTACATACACAAACGATCTTTAATTAACCAGCCCAGAGATAACTGTCAAAGGATTCAAAGGCTGGTTGTCTTTCCAGATTTCGAGGTGTAGGTGAGGGCCTGTTGACCATCCTGTACGGCCTACAGTACCTAAAACAGTGGTTTTATCCACTTCTTGCCCGTATTCAACGTGGATTTCGTTAAAGTGTGCATATAAAGAGGTTAGATTACTACCGTGTTCAATAACCACTTTTTTACCATAACCCCAATAAGAGTTTTTAACTTCAATAACTTTGCCTTCAGTAACAGGATAAATATTCTTATTAAAGTTTCCGGCAATGTCTACGGCCAGGTGACCCCAGTGGTAACCTTGTGACAAATAACCTTCTACAGGGATCTGCATTCCCACCTCTGTAACAATAGGGGTTTTAGCTTCAGGGTGAATTTCAATATTTTTAACAGTATTTAAGCTTGGAGGTGATACCAGAACGGAAGTAGCTCCAAAAGTTACAACAAGAAGATACCCCTGAATTTTTTTTATAACAGGGCTATCAAATACTAGACGGAAAGGTCGGGAGAACTTGCTTCCGCGCCTTCTACCATCAGTAAATATCTTCTTGCTCTGGTTAAACTTCTCTTTTAGATGTTTAAGACTGATCATAATCGGCCTATAACAGGCCAAAAAAAATTCTCCCCTATAATTGGAGAGATGAGTAGCGATTATAGCAAATATATTTAGTGTGTCAAGTAGAGAATAACAGAGAGGAACAGGCTTAAATAAATAATTTGCATCAAATATAGCAAACTGCTATGATGAATTCGTATGTTAGAGGAATGTGGACATATATTTGGAATCAGAGAAATAGTATTCGATAATCATACTTTTATTGGTTGTCCTCGATATTTAAGAGGGAAGTGTGAAGCAGGAAATGGCGACTGTTTACTGGAGAATCAAGAAAATATGTCTTCTTTTGTGGATATTTTTAATATTAAAGATTTTATAGAAATGCTTGGCTCTCCTGTAGTTGGTAGTAAAAATCTTGGGAAAACTCTACAAATACGTTATTATTAAGAAATTAATATATTTAAAAAAATGATTAAAACAAAAAAACTTACTAAAAAATTTAATACCTTAACAGCTGTAAATAATTTAAATCTTGATATTAAAAAAGGAGAAATTTTTGGATTTATCGGTCCCAATGGAGCAGGAAAAACAACTACTATTAAGATGATGGTAGGAATTATTCCTCCTACAAAGGGAAAAGTTAAGATTGGGGATTATAATATTCAAAAAGAACCGGTTAAAGCCAAAAAGATTATTGGTTATATTCCAGATGTTCCTTATGTTTACCCCCATATGACTGGAAAAGAATTTCTTGATTTTGTTGCAGAACTTTATCAAGTGGAAAACAAAGAAGAAAAAATAAAAGATCTTTTAAAAATATACTCTTTGGAACAAATGGCTAATGGATATTTCAAAGATTTTTCAAGAGGAACAAAGCAAAAGATTACGATCATTGCTGCAATGCTACATAGACCAAAAGTTTTGATAATTGATGAACCAATTTTAGGTCTAGATCCAGCCTCTTCGCAGAAAACGTTAAAAATGCTTGACGACTTTAGTAAGAACAATGGAACAGTTTTTGTTTGTTCCCATACTTTAACCATTATTCAACAGATTTGTAATAGGATTGGAATAATTGACAAAGGAGAATTAATTTTTAAAGGCAATTTAAAAGAATTGAAAACAAAACTGAGAACAAAAAAAGGTAAGCTCGAAGAATTGTTTCTTAAAATTACCCAATGAAAAAAAGAATCCACAACTTTTTTGTACTACAAAAAACAAAGCTAATACAATTAATTACTATTTTCAGAAAAAAAGACTGGGCAAAAATTTTGGTAATGTTGGCTTTTATTTTCATTGGTTTGATTTTAGCTGCCTTTACATATTTGTTTTCTTATTCCTCTTTTAGTTTTTTACAAAACTACCCTGATTTTAGAAAAAGTATTTCTTTTTATATTCTCTCCACTTGGTTTTTCTTAATCTTTATTTTAGCTTTTGCTTCCGGTTTTATTAGTTCTTTAAGTATACTTTTTAATCGTGATGACGATAATCTTTTGTTTTCTTTACCTATTAAACCCAAAATAATCTTTAACTCACGCTTTATGGATCTTACATTAATAAGCAGTTGGCCGATAATAGTTTTTGGAATTCCTTTGCTTTTGGCTTTTAAAATCAGTTTTGATTTGGTAATTACAACCTTTTTAATTTCTTTTTTAACTTTAGTTATTCTGCTATTAATATCAGTGGTATTAACAAGCATTTTTTCTATTCTGATTACTAATATTTGGGGCAGAATTAGTAAGAAAATATCAATTATTAGTATGTTGTCTCTTCCTTTTATTGCTTGGTCTGTGGTTTCTTTAATGATTCCCTCGGGTTTAATGCAGGCTTTTCAAAGACTTAAGCTTGAGGAAATTCAAGAGTTTTTAAAAACACTTCCTTTAAATAATTCTTTTTTACCGTCAAATTGGGCAGTCAGAGCGACTTTTTATTTTGAAGAAAATATTAATTTCAGTTTGATCAATCTTGGTCTTTTAATTACTATCTTGGTATTTCTTTTTGTATTTTTACAGATCCTAGTGGAGAAGATATATTTTAAAAGCACAGCAAAAGTAAAAGAAAGTTTTTTTGTTGCTGGTCCACAGGACAAGGTTCAGTTAAAAACAAGTAAAAGATCATTTCCCTATATTTTAAAAGGAATTAAAGGGGCTTTTTTGGAAAAAGATTTTTTAATGCTTGTCCGCAATCAATCAGAATTATTACAGTTTTTTCTGATTCTTTTTATATCTGCCCTTTATTATTTTCTTCTCAGCAGAGTTCCTTTAGATTCTTTGGAAAAAAGACTGCCAAATTTTTCTGTTTTTAAACTGGTTCGCTTAAACTTTGTATTTAGTTTGGGAATTCTTTCTATTCTTGGCCTTCGCTATATTTTCCCCGGAATTAGTTTGGAAGCGCAGATGGCTTGGATTATTTGGTCTGCACCTTTAAAAAAAATCAAGCTTTTTTGGCAAAAATTTCTTTGGGGTATTGTATTTTTAGGGATTATCAGTGTTTTATTAAGCTTTTTTTCTACTTTTATCCTAAAAGCTTCTTTGATTGTCTTTTTCTGGCAGGTTTTTGCACTTTTTGGGGCAGCGGTATTTTTAGTTTTAATAAATCTTTTTGTGGGTTCTTTATTGCCAAATTTTGAAGAAAAAAACCCAGAAAAAATTTCTACTTCAGTGGGAGGGCTTTTAACTACCTTTATTTCCTTAGTGTATATTTTTATAGTTAGCTTTTTATTGTTTACCAATAAAGACTATCTTTTTAACAATTTTTCAATTAATTATGCTTTAATTTGGATCATAAATATTCCCTTGGTATTTTTAGCTTTAAAATTCTTTTCCTGCAGAGTAAACAGGTACAAATTTTGATAATCTTCATTTTAGGCTAATGTGTTAAAATGTAGGATACTATGAAACTTGCAATTACCGCAGACACCCACTTAAAAAGGAGAGATGAAACTCCAGAAAGATGGAATGCTTTGGAAGATATTTTAGAGAAATTATTTAAAAAAGAAATTAAAAATCTAATAATTGCAGGAGACTTGTTTGACGCGGAAGCCCATAACTATACGGAATTTGACAAACTTTGTCAAAAGAAAAAATTTCAAAGTATAAACCTGCATATTATACCCGGAAACCATGATAAGGGATTAAAAAAAGTCAATTTTACAGCGGACAACATTGAAATATATGAAAATCCAACGATAAAAAGCTTTTCACAAACTAACAAAAAAATTCTTTTAGTTCCTTATACAGAAGAAAAAAGTATGGGTAGTATTTTAGCTGAATATACTGATAAGCTTTCTGGTACATGGATTTTGATTGGGCATGCGAATTGGGCAGAAACTATTCGTTCGGTAAATCCAACTGAGCCGGGTGTGTATATGCCATTGAGTAGAAGTATTCTTAAAGCTTATCAACCGGGAATAACTGTCTTAGGACACATCCATAAACCAATTGATGAAAAAAATTTTAATGTATATTATCCCGGCTCTCCGTGTGGAACAGATATTACAGAAACAGGGAAAAGAACGTTTTTAATTTTGGATCTCAAAAACTTCCAAACAAAAAGGATCCCTGTTCATACTGATATTTTGTTTTTTGACGAGGAAATTGTTGTTTATCCTATGGAAAAAGAAAAAGAGCACTGGGAAGAGGAGATCAGAAAAATAAAAAAATCCTGGGATTTACAAAAAGAAGAAAAGAAAAAAACAGTGATTAGGATTAAAGTATCAGGTTATACCTCAGACAAAAGAAGGCTAAAGAATTTTTTTGAAAAAGAGTTTGCAAAATTTTCAGGCTGGAAAAAGCATAAATTTGATCTTTCAAATCTAAACTCATCTGACAATTACGAACTATTAAAAATTAGTGAACGGGTATCAGAAAAGATAGCCAAGTTGGATCTGCAACAAAATGATTTTGAGCCAAATCGAAAACAGATTTTGTCAGAGGCAATAAAGACAATATATAAAATTAGTTAAATATGACTTATAAAATAAAAAATATTGATGTTAAGAATTTAGGTCCGATTTCAGAGCTCAACTGGAAATTGGATAATATTAACTTAATTTTTGGAAATAATGAAGCAGGTAAAAGCTATATAGTTGAATTTTTAATTCACAGCATTTTTAAAGCAAAAAAATGGCAGGACTTAAGAGAACAAAAGGGCAGAGGGAAAATTGAGCTTCAAATTCCGGACAATAAGGAAAAAATATTTTCTCCGGGCAGCAATAAAAAATTGGAAGATTTATTAACTCAATCTAAAATTGGTTTACCTCCGGACTTTTCTAAATTACTTGTGTTGAGGGCAGCAAATATAGGACTTGGCAAAGCTGATGAAACAGACAAATTAATGCTGAGGAGATTTCTTTCCCATAAGGAATTATTGGAGAAAATTAAAGAAGATATTCAAGAAGCAGTTAAAACTGCTGACATCTCAGGATACACAATTGAAGGAAACAGAAGGGGGAAAATAAAAGAGAGAGAAGAGATTAAAAGTAAATTAGAAAAAATTAAAAATCTTTTTAATGATGTTGAAGAGAAATATTTGGGTGGAGAATTATATCAGTTGCAAGAAAAGAAAAGTAAATTAGAAAAAAAACAAAAACAGTTTGAACAAGCAAAAAAATACACAGCATATCATTTAAATAAAGAAATTGAAAAATTTAAGCAAAAATCCTCAGATATTGATGAGGAAAAACTAGCACAAATACTAACAAAAATTTCCACTTGGAAACAAGAAAATAAACGCTTACAGCAGACGCAAGAAGAACTAAGAAATTTAAGAAAAAAAAGCCTAGACTATAATTGGGTAGTTCAAGCACTGGAAGAATATCAGAAAATTATGCAGAAAAAGTTGAATCCAAAACCGCAGAAACTTTTATTTGTGGTTTTTATTGCCACCTTTATATTCAGTGGTGTTTTCTTTACATTAGGAATTAATTTTTTAGGGTTTGCTAGCCTTGCAGTGTCTGCTTTTTTGGGTGTGTTTTATAAAATTGTACAAGACCGGTATTTAATAGATTTAAAAAAAAGAAATGAACTTTTCGGGCTAAAAAAAGATTTTAAAAAGAAATTTAATCAGGAATTAAACAATTTGGCAACTTTAGAGGAAAAAAAGCAAATAATTGAACCTTATTTTCAAAAACGGAAAGTTTTAAATGAACAAGTTGAAGAAGAAAAAAGAAAACTTAATAACAAAAAAATTTCGTTAACCGAGGAAATATATTCAGTTTTTAAGCAGGAACTCGAATACTCTGAATGGGAAAAGTTTATTAGCAATAAAAAGCAAGAAAAAAAGGATTTAAATACAAAAATTAATGAAAAAGAAATTGAGCTTAGCCGTCTAAATATTGAAAAAACAGAATACATAACAAAAAAACCGTCTGTGGAGTTTAATCCGCAAAAAGCAGAAGAAATGGAAAACAAACTTGATAATATAGAAAAACAAATTAATGAAAGAAAAGAACGTTTAAACAGATTAAAGCAGTCAATTTGTGATGAAACAGACATGATTTTTTCTTCATCTGAATGGTCGGAGTTAATAGAAGCTTTAGCAAACAAAAAAGAAAAGATTGAAAAAGAATATAAAAAAATTACGGCTCAGATAATAGCTGAAAAAAAAGTAGTAGAAGTGATTAAGGAGCTATTTACAGAGGAAGATAAAAAGATTGAGGAAGTACTTAAATCCGATTTAATTAGGGACTTGTTAAAACAAGTAACCACGCGGTACAACAATATTGAGTTAATTAAAGACACTTTATATGTGTCAGATTCTTTTGATTCATTTCCGGTTTCGGAAATTAGTGACGGAGCAAGGGAGCAGGTTTTTCTTTGTCTAAGAATTGCGCTTGCATCCCAGTGGTTTAAAAAAGAAAAGCTTTTTTTAATTTTGGATGATGCATTTATTCATTCGGACAGCAACAGAAAGCAAGAATTGGTTAAAAATGTTATTAATCTTGGCAAGAATGGTTGGCAGATAATTTGTTTGTCGTTTGATGAAAGAATAAAAAAGCTTTTTGACAAAAATACAAAAAAATATAATTTTTTAAACTTAAACAAGCTTGGAAAATCTTAATAAATTAAGTAAGATATAAGTATCTGAATTATCATGAAAAAAATAATTACTGTTCTGACAATTTTATTATCCATTTTTTTACTCAGTGGGTGTACTTCTCCTCAAACCGGAGTTTCAGAAAAAACAACTGAACCAAAAGCTTCAAAAATTAAGCCTTCAATAAGACCCGAAAGTGAACTAAAAATAATGGACGGAAGTATTTACCGTTTTAAACCTGACGGAGAAAAGAAAATTATTATTGATAAAAAAGATTTAGACAAAGTTGAGAAGATAATCAGTGCTAAAATTTCACCGGACAAAGATAAGATTTGTTTTATCGGCGAGTCAATGATTCCTTTATGGCTTTATGTTGCGGACATTGACGGAAGTAATATCAATGGAATAGCAGTTGCAAAAAATTGTGTTTGGTCATCAAGCGGAAATATGATTGCATATAATGAACACAATACTGACGTATCATCAGGAGATGTTTATACATACAATATTAATACTAATAAGAAACGTAATTTAACAGAGGAAGTACAGCAAGAAGATAATATTCGGATATATGATCAACCGCACTGGTTGGAAGGGGATACAAAAATAATTGCTCCCTACAAAAGTTTATCAATGGATGGATCAGGGGATCAAGGTAGTGGAACTTCAATAATTAACCTTGAATCCGGAGTGATAGTTGAAAAATAAGTATTGTTTAAACGATTTGCCTCAAAGCGAGCGTCCGCGAGAAAGACTTAAAAATGTAGGCATTGATAATCTTTCTTTACAAGAACTTTTGGCTCTAGTAATAGAAAAAGGAGGCAGGGGTTCAAATGTTTTTGAAGTCTCTCAACGACTATTGTCTTGCTTTGGTAGTTTACAAAAAATGAAACAAGCCTCAATAAGTGAACTGCAAAAAGTTAAAGGGATCGGATTTGCCACTGCATGCAAATTAAAAGCTGCTTTTAAACTGGGCGAAAAATCTTTAACCCCTTTTACAAACTACAAGGAAAAAATTGACAGTGCAGAAAAAATATTTAAATTACTGCGTTATAAACTCGGTAATAAGAAAAAAGAGCATTTTTATTTGTTAAGCGTAGATACACGAAATTATTTGATAAGCATAGATCAAATTTCTGTTGGCAGTTTAAACAGCAGTATTGCACATCCCAGGGAGATTTTTAAAACTGCTATAAAAAATTCAGCAGCTGCTATAATTTTAGTTCATAATCATCCATCAGGTGAAACAAATCCCAGCAGTGCAGATAGGCAAATAACAAGAAAACTTGCACAAGCAGGCAGTTTGTTAAACATCCCTTTACTTGACCATTTAATTATTTGTGAATCTCAATTTATGTCTTTTAAAAGCAAAAGGTTTCTTTAACTTCTTAAGCATTTATTACCTAGTTCTTATCAAATTTTTATAAAATTTTTTTACTCTTAGTATCAAAGGAGGTGAACATGAAAACTAAGAAGCTTTTGATAATTGGAATCATCTTAATTTTATTTTTAGCTGGAGTTGCAATTATTTTCAGAAGCATGGGAACAGGAGAAAGGCAAATAGCAAGTATGTCTCCTCAAAAGCAGGCACCATCAACAAAGATGGATCAAAATCCTGATACAGGACAAGTTGGACGGGATCAAAACATAGGCGGAATGACAACAGTTGAAATGGCAAACATTGCTTTTCAGCCAAAAGAAATAACTGTCAGTCCAGGGGATATTGTTCGCTGGGAAAACAAAGACTCAGTTGAACATACAATAACAGGATTTGGAATAGATGTAACAGTTGAACCAGGAGGAAGTTTTGAACATACTTTTTTTGAAAAAGGCACGCATGAATATGTGTGTACTATCCATCCAAATATGACGGGTCAAGTAATTGTGGAGTAATCAGATAATTAATTATCCGATAAGAATAAGAGTTGGCATATAAAGCATATAAAAATAACAAAGGAGTTTAATTAAAATGCCTATCTTTCAACAGATTGCTTATAAACAATTTTTAGGATTTCCTTTGATTGGATACGGAGGGATTATTACCTTATTAAGCTTATTAACAACTGCTGTAATCGGATATTTAATGCGGGAGAAAAAGGTGATAATCCCATTTGTGTGGCACAAAAGATTTGCTTTTTTAACAGTTGCTTTAGCCTTGTTTCATGGACTATTGGGTTTGTTAAGTTATCTTTAAAAAATAGATGAATAACAAAAAAATATTTATAAAGTTTTTACTGTTTATTTTTTAATCTTAATAATCTTAATAATTTATCAATATTATCAAAATACAATGAAAAACAAACAAAAAGACACTCAAAATACAAAAGCAGAATATCAAAGACTACAAAATACTGATAAATTTGCAATAGCTACTCTAGCTGGAGGTTGTTTTTGGTGCATTGAAGCTGCTTTGCAAGATAAAGAAGGGGTTGTTGAGGTGTTTAACGGATATTCAGGAGGAGAGATAAAAAAACCAACTTATGAACAAGTTTCAACCGGAAAAACAAAATATAAGGAAGCTGTACAAATTATTTTTAATCCAAAAAAAATTTCTTACAATGATATTTTAAATACTTTCTGGGACTATATTAATCCAACAGATTCAGGAGGGCAATTTGCAGACAGAGGGTCACAATATAAAACCACTATTTTTTACCACGACCAGGATCAAAAAAAAGTTGCTCAAGAAAGCAAGCAAAAACTAGAAGACTCCGGACACTTTAGCAAACCAATTGCTACCAGAATTCTTCCATATAAAAACTTTTATTTGGCCGAAGAATATCATCAGGACTATTATGAGAAGCAAACACAGCAGTACAAAAACTATTACAAAGGTTCTGGCAGGAAAGAATATGTTGAAAAACCAAAAGGAAAAAAACAATAACAGAAAGAATAAAAAGAATAAGAAAACATTAAAAAAGGAACTTACAGATCTTCAATACCAAGTTACACAGAATAATGCTACAGAACAGGCCTTTAATAATAAGTATTGGGACAACAAAAAAAAAGGTATTTATATAGATATTGTTTCTGGAGAGCCGCTGTTTGCTTCAATACATAAGTATGAATCCGGATCTGGATGGCCAAGCTTTCACAAAGCACTTGAACCAAATAACATTATTGAGAAAAAAGATGTTTCTTATGGCTTGGAAAGAGTTGAGGTAAGAAGTAAAAAAGCTGATTCACATTTAGGCCATAAATTCAATGACGGCCCTTCACCAACAGGAAAAAGATACTGTATTAATTCTGCTGCTTTAGACTTTATTCCTAAAGATCAATTAAAAGAGAAAGGGTATGCAGAATACTATGAAATTTTTAAAGCAAACTAGCTAATCTGATCTAAAAAAACTTCAAGTTTATTTTCAAACTGCTTGTTTTTAAATTCTTTTTTACTCAAAAATAAATGGGCATCGGGCTCTCTGTTTATTATTGTATGAATATTATTAATAACTTTGTCTTTATTTTTGCTTCCTTCCCCTGAAACCGAGGCAAAATATAATTTTTTTATCATGTTGCCGTGTTTATCCAAAAGTGTTTGTACTCCAGGAGGCAGTTTTCCTGCCCAAACAGGAGAGACAAGAATTAGATTGTCAAAAACCTTTATGCCTTCAAATGATTCAATTGCAGTTTGCATATTTAACAAAGCTTGTATTCCACCCAGAAAATTAAGCTTAAAACCTGAAGAATTACTAAATTTGTCTTTGATAGCAACTGCTTTGCCGTCAATTTTGTCTTTAATAAGGTTTGCTAATTTTTTGTTGTTTCCTGTAATGGAGTAATAAAGGATGAGTAAATTCATCTATTTTACTCTAGCATAAATATAAAAAAAACAACAGCATTACTTTTATTAAAAAGTTGTTTCTAAAAAAAGAATATTTTTCCGTTATTGAAATAAGCTGTCTTTTTTAATAATTTAGTTATTCTGTTTCAGTATTGTTTGTTTCCTTAGGTTGATTTTCCCACTCTCTGTTTTCCCAAGCTTTGATGTCTTTCTCTCTTTCTTCTTTTCTTTCATGTTCTTTTCTTTCATGTTCTTTTCTTTCATGTTCTTTTTTTTCTTCAATATGACGGTCTAGTTCGGAGCCTATTAATGGCATATTTTTCTCCTTTTTAAATTTTGTATATATATTATCCAGTTTAACAGAAATATTTTTTTGTTAAAATACCAAAGATTTTTACTGGTTTTATTGTTTCTTTTAATTATGAATTTCTGTTAGGATAAAAATAATTAAATATAAAGGAGGTGAATTAATTTGAAAAAATATGAAGGTTTATCAGGATTAGAAAATTTCTTTTATTATCTTTTTGTTTTTTTGTCATTAGGGGCATTGTGGCTGTACAAAGTTGCTTGTAAAAAGGCGGTTGCGGAAGTATTAAATCAGGAACAGGGAAGTAATTGAAAGAAAAAAGAATAAAGATTGTAAAATACTATAATAATAAAAACATGTCAAATTGACAGCAGTGAAAAGAGCTAGATATTAGAGAAGTTAGTTTAAATAATTAGAATAAATAAAGAAAACTAGCTAAAACAAAAAACTTGACTATCTGTTTGTTTTAAACTAATCTATGGTTAATGGAAGTACCTAAAAAAGAATCTGATACAAAACACATTAATCAAGAAAGCAATTCTAAAAAATTTTCAAAAAAGATAAATGTTTTTAAAAACATTTATTGGTTTTTTGTTTCATTACCTCTTTTGTTGGTGATTATTTTTGTTATTTACAGTTTATTTTCTGATCCAGTTCCCGGACCTGGACCAAAAGCTTCACTAAAGCCGCCGGATAAATCTAAGTTTAATTTATCAATGAAGAAATTTACCTCTTTAGAAGAAATGAAAGCATACTTGGAGGAAGCATCTGCGGCTGAAGATTTAGGTTTTTATTCAATAATTACTCCAAGAAGTATGGAAACATTTGATATTAATTCTTCCCAGTCAGACATTAATGTTGAGGCTCCTATTATGGGGATTCCTGAGGCAGGTGGTGGAAGAGCAGAAAGAGTTTCTGAAACCAATGTTCAAGTAGTAGGAATTGATGAGCCGGATATTGTTAAGACAGATGGAAAAGAAATATATTATTCACAAGCTGGCTACTACCAATATTTTTCAACACCGACCATAGATAGATCAGATGGGGTTGTTATGAATCAAGAAGAAAAAGACACAAGAGTACCTTCTAAGCCAGAATATCTTACCAGGATAATCAGGGGATTTCCTCCGGAAGATTTAAAAGAATACAGTAGTATTGATAAAACAGGAGACTTACTTTTGGTTGATAATATGCTACTTGTTTTTCCAAGCGGGTCTTACTACGGATCCAACAGTTCCCAGACAATTAACGGATTTGACGTTTCGGACCCGACAAATGCAAAAGAAGAATGGGATATAGAACTGGATAGCCGGGTGACAATAGTGGATGCCAGACTTTACAAAGACAAAATATATTTGGTAACTCAGCAAAGGATAAACAGAAATAAACCTTGTCCAATAAAACCGATGTTGGTAAACGGAAGAGAAATAGTGATGGAATGCAATGACATTTATTATCCCGGAGTCAATGCACCTGCAGATGTAACTTTTAATGTGATGAAGATTAATCCCCAGAACGGAGAAATTGAAGAAAAGTCTTCATTTATTGGTTCATCCGGAATGTCTATTGTATATATGTCTCCCAATGCCATATATACAACCTACACTTATTACAACAGTATTTTTGATTTTCTCTATGGTTTTTTTGCGGAAAATGCAGGAGATTTAATTCCCGAGTCAATTGTAGAAGATATGAAAAGAGTTAAAGAGTATGATCTTAGTGATGCAGCTAAAATGACTGAGTTTGAGAATATAATTGTGGAATGGATGGATGGTTTAAGCGAAGACGAAATGCTTAGGGTTGAAAACGAATTAACAGATAAAATGGAAAACTATGCCCAAGAAAAAGGAAGGGATTTGGAAAGTACGGGAATAGCAAAAATTAATTTGCAAAATCTGGAAGTAGATTCAACAGGAGTTGTTCCCGGGCATCCTTTGAATCAGTTTGCTTTGGATGAGTATAAAGATAATCTAAGAATTGCAGTAACAATAAACAATGATCTGGGTGGTGAAAGCGCAAATGATGTATATGTTTTAGATTCCAGTTTGAACGAAGTGGGTTCAGTTAAAAACTTAGGATTGGACGAAAGCATTTATTCAGTCAGGTTTATTAAAGACCAAGGATATCTGGTTACTTTTAAACAAATAGATCCTTTTTATGTATTGGATCTGTCTGATCCTACAAATCCTCAAATGACTGGGGAGCTAAAAATACCTGGTTATTCTTCATATTTACATCCTTTGACTGAAGAGATGATTTTAGGAATTGGCAAGGAAGAAGGAAAAGTAAAACTTGCAGTCTTTGACGTTTCTGATCCGTCTGATCCCAAGGAAAAAGACAAGTATATGTTGGATGAATACTGGTCAGATATTTTAGATACGCACCATGCATTTTTACTTGATTCTAAACATGAGATTTTCTTTCTTCCAGGAAATAAAGGCGGATATGTTTTTTCATATGATGAAGGTAATCTTTCTTTAGAAAAAGCGGTTAAAGACGTCCAAGCAGCTAGGGCAATCTATTTAGAAGACTACTTGTATATTTTAGGCAGAGAAATAACGGTTCTGAATGAGAACGACTGGACTGAAGTTAATTCCTTAAGTTTTTAAACATTTAAAGTGTTTAAATGAAGAAAAAAGATTTACTGCCACCGCAGATTTTAATAATATTTATGGCGGGCATGGTTTTTTTTCATTTTGTCTTTCCCATTAATAAGATTGTTTTCTATCCTTTAACATTTTTGGGTTTGGCTATTTTTTTATTAGGTATGGCTTTTAGTATTTGGACAGACAGTTTTTTTAATAAATATAAAACAACAATTAAGCCTTTTGAAGAACCGACTTCTTTAATTACGGAAGGGCCTTTTTTATTTAGTCGTCACCCGATGTATTTAAGTTTTATTTTTATCCTTATTGGGTTGGCAGTTATGTTGGGTAGTCTAACTCCGTTTGTATTTCCCCTATTACTTTTTTTAGTTCTGGAGTTTATTTATGTAAAAAAAGAAGAAGAACATATGAAAGAAAATTTTGGACAGAAATATTTAGACTACAAAAAAAGAGTCAGAAAGTGGATATAGTTTCTTTTTGATTCTCCTCCTTTTATCCTTAATGGGTTCGTAATAAAATTACTTTAGAAATATGGAAATAAAAAGAATAATTCGTTCTAAACGTAGAAGTATTGGTTTGCAAATTAATTCTAGAGGAGAGCTTATTATTCGTGCACCTAAAAGAATATCTATAAAAAAAATAAATAGGGTTATTGAAAAACATAGTAACTGGATTAGAAAAAAAATAATCCAAGCAAAAAAGCAAAAAAGTGAAGTTCCGCAAAAGAAATTTGTCCAAGGGGAAGAATTTCTTTTTCTGGGCTTAAAATATTGGTTGGATTTTAGAAAACAAAATAAAAAAATAGTTTTAGACAAAAAAAATTCCCTAATTTGTATAAGTGATAAAAACAAAAAACAAACTAAAAAAATAATAAAAGAATGGTACCAAAACAAAGCTGAAGAACTATTGATTAATAAAACAAATAAATTTGCTAAAGAAAAAGATTTGAAAATAAACAAAGCCAAAATATCTTGGGCAAAAAAGCGCTGGGGATCCTACAGTAATAAGAGTAGAAATATAAATTATAACTGGAGACTAATTATGGCACCGGAGTTTGTCATAGACTATGTGGTAATTCATGAATTGGTCCATTCAAAACAATCTAATCACTCTCAAAAATTTTGGAAAAAAGTTGAACAAATGTATCCGGAATATAAAAAGGCTAAAAAATGGCTAAAACAAAAAGGTCATTTGTTAAAACTATGATAAAGAATTAAATCAGGCTAAAAAAACACCCCACTTTTATATATAATAAAGTAAGATGAAAAATATTCAAATTCAGAGTGATAAATCAGATCAAATTATTGATATTACAAGTAAAATAAACAAATTTTTAGACGAAGCAAAAGCTGATACTGGTCTATGTGTAGTAACAACAGCACACACTACATGTTGTTTAACCACAGCAGATTTAGATCCCGGTACTGGCAAAGATCTATTAGAAGCTTTAAGAAAAATGTTTCCTAAAGGAAACTACCGCCATCCCCATAATCCTGAACATGTAGGAGACCATATTCTTTCTTCAATTATTGGGCCATCAATCAGTTTATCAGTTAAACAAGGTGAGCTTGTTTTAGGAACTTGGCAAAAAGCAATATTGGTTGAACTGAATGGGCCCAGAAAAAGGGAACTCAATCTCTGTTTTTTGACAGAGAAATAATTAAGTGCTATGCTTAAATTGTGAAAAGGATACTGCCCTTAACTATCTTATTGTTTCTAATATTTACTTCTGTATCTTTTGCTGCCGGGTTTAGTTTAAAATCAATTAATGGTGTAAGTACGGACGGAACCTGGTCATCTCAATGGTATCATACTGACTTACAGCCGACACTTAGCGGAGATGCACCAGCAGAAACTGAATTAAAAATTCTAGTTGACGGTCAGGAATACACAACTACAGCTACAGATGAGGGTCAATGGTCCTGGACGGCACCTGAGTCTCTTTCTGCGGGAGATCATAATATGGTTTTACAAAACAGCGGAGGAGAAATTAGTTTTACCTTAACGCTGGGTGAAGAAAATGTAGATACAAATAAGTTTGCTTCAGGTAGTGGTAGTAAAATGCCTACTGTGGGTATAGTCAGTCCTACTTTTTTTCTTTTAGGAGCAGGGACAATTCTATTGTTAATGCCCAAATTAAAAGAAGTTCTTCTTAAATAAATAACATTTCCTGATAAAATAAAGGGGAAATGTTTAGATTTTTTAAAAAATACCAAGCTACTTTTAATACCCAAATCAAAAATACCTTTGTTTACAGAGGAATGCTAATAATTTGGATGATTGGTTGGTTATTATCTTTTTTAACTTCTGTCTTTCTCTGGAATTCTGCCCAAACAAAAGGAAGTTTAGCCGGTTTTACTAAGGACCAAATTATAAGTTATTATTTTATTGGTATGTTTGTCTGGCAGGTAGTTGGATGGTTTCCGTTTTATACAATAATAGAGAAAATAAGAAACGGAGAAATATCTAATATGGTTATAAAACCAATCAATTTTTATTGGTATATGTTTGTTCAAGAGCTTGCTTGGCACGTAGTTAATACTTTTATTTTTTCTTTATTGTTGTTTTTTATCTTTTTTTTAGTTAGAGCTAATCTTTTTTTGCAGTTTCAATTATCTAGTGTTTTCCTCTTTATCTTAGCTTTAGCAATTGCTGCTTTTATTGTTTTTGGGATGTCTATGATTTTAAGCACACTGGCTTTTTGGTTAATTCGTGCACAAGGAGTGGCTTCTTTATTTTGGATTCTTTTGTCCCTTTTAGGAGGGCAAATGCTTCCATTACGTTTTTTTCCCAGCCAATATCAGACTTTTATCAATATTACTCCTTTTAGGTTCATGTATTCTTTCCCTATTGAAATTCTCTTGGAAGATATGGGTAAAAATGAACTAATTTATTCTTTTTCCTTGGGAATTTTTTGGGTAATATTTTTTTACTGGCTTTTTCATTTATTATGGCAAAGAGGATTAAAAAATTTTACTGCCTGGGGAAGTTAAATGAGGATCAAAAGGTATTTAAAACTGTTTTTGGAGTTTTTTAGATTTAGTTTTAAGGCTGATATTGAATTTCGCGGTAATCTGATATTTTATACAATTGAAAATATTTTGTGGCTGATTTTAGCAGTTGTAGGTATAAACTTAATATTCGGACAGATACATTCAATTGCAGGTTGGACAAAAAATGAAGTTTTTTTAGTGTTATTTATTGGTGCATTGTTTAGTGATTTATCTTGGACTTTAATATTTCGAAATTTAAACAAGTTTTCTCAGCTAATAAGAGAAGGAACTTTAGACTATTATCTTTTGAAACCTACTAACTTGCGTTTTTTACTATCTTTTCGAATCATAGAATTTGATCACTGGATAAGAATTGTTCTGGAATTATTTTTAATTTATAAATACACACTTTTAACTAGCGGGTATTTATCATTTTTAAACATATTGTTATTTATTTTTGTTTTTATCTGCGGTTTTATTATTTTTTATTCAATATTTTTTGCAGCAACAATAACTAATATCTGGTTTGTTAAACTGGAAAACTTGGTTCATTTGTTTCAAAATATAAAAAATATGGGTGATCGCCCGGTATATATTTATAAAAAAGGTTTTTTATTCTTTTTTTCCTTTATTCTGCCAATTGGATATATTGCCACCTTTCCTGCTCAGGCTTTGATGGGGGAAATAAGTACAATAAAATTAATTGCTGGTCCTATTTTGGCAATATTTCTTTATTGGCTATCGCATAGATTTTTCAAATTCGCCTTAAAATATTATTCGTCAGCTTCAAGCTAAAACTTAGTATTAAACCTGTTAACTTGACAAAAAATAGTAAAAGAGTATAATAAGTTATGAACCATAGTTCAAAAGTTAATTGATTAAATTAAAAACATGGTAAGACCAAAAAAACCAAGAACAATATCGCAAAAACCAAAAAACAGGTATTTCAAGCCTCGCTCTGTCCCATTGAATAAACTGGAGCAAATAGAGCTTAAATTTGAAGAGCTGGAAGCGATTAAACTAGCTGATTTGAAAGATATGACGCATCAACAAGCATCGAAATTAATGAATATTTCTCGGCCAACGTTTACAAGGGTATTACAGTCAGCACGTTATAAAGTTGCCAAGGCGCTTAATAATGGCCAGGCAATTGAAATTAAAGGAGGTGAATATAAAATGAGTCCAAGAGGAAGAGGGTTTGGTCCAGGAAAAAGACAAGGTAGAGGTAGAGCAGCTGGTGGAAGAGGAAGAGGTAGGATGGGAGGACCTTTTGCAGCCGGTCCAGGGGGAAAATGTGTTTGCACAAATCCGGACTGTAAAAATGAAATAGAACATTTAGTAGGACAGCCCTGTTATCAAAAAAAATGTCCTAAGTGTGGAAGTCCAATGGTAAGAGAATAAGTACAATTTAATAAAATATTAAAGAAGGGATTGCTGATATGACAAAAATTGCAATTGCAGCAACTGGGAATAGTAAACAAGATCAAGTAGATTCTCATTTTGGCAGGTGTCCGTATTTTTTCTTTGTCGACACTGAAAATGAAGAATATCATGCAGTTGAAAACCAGGCACAAAAAGCTTATGGAGGTGCGGGAATTTCAGCAGCTCAATTGATTGTTGATTCAAAAGCTGAAGCAGTGATAACAAAAAATATTGGGCCCAAAGCAGTTAGTGTTTTAAGTCAAACAGATGTAGATATATATCTGGCAGAGAAAGAACAAAATATTGAGCAAGCACTTAATGCCTTTAAAAAAGGTAAACTGGAAAAAATAATAAAAGCAAATGTAGACATGGGAAGAGGCGGAAGAAGTAGAAAAAGTATTTAAATTATTAAATAGAAAATATTAAAGTTTTGTAGATTTAAAAGAACTTAATTATCAAATAAGGGAAAAATGAATAATATAATGCAACTCAAAAAAGGTGAAAAGGTAGCACGCTCAGCCTTGATTTTAGAATCAATCTTGGCTGCAAGCAAAGCTATTGTCGGATACTTAAGTGGTAGTTTGGTTTTAATATCGGATGCAGTTCACAGTGCATCTGATCTTTTGCCTATTTTTGCCAGCTATTTGGGATTAAAAATTGCACAAAAAGATCCGGATGAGAAGTTTGCTTACGGATATTATAAAGCGGAAAATATTGCTTCTGCTATGGTTTCTGTATTAGTCCTTTTTGCCGGATATAAAGTTATTAGTTCTGGAATAAATAACCTGGATAAAATATCCTCCCCTAATATTCCTTTTATTGCTATGGCGGTGTCATTAGTAGATGCAGTTGTGCTTTTCTTTTTTGGTAAGTATGAAATTAAAGTGGCGGAGGAAATTAATTCAAACAGTTTAAAAACCATGGGTAAAGAAAACCGTACTCATATTTTTACTTCTTCTACTGTGCTTGTGGGTATTTTAGCCAGCTACTTGGGAATTCCTTATTTAGAAGGAATATTTACAATCGGAATTTCCTTTTTAATATTTGAAATTGGGTTGACTTCAGGAAAGGATGCAATATTGGCTTTAATGGATGTTGTTCCGCAAAAAGAAATTGAAGAAAAAATTGCAAAAGCAATTGCTTCAGTTCCAGGAATTGAGGAATATTATGATTTAAAATTAAGACGTTCAGGACCATATATTTTAGGTGAAACTAAGGTAGGGGTAAGAAAATCGATTGATGTTAAAAAATCTCACGAAATCTCTGAAAAAGTGGAAGAAGCTGTTAAAAAAGAAGTTCAAGTAGTAGATTCTTTTACAGTTCATGTTGAACCGTTCAAAAGTGAGTATCAACACCTTGTTTTACCAGTTAAGAGCAAAAAGGGTTTGCAAGCAGAAATTGCTCCCCAATTCGGCAGAGCTGCGTATTTCCTTTTTGTTAATTTGAAAAAGAATGAAGTTAAAGGACATTTTACAACTGAAAATAAATATAAAAATAAAAAGGTTAGAGCTGGATTGGAAGCTGCAAAAATGATTGTACAAAAGAAGAGTACTGCAGTTATAACTAGTGAGATGGGTGAAATTACTTTTCATTTTCTTAGGGATAATCTTTTTGATATTTTTAAAACAAGTGATAATAAAGCAGAAGGTGCAATTGGAAAATTTAAAAAAGGACAATTAGAAATGTTGAAGCAGCCTACTAAGAAAGCAGAAGGAAATGAATAGAAAAAAAACTAAGAAAATTGCAATTACCGGAGGAAAAGGGGGAACAGGAAAATCAACTTTTTCTGTTTTATTAGCCAACAAATTATTATCAAAAGGTAAAAAAGTTGTTTTAATAGACGCAGATATTGAATGCCCCAATGATTACTTGTTATTAGGGGTTAAACTAAAAAATTCAGTAAAAGATATTAAAGCTCAATTTCCGCAATTGAACAAAGAGCCTTGTACTAAATGTGGTAAATGTGTTTCCCAATGTCGATCCAATGCAATATTTCAAGCTCCGGGGAAGTATCCGATTTTTATCAGGGAATTATGTTCGGGTTGTGGTTTGTGCTGGCATATTTGTCCGGAAAATGTAATTGAAGTAGAAAAGGTTGTAATCGGAAAAACTTATGTTAATAAAATAAATTCTGATTTTACTCTTGTAACCGGAAGGTCAGTAGGAGTAGTGGATGAAACCGGACCGATTGTTACCAGTGTTAGGGAATACGTAGAAAAAAATTTAGATGCAGACATTATTTTAATAGATACTTCGGTTGGATTGCACTGCGGTGTGATTCGTGCCTTAATTAATACTGATCTTGTTTATGCTGTTACTGAACCTACTCCTTTAGGAAAGCATGATTTACAGCTTATTCTTGAGCTGATTAATAAACTTGACCTTAAAAAGAAAGTGGTTGTAAATCAGGCTGATTTAGGGGATCAAACTCTTATTGACCCATTGATAAAAAAATATCAAACAGAAATCAGTTATAAAATTCCTTACTCAAAAAAATTAGTTGGTATGTATTCTCAAGGAAAATTAGGAGATTTAAACTTTTTATGACAAAAAAAATAGCAGTTGCCTCTGGAAAAGGAGGAGTTGGTAAATCAATGCTAGCTTCTTCTTTGGCTTTATTACTTAGTAAGAGCAATAAAATAGTTGCTGTTGATTGTGATGTTGATGCTCCCAATCTACATCTTTGGCTTGGGCAAAAAGAAGATTGGCAGGAAACAAAAAAAATTTCCACAAATGAAATTCCTGTAATTGATAAAGAAAAATGTGCTTTATGCGGAAAATGTGTCTCAATTTGTGCTTTTGATAGTTTATCAATTGAAAACAAAGCTGTTAAACTGAATAAATTCTTTTGTGAGGGTTGTGGGGCTTGTGAAGCTGTGTGTCCGCAAAATGCAATTAAAATGAAAAAAATTCAAAACGCAGAAATCAGAATAAAACATGATGTTTTTGGTTTTCCTTTGGTGTCAGCCCAACTCTATCCAGGAGAAACAGGGTCAGGAAAAGTTGTTGAAGAAATAAAAGAGAAAGCAAAAAATTTTGAAAAAGAAATAATGCTTATTGATTCTCCTGCAGGGACGGGATGCCCGGTTATAGCAGCTTTAAACGGGATAGATTTTGCAGTTTTAATAACTGAGCCAACGCCGTCAGGTCTTTCTGATCTCAGACGGGTATTACAAGTAGTCGATCATTTTAATATTCCTTTTAGAGTAGTAATCAATAAATGGGATATAAACAAACAAGTGACCAAAAAGATTGAAAATGAATTTCAAGAAAAAATAATTGGTAAAATTTCTTATAACAAAAAATTCTTTCAAGCAATAGCCGAATTAAAACCAATAATGAAAACTAAGCTTCAGACAAAAAAGGAAATTAAATCAATATATAAAAATTTGGAGGCCTCGACCGGAATCGCACCGGTGTAACTGGTTTTGCAGACCAGTGCATAAACTTCTCTGCCACGAGGCCTTTCCTGTATATTTTATCACGCTTTCTTGTCAAGGCAAAATAACTGTGTTATTATCTATTTGATGAAGCTCAGAAAGATTTTTTCTATTTTAACCCTTTTTTTATTGACTTTCCTTCTTACGGGTTGTAATTTGCCTTTTATTGGTTCCAAAAAAAAGGCGGCACTACAAGTTATGTCTGAACCCAAAGCAACAGTATTTTTAAATGGTAATCATGTTGGTCAAACTTCATATTTTGATGAAGAACTTAAGCCTGGAGAATATACCTTAAAATTAATTCCGGAAGGTCAAGAAAACAAACAGTGGCAAAAAGATGTGCAATTAACTCCGGGCGTCTTAACAGTTGCCAATTACAATTTTAAAGAAACTGAAGAACAGTCAAATGGATATTTACTTAGTTTGGAACCGATTTCCCAAAAAGACAAGGCTCAACTTTCTATTATTAGTATGCCTGACGGAGCAGTTGTTTCTGTAGACGGAGAACCAAAGGGCTTTACACCTTTGTCATTGGATGAAGTAAATGAAGGGGAACACGTAATTAATATTTCCACTCCGGGATATCAAGAAACAGAAATTCAAGCAAAAACAATAGCCGGATATAAACTCATTGCTAATGTGCAACTTGGTAGAAGTTTAGAAGAAGAAGCAACGGATTCTGCAGAAACTGATGAAGAAGCAACAGCATCAGCAGAAAAAGAGGATGCTGAAGATGAAACAATAGAAGAAAGTGACACTGAAGAAGAAACAACTACGGATACAGAAGAAACAGATACAGAGGAAGATGCACAAGTTTCTGATGAAGATATGGAAAGGCCGTATGTAGAAATAAAAGAAACTTCTACAGGTTGGTTAAATTTAAGAAGTGAACCTTCAACAGCTGAAGGAGACGAAACAGTAATTAAAAAAATAGATCCCGGAGATAAATATCCTTTTATAGAGGTTAATGATACGGGTTGGTATAAAATAGAGTATGAAGAAGGAAAAGAAGGTTGGATTTCAGGAAAATACGCTGAATTGTACCGCTAATAATTAGCGCAGTCCGTATATAATTACAAATATAAAAAGACTCCATAAAACAACAGTTCCGAATAAGGGTTTATCTGATATAAGAACTTCGGCTGGAGAATTACCTTCATTTTTTTGATAAATAAGCTGTAAATAGCGCATTACTCCGTATATTACTAAAGGAATTGTAATCATCATCAATTTTTCGCTGCGAAATGCTAAAGGAAGATCTCCCCAAATGTGGAGCAGCCTTCCACTAGGTTTCACCGGAGGCTGCAAAAAAGTAAATAAAGAATAAGTTAACCAAGTTGTGTTTCCAAACATAGCAATATATTGATCCAAAAGCTTTTCAGTATAGGTAAATAAGACCTTGCGGTGTTTTTCCGGTTCTTTTCCTTCAAGTAAAGTGAGTTCTGATCTTCTTTTCCCAACTGCTAAGAAAAGGGAAAAAGAAATAATACAAAGAAGTAACCATCCATTTATATGAGTATTAATTACTACTGCACCTGCATATACTCGTAAAATAAAACCCGAGGCTATGCTTATAACATCAAGAATCGGTACTGACTTTAAATAAACAGTATATAAGACTTGCAGGATGAGATAAGCAAGGCAAGTAAGAAAGAAAAAAAAGTTAAGCTGTGAAGATAGGAAAAGACTGATTAAGACACCAGAAAAAGAGGCAAAAAGAGCTAAAGGAATAGGGAATTTGCCAGAAGCTATAGGTCGATGCTTTTTTAAAGGATGTTTTCTGTCCGAAGGTGCATCAACAATATCATTAAATATATAAATAGAAGAGGTCAAAAAAGAAAATATAACAGTTGCAATAACAACAGTTAAAAATTTTTCAGGTATAAAAAGCCAACCGCTAAAAACTAATCCAGCAAATAAAGCTAGATTTTTTATCCATTGTATCGGTCTTGCTGATGTAAGGATGAGATTAAATAGTTTAACCACAAAAGTATTCCTCCTAGGATAAATGTTAGTAAAATGATTGTATAAAATTTATCTCTGCTATTCAATTTGAGCGCTAAAATACCTAGTATAGCAGTAATTATCCAGTAAAAAACTGCTATTTTTCTTTTACTCCATCCAATATCAATTAATTTATGGTGTAAATGTCCACGGTCGCCCCAGACAGGAGATTTTCCTTGCGTAACTCTTCTAATGATTGAGTATACAGCATCCAACATAGGGACTCCGAGAACTAGCATTAAAGTATTTATCTTACTAGTTGAAAGTATGGAAAGTACGGCTAAGAGATATCCTGCAAGCGCACCACCCCCATATCCAGGCATAATTTTTTGGGGAAAAAAATTCCATGGTAAAAAGCCAAGAAAAGCACCAGCAGTTATAAAAGCAAAAAGAATGATTGGCCATTGGGTAATATCAGCACTATAACGCAAACTAAGAAAGCCAATGGTTAAGGCAGCAATTACTGCAATTCCGGGAAGTTGTCCGTCCAAACCTTTAGACCAATTAACAAAATTCATGCACCAAACAATCCAGATTAAAGCTACAATATCAGAAAGTATCCAGACTGTATGCATTTTTCCAAAAAGATAAAAAGGTATTTGAGGTTGGTTTAAATGGATGATTCCATTAAAAGGGTTACTAATAAAAGCAATCCCGATACCGCCAGAGACAACAGCACCTGCAGCTAAAAAACCAGCAATTAAGCGTAAATAAGGATTTAAATCATAAAGATCATCCAAAACACCAATAATTACAATAATCAAAGCCCCTGCAAGTATTCCAATTAGATGTTTATCAATCGGAAGAAAAAAAATTACGGAAACTAGTAAAGACAGAAAAATAGGAATTCCTCCACCTCTGGGAACAGGATATTTATGGATTACTTTAGGATGATCATTTTCTTGCGGGTCATCCAACCAGTTATTTTTTTTATAAAACCAAATGGTTAACGGAGTAATAAGAAATGAAATTAAAAAAGAGACAGCCAGTGTTAAAATTAGATTGAGCTTCATTAGAAAACAGTTAGGCTAAAAATCATAAAAACATCAATAACGATTAATAGCACTATTAAGAAATTAGTCCAAATAGTAATTTGTGATAATATTTTATTTCTTTTAAAAAAGATTGATGCTAGTCTTAGATTAATAATTACCATGATTAAGGAAGCTATAATTACTATAAGAAAAGTCTGTTTACTTACTAATTGTTCTTCTCCCCAAGGGCGATTATAAAAAAGAGGCATTTCTGGCGGCATTTGGTTATAAAAAATTAAGGTTGCTAAAAAAGTAGCTAAGATAAAGATAAGAGAAAAAATAATTGCCAGCCGAGAATTCTTCTGTGCAAACAGAGTATTAAATTCTTGCTTAGCTTTTTCCAAGGAATTGGATTGGAAAAATTTTAGTTGTTGGATGTTTTCAGCCATGGTTTTCTTTTATAAATTGTGAAATTATCAAATTCTTTGATTTGAGAATATCCAGTAAGCAGCAGTTTATCCAGTTGTTCAAACTCTCTGTGTTCTTCCGTATCAGTAATAATAAGTTTGGGCGGATTATTATTTAAATCCTGGGTAGTCTCTTTGATCCCGTTAAAATCAGTGATATGAAAGTCTGTGACATATTTACCTGGAGGCAAACGGTCGGTCAATGCATATATACAGGAAGAACTATTGCTCCAGACAAAGATGTTTTCTTTTGGATTTGTAATTGAACGAATATATCTGGCCATTTGGTATTCTAAATGAGTTTTATTTTCAAAATAATCAAAATACTGTTGGCGATTTTTTTTGCCGACTGCAAAAGAATAAAAGTTTTTGTAATAAGGAGCAACAGGATACCACCAAAACTCATACTTAAAAACTCCCCAAGACATTAATCCTATAAAAAACAAGCCTCCAGTTATTTGTACAAGTTTGTGATTAAATAAAATCTGTGTAATTAATAAAGCAATCCAAGGTGTCACTTGGATTAAATAGTGGGGATAAGGGCGTTCAGAAAGAAAAACGCCAAATCCGCCCATTAAAGCCATCAAAAGAATCAAATAAAATTTAAAGCCAAGTTTTTTTCTAAAGATGTAAACAGCAATTAAAGAAGCAAGTAAAATAAGTGCCCGATAATATAGTTCGCTACCACTACTAGTATCTCCGCTCCAAGAAGAGATGTAACCAATATTTTGTAAAAGAGCAGAACGAATATAAGGTTCTGCAGCTCCATGAAACCAATAGTATATTATTGATACTAAAATGGGAGTAAAAAAACCGATTAAAAGAAGATATATTTTTTTATTTTTGAAAATGGAAAGAAATTCTTTAATACTTTTTTTTCTATAAAGAAAAAATGCTAAGCAAAGACCGGCAAATTCAAGTGCGATTGGTGGTTTATACAAAAACGCAATACTGAAGCTTAAGCCAACCCAAGCCCAAAGATTAGGCTTTTGCAATTTTTCTGCTTTTAAAGCCAGGTAAAGTCCCAAAGTAGCAGGCATAATCATAAACAATTCGCCATTGGAAACCCAACCCTCAGGAAGAAATGAAAAAACAGCAAAAAGAAAAGCTGCAATCAAACCTGCTGTCTTTCTTTGCTTTTTAACTAACATTTCTCCAACCTTGTATACCAAATAAACGTTAATCAAATTCCAAATGAGGCCAAATGCTCGGAAATAAGTAATTTTTCCTTGAGCTAGAGCTGTAGTTAAGAATATCAATGGTGGTTTATGGTCAAATATACGTTTATAAAAAACAAAACCTTTATTAAATGCCTGACCTAGGGTAATATAAATACATTCGTCTCCGTAATATAGCGGTTCAAACAAAGAAGGAATTCTTATTAAGAAAGTAAATAAAATAATCAGAAGCAAAATAAGTTTATACTTTTTCATAAATTCATTATACTTTTTCTGTTACTCGGTATTCAATATATTTGCCTAGCATTAATCTAGTATGGGCATCCAAGCCTGGCAAAGCTGAGAAAAAGAAACCAGCAACCGGTAATAATATTAATTCTATTGGTGTAACAATCCAACGCCATAAAGGAATTTCTTTTTTCTTTGGACGCTGTTTTAAATCAACAAATACAATAAAAAGCATGGAAAGTAATGAAAAAGTTAAGATTGTGGAAGACACTTGGGGTAAAGTTTTTCCTAACACAGTTTGATTAAACTCTTGGTTTAAAAGGGGAGGAAGTGAAGCACCAATAGTAATTGCAAACCAATATACGGGCCACAAAAAATGGTCCTCAATAACTCGGAGAACTTTGACTGTTTTTTTCCAAAAAGGTAAGTTTGGTACAGTTAGCCAATTTTTGATGATGTATGCGTCATCTGCAGTTCCCCAAGCCCAGCGCTTAACTTGTTCATATTGATTAACTAAAGTTTTCCATAAAGTAGTTGATTGGGCGGCATCTTCATAAACTGGAAGGTAGATAGGATGGACTTCAAGTTCACCTTCAAGCTTAAAAAAGCTTTTAAAAAAGAGGCGGTAGTCTTCCGGTATAACATCTGTGTCCCAGTAGCCGATTTTATCAATCATTTTTAAAGAAGATGAATAGGTTGAGAAATTAATTAACCTATCTTTTCGGTAAAGCAGACCTAATTGGAATACACTAGAGTTTGCATTAAAAACACGGGTTAAAATTGGAACTTCCCAGATATTATTATAAAAAAGAATTGCAGGCTGAAAAATCCGTCGGTATCTGTCAGGATCATCTAAAAATTTAAAGGTTAAACAAGAAAAGTAGTCTTTATGAAGAATTGCATCTGCATCTTCACTGGTTATTGTTATATAGTCTATGTTCCATCCATCTTCGTCCACTATTTTTTTCTTAGCGATTTTTGCTGCCCAAGAAGTATTTGAAGACTTACCTTTTACCTCTCCGGGTAAATCAGGGTGAAAAGTAGTAATAAAATAGCCAAATTTATCTTTAAATTCCTTTTTCAATTGTTCTGCTTTTTCAAAAGCATCTTTTCCCTCCCTTTTTTCAAAGGCCAAAACAACAGCAATGCGCTTATTGGGAAAACTTTGTTTAGTCAACTTACTTAAAGTTCTACGAAGAATATAGTCAGGTTCTTTATAAGTAGGTATGATAGTTATATGTAAGACTTTTTCCCAACCCGGAAAACTTTTGATTTCTCCTAACCAATCAAAATTTTGATATGCTTTAAGTTTAAAGTGTGCAAGTAAAGCACATAAAGCAATTGATATTGATCGATAAAACCAGTAAACATCAAAAGCCAAAATATAATAAGCAACTGCAGTAGGAATAACAAAAGATCCCCAAAAGGGAAACAAGATTAATGACCAGGATACAAAACCCGGCAAGATTTCCAAAAATCTATTAACTCTTTTTTCGTTGTTTTCTACAAACTTTTTAATCATTTACTTTAAATAATTGAATAGTGTTTTTTGTTGTGATATCTTCTACTTTAGATAAGGAAAGTCGTTTTATGTCGGCAATAGTTTGAGCCACAATTTTAACATTTTCAGGCTTATTTGGAAAGCGCTTTTCTTGACGTATGGGTTCGGGTGTCAAATACGGAGCATCGGTTTCAATTAAAAGTTTCTCAATAGGGGTCATTGAAACGACTTCTTGCATCTGCTTACTAAATGTAACTATGCCTGTAATTCCAATATAAAAATCATTATTAAATGCCCATTTTAAAAGAGACTTTCTGCCTTGAAAACAATGGATAACTCCAAAGTGTCCAATTTCTTTTAATGACTCCAACAGATCTACGCTTGCATCCCGGTTATGCACAATTAATGGCAGGTGGTGCTTTTTAGCCAATTCAATTTGTGCGCTAAAGAGTTTTTTTTGATTTTGTTTGAATTTAGGGGTTATTTGATAATCATTGTATTTTGTTTTTTGGTAGCGATAATAATCTAGACCGCATTCACCAACTGCAACAGGATTGTATTTTTTAATTAATTCAGTTAACTGATCAACTATTTTATTTAGTCCCGTACTTTCGATTAATGCAGTATGATGCGGATGTATGCCCACAGAAGCATAAATTTCCGGATATTTTTCTGCCAAAAAAACAGCTTGTTTGCTTGTTTTTAAATTTGATCCGGGAACAATAATTTTTTCAATGCCTTGCTGAACTGCACTGGTAATAATTTTATTTCTCTGATTCTTGAAAGCTTTAAAATTAAGATGGCAGTGAGTATCAATCAACATATTTTTTTCATTTTAGCATTTAAGAGATACGTGGGAAAAGAGGCTTTTCAGGAGACTTTATTTGTTTTCCTGTAAACACTTTTACAATTTTTTCTGCTGTTTCAGGAAGAAAAATTTTTATTGCGGAGCTTAATTTTAGGATTTCTTCACTTAAAGATAATAACAATGTCTTCAACTCTTTTCCTTCTTTTTCCCATGGTTTTTGTTTGTCAATTCTTTTATCCAGTTTTTTTACAATTTTCCAGGTTTCTGTAATGGCCTTGTTAAATTCATAACTTTCAATGTATTTTGAAACCTTATTTTCTGTAGTGTAATAATTATAAACTGGATCAATTCCCTTTAGTTTTGCAATCTGACAAAGTTTGGCAGTTCTTTGAACCAGGTTACCCAATCCATTGGCAAGATCGGCATTATATACTTCTTCAAAATGTTGATATGTAAAATCTCCGTCCCTTGTAGGAGGAATTTCTTTAAGAAAATAATAGCGAACTGCGTCAGTTCCATATTTATCTACTAATTCTTTAGGACTAATCACGTTTCCCAAAGATTTACTCATTTTTTGTCCGTTTGAGTTAATGAATCCGTGAATTAGTATTTGTTTAGAATTCTTTAATCCGGCTGACATTAGCATTGCCTGCCAAATTGCGGATTGCTGTCTGAGATTGTCTTTTCCTGCAACTTGAAAAGCAGGCCACCATTTATTAAATTTATCCATATTTTCAGGCCAACCAATAGTGGAAATGTAGTTTACTAGTGCATCAAACCAGACATACATAACATGTTTAGGATCACCGGGGACCTCTATTCCCCAAGGCATTTTTTCTTTTAGGCGGGAGATGGAAAAATCTTTTAACCCGGATTTTACAAATTTCGTAATCTCTTTTAAACGGTGTTGAGGAACCACAAATTCAGGATTTTCTTTATATAGTTCTAAAAGTTTATCTTCGTACTTTGAGAAGCGAAAAAAATAGTTTTCTTCTTTATAAATTTCAATTTCTTTATTAGGATGAAGAGGACAGCGCCCGTTTTTAAGTTCAGATTCTGTTTTTTCCATTTCACAGCCGACACAGTATTTAATTTTTTGTTTTGCTTTGTAAATATCACCTCTTTTTTTACAGATTTTCCAAAATTTTTTGGCAGCTTTTATGTGTTGTTTTTGTGTTGTTCTTATAAAATTATTAAAATCCAGATTAAGAAGCTTTTTTAGTTCTTTAAATTTTTGTGAATATTGGTCTACAAATTCCTGCGGAGTCTGGTTTGCTTTTTCTGCTTTCCGAGTTATTTTAAGTCCGTGTTCGTCAGTTCCCGTATTAAAAAACACATTATTACCTTTTTCTTTATGGTATCTTGCCAGGACATCCGCTTGGATGATTTCTAGGGCAAAACCAATGTGGGGTTCTGCATTTACATAAGGAAGGGTAGTAGTAATATAATAATTATTTTTACTCATTTGTCTCTTTTTACTATTTTATCAACTGTTTTAGTAATTTTCTTAGCCCATTCTTCTGCCCAACGTTCTGTTCTGATTTTATCAATAGCTAATTGAAAGCCTTTTTCTTTTCTGATTTTTTCCACATTGGCAATTGTAGCGCTGGAAACCTTAAGTTCTTCTTCTATTTTTTCATAAGATGCATTGTTTTCCAAATAAACTGCTATTGCCAGTCTTTTTGCGAGATTTAAAAGTTCGGTCTCAGTAAAAAAAGACTGCATGAATTTTTTTGCTTCAATGGATGAATTTAAGTCCGCTATTAACTGAAAAAGGGTATGATAAATGTAATCTTTAGTTTGTTGATCAACCTTTTTTTTAGAAATTTGCATAAAAACCTCCCCAACGGACAGGCTTTAAATAAATAAACAGAAAACTTTAATTATTTAAATTAATTTATCAAAATATTACTTTAATTTCAATCTAGATACTTAGTTATTTGTTTGATTAAAGTAGACTTCCAAAGCAATTATTGCGGCCAATATTAAAATTAAATTGAGAGGATTTCCCAATCCTTGACTTTGTAATACTAGATAAAAGATTATACCGCTGGTAATAATTAGACTGTGTTTTGAATCAGCCAAAATAATAGCAATTGTGAAAAAAAGAGCCAAAAAAAGATTGAGAAAAAATAAAAAGTAGGAATTTGGCAGAATCAGATTTTTTATAGTTTCTGGTTCTACAAAAAAAATCATAAAAACCTGTAAAGTCCAAAAAAGAAGAATTAAAATTAGTGTTCCTAAAAAATTCTTTCTTTTTGTATTACGCATTTAATTAATAAAAGGGATTTTCTTTTTTAGGTCCAGCCATTTCCAACGCAAATTGTTGAGGGTTGTATAAATTTGGTATTTTGCCGGGTCCAAAATTAGGTCATAAGTACCCACAAATTCAATTAATTGAGGCTGATAGCCTTCTTTAAAACGGTGAAACCCATACCATGGATGGTCAGGGTCGGGATTAGGTCCAAGACTGCCCCACATGTCAAAGGTATGGCAGCCGATCTTTTTACCATATTTTATTACTTCCCACATCATTAGGTTAGACGGCATTTTTTTTCTATGTTTTCTGGAAGAGGCTCCATAAGGATAATAAATTACATTATTAAAAACAAAAATAACCCAAGTAACAACAGTTTCCCCTTCACATACTGCTTTAAAAAGTCGAGCAATTCCTTTTGGTTGTAATGTTTCCCACATTTGTTTATGATATTTTTGATTGTGAGCATAAAAACCTTGTCTGGATGTAGTTTTGCCCATTAGTTTTAAATATTCTTCAAAGGCTTGATCTGAATTATCTTCAACAATCTTAACACCGTTTCTTTTGGCATAGCGGACGTTGTAGCGTGTTTTTGATTTCATATCCATCAAAATTTCTTCTTTGTCTTTAGTTAAATCAATTTGGAAAGTATAGTGTGTAAAATGAGGTCTGCCTTTTACAGCTCCTTGTTTCTTAAAAAATTTTTGGGTTTCTTCGAATTCAGGATTTGTTTGTTTTTGATCAGCAGGCTTGCCTATGTTTGGTTCAAATTTATAAAAAATACAACTTTCCTCATTGCCTATTTTTTTTAATGCATTGATAAAATTTTCATTTATGGCATTGCATTTAGGAACATAAGCGATCTGATAATCAACTTTTGGTAGCGGGTGTAATGTAAACTGCAAACCATTTACGATTTTATCGTTTTCAAAAGCACCCAGTCTAATTGGCATAACACCGGTCTTTTTCCTGAATTCACCCCATTCCCAAGTTTGCAATGGATGATTAACAGTTTGATTAAAAGCTTCTTTTTCTTCTGGATAAATTTTGCGGACAATCATATTTATTTGATTTTAACAAGCTTTAAAAAAGAAAACTAGGGTTTTCCGCCAGTTCCAGTAATTCGGGAGGTATTTCGCTGACAAACCTTGAGATTTGATTATATGTGCGGGAGCCGAAATATAGACGGTTTTGAGTATAGGTCAAAAATAGTTTTTTTCTGGCTCTAGTCATTCCTACATAACAAAGCCTTCTTTCTTCTTCGAGTTCCTCTTTATTTTTCATTGAACGTGAATGGGGAAAAAGTCCTTCTTCCATTCCAACAATAAAAACAATATCAAATTCCAAGCCTTTAGCTGAATGCAGGGTCATTAACTTAATAGGCTCTTCTTTTTCGTTATGTTTGTCTGGAAAATATTGATTTTGTACTAAAGAAACATTTTCCAGAAAACTTTGTAGATCCGGAAATTCTATTGCTACAGATAGAAGTTCTTTAATATTTTCAATACGAGAGTAATCTTCACTATCTTCAGGATCATATAAATCCCAATAACCGGATTTTTTCAAAACTTGATCCAGTATCTGATAAGTTTCAATTTCTTTGTCATTGTCAATCAATTGCTTGCGAAACTTCTTGAATTTTTTAAATCTTCTTTTACCAAGTTTTTCAATTCGTTCATGCGAAACTGTATCTTTTGGATTAGCTATCAAGCGCAAATAGGCAATACAATCTTTTATTTCTTTTCTTTCATAAAAGCCGAAGCCGCCTACTAAAGAATAAGGGATGCTGTAGCGCAAGAAAGCTTCTTCTAAAGGTCGAGATTGAGCATTTGTTCGATAAAGAATTGCAATGGAAGGTTGATTATGAGTCTCACGTAATCTGTTTATTTTTTGAATTATGAACTCTGCTTCTTTTTTTTCATTGCGTGCTTCATGGAGTTTGATCTTTTCACCGGTATTTTTATTGGTCCAAAGTTTTAAAATTGGATGTGTAGTGTTTTTATTGATTACTGCATAGGCAGCATCCAAAATGTTTTGTGTAGAACGGTAATTTCTTTCTAAATTGATTGTTTCCAAATTGGGAAAGTCTTTGTGTAATCTATTTAAATTTCGGTAATCAGCTCCGCGCCAGGCATAAATTGATTGGGAAGCATCTCCTACAACCGTGAGATTTTTCCATTTTTTTGCCAGAAGCTTTGTTAGACGGTATTGTGCTTGATTTGTGTCTTGATATTCATCAACTAAAATCCAGCGATATTGATTTTGGTATTTTCTTAGAACCTGGTCTTTTTGCTGAAAAAGTTTGACAGTTTTAAAAAGTAAATCACCAAAATCAAGCGCATTACTTTTTTTTAGTGCTTTTTGATATTGAAGGTATATTTTTGCAACTTCCTCTTCAAAGCCGGAAGAGACAAATTGTGGATATTCAAGTTCGGAAACTAATTCATTTTTGGCGGCGTTTATCATATACAAGATTTTTGAAGGGTTGTATTTTCTGGTAGAAAGATCCATTTGCTTAATAATTTGTTTCATCAATGCTTTTTGGTCATTGGTATCATAAATTACAAAGGAAGGTGGAATATCAATATTTTTTCCGTCTTTTCTCAAAATTCTTGCACCTAAGGCATGAAAAGTAGAAGCCAAGGGTGGTTTTTTTACCTTTTCTTTAACAATAATTCTTTTAATGCGTTCCTTCATTTCACCCGCAGCTTTATTAGTAAAAGTTACCAAAAGAATTTGATTAGGATTGATTTCTTTTTCCAACACAAGCCAGACTGCACGATAAGTTAAAGTACGGGTTTTGCCGCTACCGGCGCCTGCAAGAATAGAAAGAGGACCTTCACCGTAGGTGACTGCTTTTTTCTGTTCTTGGTTCAATTCTTTCAAAAGGTCTAGGGCCATGTTAAAATCATAACGTAAAAGAATTAATCACTCAACAACAATGTTTGGTAAAAAAAATAAAAGTTTAATTTATATTATCTTAGCAATTATCCTCATCCCTCTTTTCTATTTAGGAGGACGTTTTTTATACAAAAAAATAAAAGCACCACAATTGGCTTATTCAATCATCTCTGCTGATACTTCTGTTTTGGCATCTGACGATAACCATACTAATTTTTTAATTTTAGGCACAGGCGGAGAAAATCATACATCGGGTGATTTAACAGACACTATTATTTTTACATCGATAAATATTAAAACAGCAGATGTTGTGATGTTATCAATTCCTCGAGATATATGGTTAAAATCTTTGAAAGCAAAAATTAATACTGCTTATCATTATGGAAATGAAAGAGGTGAGGGATTTGAATTAATAAAAGAATCCATAAAAGAAATTACGGGACAGCCTGTTCATTATTCGGTTTTAATTGATTTTCAAGGGTTTGTTGAATTAATAGATTTATTAAATGGGATTGAAGTTGACGTGGAAAACAGCTTTGACGACTACAAATATCCAGTTCCGGGAAAAGAAAATGCGGACTGTAACGGTGATCCGGAGTATCAGTGTCGCTATCAACACCTGCATTTTGAAAAAGGATTACAGCATATGGATGGTAAAAGAGCGCTGAAGTTTGTACGTTCGCGCAATGCAGAAGGAGATGAAGGGACAGATTTTGCCCGCAGTAAAAGGCAGCAAAAAGTAATGCTGGCAATCAAAAAGAAAATCTTGTCCTATAAAACTTTATTAAATCCACAAAAGCTTTTGGAAATCAAAAAGAATTATGAAAAAAACGTCAAAATAGAACCACAACTAGATGAAAAGGAAATGGGTGCTTTAGTATCTCTTTTTAGAAAATTTACCAAAGAGAATAAAGACTTGCAAACAGTAAACTTAG
The DNA here is from genome assembly GCA_964430265.1 of uncultured Pseudomonadales bacterium. GTDB lineage: Bacteria > Patescibacteriota > Microgenomatia > UBA1400 > CAYXSR01 > CAYSEI01. Next base: position 44,810 of record CAYSEI010000002.1, read on the forward strand.
ATACAGGAACGGAAGAGAATCCGGGCTTTTTAATCAATCCTCCAATTGAAGAATATGAACAATGGGTTTTGGTTCCCCGCAGTGGAAATTGGAAAAATTTTCATCGAGAAATAGAAGAAAAAATTTTTCAGTAGAGAAAAACAAAATTACAAATGGCGAAAAACAAAAGAAAAATAGATTTTATTGGAATTGGTGCGCCGCGCAGTGGTTCTACATGGCTGGCTCAATGCTTATATGAACATCCAGAGATTGAATTTCCCGGCAAAAATACTGCAAAAAAACTGCATCCTTTTGATAAGGAAATAAATTTTTTTTGTGAAACTCTTTTAAGAAGCAGTTATTCACAGAAAAATCGTTATTCAAAAGGAATTGATTGGTATCTTAATTTATTTGATTGGAAAAATACTGAAAGAATAAGGGGAGAGTTTAGTGTAGGGTACTTTGCTGATAAAAAAGCTCCTAAAAGAATAAAAAAGCATTTTCCTAAAATTAAACTAATAGCTATTTTGAGAAATCCCGTTGAAATGGTGTATTCAATTTATCATCATCTTTGTGCTTTAGTACACACAGAAATGCCTAAGAATTTTGAAACAGCTCTAGAGCAAGAAAAATATAAAAAATTACGTCTGCATTGGGGATTGTATTACAAACAACTTTCATATTATTTAAAGTTTTTTGACCAAGATCAGTTTTGTATTGTTTTATTGGATGACGTGAAAAAAAGTCCTAAAAAAGTTGTGCAGCAAGTATATTCATTTTTAAACGTTGAATCTGATTTTCAACCTTCGGTTTTAACGCAAAAAGAAAATCAAGCTGTGAGGCCTAATTCAAAAATCTTACAAAGAGTTGGTTATAAAATGCTAAAAGCTACAGAGAAGCTAGGGTTTAAAAGTGTTCACAACGAATTAAGCAGAAATAGGTTTCTTAAATACATTTACAACAGATATAATCTTAAAAAACACAAATATCCTCATTTAAAATTTCAAACAAGAAAAAAACTTTTTAAATACTATAAAAAAGATATTGAAAAACTTGAAGTATTATTAGATCGTTCGTTAAACGATTGGCTAAAATATAAAACAAATTAGAAAGGGAAATTTGTTTGCAGAAATAATAATATTTATAAGCGTCTTTTTTATTTATTATATTTTAGGCAATAATATTAATACAGGCCACGATTTTTTTGTTCCTCTTGCAGAGGCTTTTTTAAAAGGACGGCTTTATGTTAATAAAATGGCTTATGAGTTACACGAAATGGTCTCACTGGAGGAAGTAAAAACAGGGATATATAAACAGGTTGCTGACGGAAGCAAAGGAATTTTTTATGTTATTTATCCGCCAATGCCGGCAATTTTATTGATGCCTCTTGTTTTAATTTGGGGTCAAGATTTTAACCAAAGCCTTTTTTCCATGCTTATTTGTTCTTTGAGTTCAGTTTTTGCTTTTAGACTTTTTAAATCACTCAATTTAAGCATAAAAAAAAGCTTTTGGCTCTTAGCTCTTTTAGTCTTTGGATCAATGCAGTGGTATCACGGAACAATAGGATCCTCTTGGTATCTTTCTTTGGCATGCGCAATGCTTTTTTTATGGATAGCAATTAGTCTGACCCTAAAAAATAAATCACTTATTTTAATTGGTTTATTTTTAGGATTTGCATATTTATCTAGGTTTTCCGTTATATTAAGCTTTCCTTTTTTCTTGATTAACACTCAAAAATTTTGGTTTAAGAAAAAAGGATTTAAAATTAAGCCATTACTTATGTTTTTTTCGGGAATATTTTTATGTTTAGCTATTTCTTTTTTATACAATTATTTGCGTTATGGAACAATCTGGCATATTGGATATCACTTACTTGAAAAACGTTGGTACAATATTGCAAATGAATATGCAGACGGTTCATATAGTCTGAGTTATTGGCCTCGTCACATCAAAGCTTTATTCTGGAGTTTTCCGCATAAAATTAATGGATTTCCCTTTTTTGAACCCAATTATCATTCAATGGCAATTTGGATAGTTATGCCGGCTGTGATTTTGGCATTTTGGGCTCCCTTTAAGAAAAAGATTGTTTGGAGTAGCTGGTTAGTAATTATTTTAATTGCCTTATCACATTTTTTTCACGGCGGAGTTGGTGCAACTCAATTTGGATATCGATATGCAATGGATTACTTTCCATTTTTATTCATTCTTTTTGTGCAGGCAATAAAAAAGAAATTTTACTGGTGGCAAAAAGTATTGATTATATTGAGTATTATTATTAATTTGTGGGGCGTATATTTTAGTTTCTGGAGATGAAAATAAACTACAAATATTTAACTTTTGAAGTGCTAATTCTAATTTTAATTCTTGGATTACCTTTGTTGCTAATGTATCAGAGTATAGGCAAAAAAGGACCAACAATTGATGAACAAAATACATATATTCCAATAGTAGAAAATTTAATTCAAGGAAATAAATATTAAAATATATCCAAGAGCTATTTTCATCCACCATTGTCTTTTTATATTTCCTCTTTGACCTCTAAAATTTTTAAAACAAAAACATCTAGAATTACAATGTTGTCTGTTTTTATAACATTAGGAGTATTTTTTTTCTATGTTTCTAAGGCTAGCTTTAATAAGCTAACGGCTTTTTTATTATTGTTAATATATGCTTGGTTTCCGGAAATTTTAGCTCATTCTCGCTTAATAACGCCTGATATGACATTAGCATGTACGACTTTTATTTATCTTTATTTCTTATATTTGCTTTTGCAAAAGCAAAACTGGAAAAGAACTTTGTTTACGGGGCTAAGTTTAGGACTGGCTTTTATAAGTAAATATACAGCTTTAATGTTGATCCCTATCTCTTTATTATTACTTTTTGTAAATTTAATAAAACCCAAAAACAATATAAAAATGAAAATTTTTAGTTTGTTTGTAGTAATAATAACTGCTTTGTTTGTTATTAATTTCAGTTATAATTTTCAGCAAAGTTTTTCTTTACCTGAATTTGAAAGTAGAACTTTTCAAAGATTAGAATCAAATCTTATAACTAATAAATTATTAAAAACAACACCATCTTTATATTTAAAAGGCTTAGATTTTCAACTTTATCAGTCAAGTTTGGATAATAGAAGAAATTTTTTTATGCAGCAAAGATCGTCCAAAGGAATTCCTCAATATTTTATTGGAACTTTTTTATTTAAAACTCCTTTACCGCTGTTAATTTTATTCTCAGCTAATATTTTATTTATAATTTTTATAAGTAAGGAAAAAAACTCTTTGCATTTTTTAATTCCGGTTTTGTTCTTTTTTGTTTACTTTAGTTTTTTTAATAATTTAAATATTGGTTTTCGTTACTTACTGATGATTTATCCATTACTTATTTTTAGTTTAGGGGAATTTTTTGATTACATTTGCAAACAAAAAAAACAAATTTTTAAAATTATTCTTTTTTTATTGATAGCTTGGAATATATTAGAAACAATCAAAATACACCCTCATTATTTAGCTTATGCTAATCAATTAGCAGGAGGACCTCAAAATGGATATAAAATTTGGGCAGATTCTTCATTAGACTGGTTTCAAGACAATGATGCTTTTGGTAGATATTTAGACAAGAAACAGATTGATATCCCAATTGATCCACAACATCCTATTTTAGGAAAATTTGCTGTAAGTGTTTTTTCAATGAATAAAGAGAATTATTACGAATATCAGTGGTTAAGAGATTTAGAAAAAAAGCCTGTTGATCAATATGGATATACATGGTTAATTTTTGATATAACAAAAGAAGATTTAGGGAAAATAGATTAAATAAATACTAATAAATGAATAAGAAAATAAGAATACTGATACTTTTAATTTTTTTTACTTTAGGTTTAGTTTTAAGATTGTATAAATTAGGGTTAATACCGCCCGGTACTAATTGGGATGAAACAGTCGTTGGTTATACCGGTTATTCAATTCTAAAAACTGGGAAAGATGAATGGGGGAAAAAAATACCTATTTTTACTAAAGGTTTTGGTGATTATCGTTCCGCGGTATATTCTTATCTAACGACTGTTCCTATTAAGATATTTGGATTAACGCCTTTTGCTATACGGTTTCCTGCAGCTGTTTTAGGTTCAACCGGAATAATTGCCTTTTATTTTTTAATAAAAAATTTATTTGAATTTTATAACTTAAAGGGGAAATCAAAGAATATCGCTGTTATTGGTGCGTTTTTATTTACAATTAATCCTTGGAACTTCTTTTTTAGCCGTTATGGCTTTGATGTGAGTAGTTGTTTTATATTTGGATTGTTCTCACTGACGTTTGTTTTTTTATTTTTAAACAAAAAAAAATATCTGCATTTATTTTTTTCAATTATTTTTGCTTGTTTAAGCATATATAGCTATCATAATGCAAGAATTGTGATTCCTTTTGTTTTTTTATTTTTATTTGTACAGAATTTTTCTATATTTATTAAAAATAGAAAGCAAATAGCATTAGTTTTTTTAACGGGTATTCTTTTATTTTTGCCTTTTTTGATATATGTAAAAACAGGCTTTCTATCAATAAGAACAAAAGAGCTTTCAATATTTTCTAATTATTGGAAAAAACATGAATTAGAAAAATTACTAGTAAAAAGCACATTTTTAAGAAGTTTTGCTTTTTTTTATAAATATTTTTTTTACTTTCAGGAAATATTTAAAAATATCTTAAGAAATCTTTCTTTAAAATTTCTTTTCTTAGGAGAGGATTTACATTATCGTTTTGGAATTAAATACTACGGAAGGTTTTTATATCCTAGTTTAATTTTTTTGTTTTTAGGACTTTTCAAAATATGGACCAGGAATAAAAAATTGTTTGCTTTTTTAACATCTTTTATTTTAGTATCTACGTTGCCAGCGGCATTAACAGTAGACAGCCCTCATCCTTTAAGAGTATATTTTCTTTTAATTCCTTTATTAATAATCATAACTTTTGGTATTTATTATTCATTTAAAGGAAAAGCTATTAAATTTAAGCGCAGATTCTTAACAGGTGCTTTTATAGTCTATATGTTGTTTTTATCTTTATATATAAATGCTTACTTTAATTTTTTTAATGAGGAAGCGGATCAAAATTGGCAGTATTTTTATAGAGAATTAGTAGAATCTATAGATAATCAGTATAAAGATTATAATAGGATTTTATTTGATATTCATTGGGGACAACCACATATATTTATGTTTTTTTATCAAAAAATAGATCCTTTAATTGTACAAAAAGAAATGAACAGAAAGGATCAGCTTAGCGAATCTCGTGGGGTTGTTAGCAGATTTCAAAATATTCATTTCAAAGATGTCCATGAGAGTGATATATTAAATTGTCATAATTGTTTAATAATTGAAGATGAAAAGAGAACAAAGTTAGAGAAAAATAAAGTTGTAAAGGAATTAGAAAACATAAAACTGAATAACGGAAATACTATTTTTTGGATATATAAAACGATATGAAAATTTGGATAAAAACTCTAGTTGTATTTGGAATTTGTTTGCTAAGTTTATTATTGCGTTTTAAAGTCTTTCCATACAAAACTCATTGGTCGGACATGTTTTTTTGGAAGGACTGGGGAAGAGGAATACTTGAATATGGTACTAAAGGTTTTTATAAACAATTCGGCTCAGATTATCTACCATTTTATCCGCTTGTTTTGGGTGTAGTTAAAACAATTTATAATTATACACACGAACTTCTTAATATAAAAGATATTTATTACTACAAATTTCCCGCGGCAATTTCCGATATTTTTTTTGGTTATTTAATTTTTAGATTTTTAAAGGAAGTAAAGAATTATAAAGCCGGAATTTTAGGAATGATTTTATTTCTTTTTAATCCCGCTGTATTTGCAAACTCAAGTATGTGGGGGCAAGTGGATGTGATAGGTACTTTATTTTTATTTGCCGGTTTTTATCTTTTATATAAGAAGAAATATTGGGTATCCGGATTGTTTTTGGGGTTATCTTTAGTTACTAAAGCCTTGTATTTAATAGCTATCCCGTATTTATTTTTACTATTTTTTAGAAAAGAGGATTTTTACATAAATATACATAGGAAAATTCTTAAAAAATGTTTCTTAGTTTTTCTGGGAATATTAGTTTCAATAATAGTTATTACTTTGCCTTTTGTAGAAGGTGGTCTTTTTGCAGTTTTTAAGTTTTTGTTTGAACGCTATAAGATTATTAGTGAAAGATATCCTTATACTTCAGTAAATGCATTTAATTTTTGGGGATTGGTGGAAAAAGAATTCTGGCTTTCTGATAAAAGAGGACCTTCCTTTTTGACTTATAACAAATGGGGAACACTAATTACTCTTTTATTGATTGCAGCTGTTTATATAAAAGGTTTTTTAAATGCAATAAGAAAAAAATGGTTTTATTCTTTAGTTTTGGGGATATCTTTATTATTTTATTCCAGTTTTTTATTTTTGACCCGGATGCATGAACGGCACTTTTTTTATGTTATTCCCTTTTTAGCAGTTGCTGCGGTTATTAAGCACAGATTAATAATTGCTTATTTAATTACTAGTTTAACTTACTTATTAAGTTTGCACTTTGCTCTGGAATATTATTATCAGGCCAAAGCATATGTTTTTTCGTCTTTGCAGATCAATTTAATCAGCGGAGCCAATGTACTAGTGTTTTTTTGGTTATTGTTTGAGTTTTTACTTTTGACAAAAAATGAAAAAAAAATATAAAAAACTTCTTATTTATTTAATAGTTGGATCAGTTATTTTAGTTATCCGCTATATTCTCAGTTTAAGAAAATATAATCTAGACATCTTAAATCATGCAGTTTGGACAGAAAAAGCCTTAGCTGATGGATTAAAAGGGTATTATAAAAGAATATATTCTCCCTATGCAGAAGCAAACTATCCGCCTTTTGCAAACCTGCTTTTTTATTTGTCACATAAAACTTATAGGATGCTAGGTTATTCCGGAGGTTTGAATAATCTTTTGGCTGCTTTTTATAAAATTCCTTTGATAATTGCTGATTTAATAATTGTTTTTTTATTGTTTAATATTTTTAAAAATAAAAAGAAAAAATTTAAAAAATATTTTTATCCTTTCTTTTTTTTAATTAATATTGCTTTAGTTTATAACAGTGTTTACTGGGGGCAGTTGGAAAGTGTGATAACCCTGTTTTGTATGCTTTCCTTATATTTTCTTTTTAAAGAACCCAATTTATTAGCCTATGTTTTTTTTGCTTTGGCAGTTCTGACAAAACAGACAGCACTGGTTTTAACGCCGCTGTTTTTTTTACTCAGCTTAAAAAAACTTAATATAAAAAAAACAATTGTAGGAATGGGAATAATATATTTGATCATTTTTATCTTTTTTATTCCTTTTACAGGCAAAATTGATTTTTTTTATCCAGTGAGATTTTATTTGCAAACTTCAGGCGGACAACTTCACCAGAATCAAGCGACCGTAAATGCTTTTAATTTCTGGTTTTTATTAGGACAAAACAAAATTTCAGACAGCACCACCCTTTGGAAGTTGATTGATTATCGTCTGGTTTCAATTCTGATATGTTTATTATTTTTCTTGCCGATATTAATAAAAGTATATAATAAAAAGCCTAAAATAATTTCAGTTTTTAAAGCTGCAGGACTTTTATTTTACATAGTCTTTCTTTTTTTAACCCGGATGCATGAAAGGCATCTTTATCCTGCATTAGCGTTTTTAATTCCCGGTTTAAATTCAATTATTAGTCTATTATTGTATGTTATAATTTCATTTATACATTTTTTTAATATGGATTTTGTTTGGCAGGAAATGATGGCAGATCCTATACCTTCAACAATTTTTAAAGGTAAAATAATGGCAGGGATTCTTTTAGCAATGTTCGTTTATTTTTATACAAATTTTTTGATAAGAAAAGAAAAATGATCTTATGGGTTTTAGGTATTAGCTTCTTATTTCGTTTGTTTATTGCTCAATATGGCACTTTGCAACTGGATATGAATGCTTTTATTTATTGGAGCAACCGTCTGATTCAAGTAAATTGGACTAGTTTTTATGAAGTCTGGTGTGATTATTTACCTACGTATTTATATATTCTTGCAGGTTTAGGCTATTTAAAGAATTTTTTCGTTTCCGTTGGAATTAATCTACCGGAATTTGTAATTTATAAATTGCCTTCGATTTTTGCAGACATCGGTATGGGTTGGATGATTCATAAAATATTTAAGCAAAATAATAAAAAAAAGCTGGGAATAATTGCTGCGCTTGTTTATTTGCTAAACCCGGCTATATTTGGCAATTCAACTTTATGGGGACAAGCAGATAGTTTATTTGCTTTTGCAACTCTATTAAGTTTTTATCTTTATTATAAAAAAAATTATTTATCTGCCAGTATGTTATTGGCGGCTACAAGTTTACTTAAACCTTTAGGATTTTTATTGGTACCAGTTTTTGTTTTTGATCTTTGGAAAAAAGAGAAAATAAAAGAAATAATCTATTCCGGTACAGTTTTTATTCTTTTTTCTTTTCTGCTTTTTTTGCCTTTTTCCAGTGGAAACATGTTAAATTTTATAATTTCTAGATTTTCACAAACCTTTAACCAGTACCCTTATACTACTCTTAATGCTTTTAATTTCTGGCAGTTTCTTGATATGAACTGGGTTAAAGACTCGCTTAAGTTTATTGCGATGAGCTATCAAAACTGGGGGATAATATTGTTTGCGCCTTTTTATTTTACTTTTTTAAAGCAGTTTTCCCAACAAAAAAGTATTTTTAAAAAGAGTTTAATAATCGGTTTGGTTTTCTATTTTAATTTTTTGTTTACCACCCGAATGCATGAAAGACACTTGTTTACTGCCCTGCCTTTTTTACTGCTAGGAATGGGAGAAGATAAAACAATCGGATTTTTTTATGTTTTAGCTTCTTTAACTTACAGTTTGAACCTTTATTATGCCTGGCGTTCAATTGAAAAAAGGAATTTTGTTTTAAGCAGTTTTTTAATTAAAACACTTTCTTTAACAAACATTTTAAACGCAATGGCTTTATTTTTAAAAAATTCATTTGCTTTTATTAAAAACAATTGTGAAAATTTATGCAGTAAAATATCTATTCTAGTACAGAGAATTGGATTAAAATCCAAACAAAAAAAATTAAATTATGAGAATATATTTTTATTAATTTTTGTTTTGTTTATTTTGTTTACCCGCTTTTATCAACTGGGTTATCCGCAAGACTATATTTATGATGAGGTTTATCATGCATTTACTGCCGGAGAAATGGCGGAAGGCAATGTTAAAGCATGGGAATGGTGGAATAATGCACCGGAAGGCTTTGCATATGAATGGACCCATCCTCATCTTGCTAAGATTCTTATGTCTTTAGGAATCAAGGTTTTTGGTAATAATTCGTTCGGATGGCGGTTTGGTTCTGCTGTTTTTGGAACCGGAGTAATATTATTAACCTATTTGTTAGGTAAAGAAATATTTAAAAACAAAAAAATTGCTGTTGTTGCTGCTGTTCTGTTTTCTTTGGACGGAATGCTTTTAACAATGTCAAGAATTGGAATGACTGACGTTTATCTGGTATTTTTTATCCTTTTGACAATTTTATTATCCCTTAAAAAAAGAATATTTTTAGCATCCGTCAGTTTGGGAATGACAATCGGAGCCAAATGGACAGGGATTTATTTAATTCCCATAATAGGGTTAATATTAATTTGGAAGCAAGAAAAACATGACATCTTCAGTAAAAGCCTTTTAAAAAACATTTTGACATTTGTGTTTATAACACCACTGGTTTATACAGCAACATACTTGCCTTTTTTTCTTACAGAACACACATTAACTCAGTTTTTTGAATTACAAAAAAGCATGTGGGGATATCATACAAAGCTAAAAGCAACCCACGGGTTTCAATCAGAAGCATATACTTGGCCGTTTATGATCAGACCTGTCTGGTTTTGGGTAGATTATCAAAAAAATAAAATAGCCAATATTTATAATTTAGGTAATCCTTTACTTTGGTGGAGTAGTTTAACAATTTTGCCAATATATATTTATCGTAGTATTGAAAAATATATGGAAAAAAAGAAAAAGAACATGCTTATTTTAATACCTGCATATTTTGTGTTCTGGGTTCCTTGGATTTTTTCACCCCGAGTTATGTTTTTGCATCATTATCTTCCAGCACTGCCGTTTTTGTTTCTTATGAATGCGTGGTTTTGGGTTAAAGAGATAAAAGAATTAGTAACTGAAAATAAAACCTATTATTTAATTACCCTAACTTATTTGGCCATTATATTTATTACCTTTTTATATTTTTTACCGATTTATATAGGAATTCCTCTGCCAAAAAATCGCCTTGATTGGTGGTTTTGGTTTTCAACTTGGAAGTAAAGCCTTAAAACATTAAACCCAGAGCCATTAATAATGCGCCACCAATAGCCAATAAAATGGTTGGTGAAACAATGCCTGCTTCCGGCATTTCTTGCTGCGGTTCTACAAACTCGGGAGAAGGAGAAGCTTGAGCAATAAATACGCTTTCTTCCGGTGTTGGTTCAGGAGTTGGAGAAGGGCTTGGGTTTGGTTCCTCTGACGGTGATAAACTGGGTGATGAAGAGGGGGATATGTTTGGCGAAGGTGTTGGTGATGGACTTGGAGAGGGGGATGGCGACGGAGAAGGATTTAATGATGGGATTGGACTCGGTGATGGTGATGGAGAGGGGGTTAATGAGGGACTTGGATTGGGTGAAATAGATGGAGAAGGTGATGGAAGAAGAGAAGGTGAGGGGTTGGGTTGACCGACTGTAAAAGATATTTCGCAGGTTCCGTCAGCTTGGTAAAATGTTTCCGGTTCTTTGGGTGCTTCACTGACTGCTGGCTTTGGTGATTCTTCCGGAAGTTTCTTTGATTGATAAAGTTTAAAAGCAGTATAAGCAGCAACAACTGCTAAAACAATAGTTACTGTAATAATACTAATACTTAATACTTTGTTTTTATTCATATTTAATTACCCGATTTACTATTCCAGCCACCTGCCTTACCCCAATCTGTGCATAGAGGAAATCCTTCAGTTGCACAAGCTCTGCACTGAACAACATATTCACCTGCTCTTGACGGCACTGTTAAAGTGGCAGGAACACTTTGTCCTAGATTATCACTGTCTTCAGCAATATCTGTGGCAAATTCAACTGTTTGTGTATTTCCTTCTTCAGTAATAAAATAACGGAAATCATAAACATTTGTAGCGTTGTAGGATACATTTAATGAATTGTGTTTACAAACCAGTTCAATTTCATCCCCAAACTGGTATTCTTCTTTGACCGGAGAATATTCTAAATTATCACATACAAAGTTTTGTTCTAGTTCTAAGGAGAGAGAATTACTACAGGCGGTACAAGCAGTTGTTGCTGTATTACAATGTCCCCCCGGATTACCGGTACACCATAAATTTTTCTGATCAAAGACATTAGCAATAACAGTATATGTGCCAGGCTTTAAATTGGAAGTATCCCAAGTAACTTGGTTATCAGATTCATTAGGATCAGAAATTTTCTGCCATGAAGCCTTGCAAAAATCTCCGGTATCAGTAGTGTAATGAAAAGTTGTTTTTTGCAATTGACCTTCAGGATCACTGATGGTAGCAGTAAGCAATTTTTGATTGTCTCCTTCACCTGTGTTTGTCACACTTAAGTTTGTACAGTCAGGTGGTTGATTTGCAGGAGGTTCTATCCACATCCACCAAGTTTTAAGATTTTTTTCTTGATTATGACTATGGTTAAAACTAAAGCAATCTAAATAGTTATCATCATCATTGTCTGGAGTTTCCCATCCAGGATCCCAGGAATAGTCACCTCTTTTGGCATTAAGATCACCTTCATTGTCCGCACATAACCACCAAAATCCTTCTTCAGAGTTTTCGGCTGCTGAAGGTGGAGCATATCTGCCTATTTCAGAACGCATGGGATGAAGATAAGAGCGACTACCCCCACAGGAAAAATCAGCATCACCATCTTCGTAAAATCTTCCATCTTCATTTGTTTGTTTTAGTTTACACCACTGGGTATCACTGCAAGCATCCTCATTTTCATAACCGCCACAACCTCCGTCTGTATTAGTTTTATCTTTATTTAGCATCATAAACTTTTCATCAGTAATTGGAAAAAAGGTTTCTGTTGCATTATCTTTATTCTTCATTAAGTTGGTATCGCATTTGTTTACACAGTTTGCTGCTCCTTCTTTACAAATCCATGCCCATCCGGTCCATTCCCAATAAGCAAAAGCAGAATGAGGTTTAAATATGAAAAAGAAGAAGATTAAAAAAAATGGTAAGTATCTTAATTTTTTCATTTTATTTAATTCTTTTTATTAAGTAATAACAACTGATATATATATCATCATTCACTTCAATATCATCGTCTAAATATTCACCGTCATAAACAGGAGCTATTTCGTATTCACCTATATTCATTGTTTTTGCTGTGTTTTTTAATTCTTCATTTTGGCTATTATAAGAGTCGTTCCCGATATTTTCTTCAAAAGCAACAGTATAATCACTATTTTGAGAAGTTAATTCTTGTTTTTTTTGCTCACAAAGTTCAGAAAAGTTTTCTCTGTTTTCAGCTTTTTGTTTAATATCTTCCAATACGTTTTGAGTTTCTTGTTTTAATTGTTCTACCGGACTTATTGGTGGTTTAACGTTCCAAAAGCATATTCGACATTGATCTACCCAGGCAGAGCTTTCATCAACAGTTTTTGTTTTGATTAAAGCTGGATCGGCTTGAGATATTGGTTTTACTTGCTTTTCACTTTCTTGTTCTTGTTGAGAGTCTTCTTTTTGTTCTAAAGTATTATTCTGATTTTTATTCTGAGTTTCTTGAATATAATTTTCATTTTTACTGAATAAGAAAGAGAAATTCATTTTGTTTTTTAAAATAAAGAAAAAAATTGCAATTAAAATAAGAGTTATTAGTAAGGGTAATAGAAAAATAATTTTAGGTATACCTTTTGATTTTTGTTTTTCAGGTGTTTTAATATCATTTGGGGAAGTGTTATCGTTGTTCTGAATTTTGTGTGGTTTCTGAGGTGTTTCTAATTCCTTGTCTTGATTACTTTGTTTATCAGGTGATATTTTGTCATTTTGTATATTGTTTGATTCTGTTTTTGAGGTTTCCGGATTTTCCTTTGGAACAGTAGAATCAATTCCTTCTTTTTCAATTTGTTTATCTACAAAGTTATTAGATACACTTTTATTATTAATAGGTTTTGTTACTGGTTCTGAGTTTTTTTTGCTCTTGTTTGATTTTTTTTTATTATGCCCTTCCGATGTTTCAGAGTCGGTTTTATTAGTAGAATTATCAAATGTATTTTCCATATTTTTATTCATAGGCTTAGGAGGCTCTGTTATTTTTTGCCCATTATCTGGGTTAGATTTTAGACTTGAATTTATTGCTTTCTGTGCCTGCTCTTCAAGATTAGATAATGAGTTATTTGAATTATTTGTTTCTTTTTGTTTATTCATTATTTAGCTTAATTATTGCTTTTTATAACTTTGCTTGTCAATTGAAAAAGATATAAATGACCCTCCTGCAAGTAAAATTAATCCAAAGATCAGTGTAAAAAATGTAGGACCAACAATTCCAGTTTCTGGAACACCACTATCTGTTGCAGGCATAGTGGCTCTGCTATCTGGTGATGGAGAGGGTGAAGGCTGAGGACTAGGTGATGTTTGAGCAGATGGGGTAGCTGTAAACTCGGGTTCATTTTCGGATGTTTCTAATATTTCAAAACTACGGCTAATATTTTTTTGTGATCCACTATCGTCAATATATGTAATAGAAACACTATTCCTTCCGGTTGTAAGATTTTGACTTGGCTGAAACTCCCAATTCTTCTCTTCATTAATAGTTACAGTTTTAACAATTTCAGGGTCTTCAATTTCAACTGTTAAGACTTTTCCGACTGGTCCAGTCCCTCTAAATCTGGGTTTTTGCGTTGATAATTTTTGATTTGCTTCCGGATAAGTTATTTTTACTGAATTAATTGTCTCCCCTGAGTTATCAACGGGATCTAGAGGAAAGCTTTCAGGGGTTTGTCCTCCAGTTTCTGGTTGTTCCTGCTCTGATTCACTGGGAACAACGTTCTCTTCGTTTTCGTTTGGCTTAGCTGCTAGTTGATTGTTCTCATCAGATTCCGGAGTTTCTGTAAAATTATAAGAAGCTTGTGCAAGGTTTATTACTTGAGGTAAAGGGGAAATATTTCCAGAACTTGCAATTATATCCGTTTTTTGTTCTCCGCCAAAAACCTCTATACTAATAGTAGTGTTTTTTTCATCTATTATTGCCCAACTGCCTAAATCTTTGCTGCGGCTTTTATTAAGCATAAGTACCCATCCACCTTGTTTGTCACTTAAGGTTGCTTGTGGTGCGCTGTTAGGAGTAGTTAAAACAACAATTGCTCCTTCAGCAGGAGATTTGTCTTGATTAATAATAGTTCCGCTTGCCATTTGTGCTTTTCCCGGACTTCCTAAGGACGGACCGGTAACAATTTCATATGAAGATCCTTCATTATCATATAAGTTTTCTTTGATCCCTGTTCCTGCTCCAATTTTAAAATAATATTTTTTTTCCGGTTCCAAGTTTTTAATAGTTGCCAGATGGGTTTTAAACTCACTTTTTTCTCCGCTTTGTTCATCACGATTATCGTTTGCAACTTGATCCAGTTTTGACGGGCTCTCGCCGTATTTGATAAACCCGACTTCAGGCTTATCTGTTGTCCAGCTAACGGTAAATTCATTATCAGTAACTGAACTTATACGAATGTTTTTAGGAGATGAGGTTGTGGTTGGGGTAATATTTTTTAAAAAAGAATTCTTTCCCAAGATAAAAACTGCAACTGCAATACCAGCAGCTAAAATTGAAAGCCCAATAAGAGTGGGAATTCTTTTTTCAAAAAAACTTTTATTCATTTTGATCTTCGCTTTCTGTTTCTTGTTCAGTATTTGATTCGTTAGTCTCTTCAGTCTCATTTTGATTTTCCGTGTCTTCCTCTGCTAGTGTTTCCTCTTCTCCTTCTTGTTGATTGTTTTCTGTTTCTGCTTCTGCTTTGTTGTTTTGTTCTGCACTTGGAGAAGAACTAAGATCTATAAATTCGCTTGAGGCAGTAGATTCCTCATTACTGAGTTCCAGGTTTTCTATGGAAACAAGCTGTTTTACTGTATCCAATTTACCTTCGGTGATATGTCTTTTTTGTTTAAGTGTGTCAATTGTTGTTGTACTGAGTTTGGGATCTATGGGTTTAATTAATTTTTCCACATCTTCTGGTATTTCAGGATTTGTCAAAGTAATATAAATTTCCAATCCAACCCAGATGAAAATTGTGATAAAGGTTAGGATAGCAGCAGTAATTATTTTCTTATTTTTTTTCATTTTTCATACCAATATAAGTAACCGGTTATATTTAATTTTAGTATATTTTGATCAGAAGTGTCTTTTGAAGAAAAAGAAAAACTTTCTAATTGATAAATTCGTCGTAAATTTTCAATTTCGGAAATAAAATTTACCAGGTTTTGATATTCACCACTAGCTATGAAAGTATAACTAAGTTTATTGAGTTTAGATTCTGTTTGTTCTATATTAGAAGATTGAATTGCCTGAAATCCTTCTGTTGATCCAGTTTCTAATGCTACACTTTGTTCTTTTGCTAAAAGTGCGATTTTTTTTAAAGCAGAAATAAAATAGATTTTTTCGGGCAAGGCTTCGTTTAAATAAATAAAGTTTGGTTTTAATAAATTATAATTTTTTTCAGCCTCTTCCAATTGACTAATTTTTGTACTAAATTTCTGACTGATTTCTTGCTTTCTTTTTATTTTGTTTTGCAGATCAGCAATTGTTCTAACAGTCGGTCTAATGGCGACTAAAGTGAAAAAAGAAATTACAAATAGGGTTAAAGCGATTTCCAATGTTGCTTTAGTAATCGGGTTTTCATAAACTCGACTTATTTTATCTAAATATCCTTGTGTGTATTTTTTGTAATCCCAGTCCATTCTATTCTTTTAAGTTTTTACTTTCTAAGTTTATATTAATAATAAAGTTAATTTTAGGGTCTTTTTTACCGCCAGAAGTAATATTTTCTAAACTGATTTCTTTAAATTGTTCTTGCTGTTTAAGTCCTTCAAGAAAAATCTTTAGTCCTTGTGTAGAAAAAGAATACCCGTTAATAATAATAGTATCAGCTTTTTTTTGCAGGTCTGTAAATACGATATCTTTGGGAGTTACCTTTGCAACTTCTTGAGGAAGTAAAGAAAGGTGCAAGTAATTAGAGTGTAGATTTTCGATTTCTTCAACTCTTTTCTGAGTATTCAGAAATTCCTTTTCAAAGTCTGCATAGGCAATTACTGTTTCTTTTTTTGATTTAATTATTTGGTTAAGTTCTTTGTGTTCCAAATCTAATTTGAAACGGAACAAAAAACAGGCTACAGCTACTAACTCTGTAAATATAATAATATAGCGACCAATTTGAATTGCCCACTTTATTATTCTTCCACCTAAGGTTTTATCCAAACCTGTTTTTGGTACTAGATTGATTTCTTTATTTCGGGCAGTATTCACATCTCTAGTATAAGGAGTCAAAATTGGTTTGTAAAGAAGAAGTGATAGAAGATTACTTCTTTAATTTTTTAGCGAGTTTAGCTTTTAATCTTCCAGCCTTATTTTTGTGGATTACTTTCTTTTTAGCTGCTTTATCGATTTCCGAGTATGCAGCTTGTAGGGTTTTTTTTGTTGGTTTCTCTTCAAAGTTTTTTATTGCTTGACGGTGGGTTTTCTTGACTTTGATATTTTGTTTTTCCCGTCTTTTGTCTCTTCTTAGTGCTTTTTTTGCTGAACTAGTAATTGGCATTTTGTATCTTGAATTTGGTATTATACATCCTGTATATTAACATTTCTATCTTTAAAATACAACCAGGATAATTTATCATATACAATATGGTACTTAAATTTTTTAAAAAGACGTTTTTACCATTTTGGAAGAACGGAAAAGCACTATTAATAAGAAGACAAAATAATATCCTTTCTGCGGCAATGGTTTTAATGGTAATGATCTTTTCCTCCGGAATTTTGGGATTATTAAGGGATCGCTTGCTTGCTGGATATTTCTTTGCGCAAGGTGAACAATGGAAGCTTGATATATATTTTGCTGCATTTCGTCTACCGGATATGCTTTTTCAGATTCTAGTACTTTCTGCATTATCTGCTGCTTTTATTCCTGTTTTTAGCGAATATTTGACAAAAGACAAAAAAGAAGCAAACTATTTTGCTTCTTTGGTCTTAAACATTGGAACAATTTTGTTTTTGTTTGTTGCTGCACTAGTGTTTATATTTTCTAACTTTTTAAACGGACTGATTACTCACGGATTTGAACCAGAGCAAATGCAGGTTCTTAACCAATTAACCAGAATGCTTTTAGGAGCACAGTTTTTCTTTTTGCTTTCCAATTTCCTGAGTGGAATACTCCAATCAAACCAGAGATTTTTAATGCCGGCCTTTTCTTCTGTTTTGTATAATCTGGGAATCATATTGGGAATAGTTTTTTTAACTCCTCCAATGGGAATTTATGGACCTGTTTTAGGCGTTATTTTTGGTTCATTTCTTCATTTTATTATTCAGCTTCCGATTGCAAAAAGATTAGGATTTAATTATCAGTTTGTATTTAATTGGAATCACCCGGGTGTAAAAAAAGTAGGTCGTTTAATGCTTCCCAGGGTTATTTCTTTTACTGTTAACCAGCTGCGGTTAAATGTGATTGTTTATTTGGCAACTACTTTAAGTTCTGGTTCATTGGCAATGTATAATTTCGCGCAACATTTAAATTCATTACCTGTTAGTTTGTTTGGTTTAACAATTGGTCAAGCTGCACTTCCTACACTTTCTCGGGAGATAAAAAATAATCTAAAGAATTTTTCTGATTTATTTCTTTCTTCTCTTTTACAGATAATATATTTTGCTTTTCCTGTGGGAATAATCCTGTTAGTTTTAAGAGTTCCAATGGTCAGATTAGCTTTTGGAGCTAAAAATTTTCCTTGGGAGGCGACCCTAACAACTGCCAAAGTTGTGGGTGTTCTGTCAATCTTTTTAGTTGCTAAAAGTACAACTCAGCTTCTAATTAGAACTTTTTATGCAATTCAGGATACAGTTATTCCTCTACTTTTAAGAGTAATTAATGTTTTGATCAATATTGTACTGGCTCTTGTATTTATCTATTCAATGGATATGGGTATTGTAGGCTTGGCGCTTGCTGAGGGAATTGCAGAAGTGGTGTTTGCTCTTACACTATTTTTACTTTTACATGTTAAAGTTGGCGGATTAATAAAAAGGGATTTTTTGCTTTCTTTGGGAAAGATAGTTTTAGGAGTATTTTTAACAGCCTTGTTTTTATGGATTCCAATGCGGATTTTAGACCGTTTTGTTTTTGATACTACTCTTACCTTAAATCTAATTCTTTTAACAATAATAACCTTATTAATTGGTGGAGGAGTATATGTTTTCTTTTCCTTCATACTGGATATTTCACAATTTAAAAGTTTGCTTGCGGTATTAAAAAGATTTGGCAAGTGGAAAGAAATATTGGCAGAATCAGGAGAAGTTTTTGAAACCAGTCAGCCAGCCTCATTGCCACCGGAAAAAGATTAATATGAAAAAAGACAGGATTCGCAATTTTTGTATTGTGAGCCATATTGACCATGGGAAAACTACTTTAACAGACCGTTTTTTAGAAGAGACAAAAACAATCGGTAAAAGAGACATGAAACAAAGAATTTTAGATTCACATCCGATTGCACAAGAAAAAGGTGTTACCATTAAACTTGCTCCTGTTAGAATGATTCATCCACTTCCAAGTGTGCATGAAGAATTATTTGGTTTTTCTGAAGCAATTTACAATCTTATAGACACCCCGGGACACGTGGATTTCTCTTATGAGGTTTCTCGTTCGCTTGCAGCTTGCGAGGGGGCAATTCTTTTAGTTGATGCTTCGCAAGGAATTGAAGCGCAAACCATGGCTACTGCAAGAGAAGCAATCAAACATAATTTGTTAATGATTCCGGTAATAAACAAGATTGATTTGGATGAAGCACAAATTAAGGATACGGAAAGACAAATAGAGGATGCATTTGGCTTTAATAAGGAAGAAATAATAAAAGTTTCGGCTAAATCAGGTGAGAATGTTACTAAATTGCTCAATGAAATAGTAATAAGAATTCCTCCGCCAAAAGGAGAGTTGAAAAAACCTTTTAAAAGTTTAGTGTTTAGTTCTGTTTATAGTCTTCATCAGGGAGTTATAGCTTATATTCGAGTTTTTCAGGGTCAAATAAAAAAAGGAGATAAGATAAGATTGCTTGCTTCGGAAGCAGAAAAAGAAATTGTTGACCTTGGCTATTTTGTTCCCCAGATGAAATCAACTGAAGTATTAGAAGCAGGAGAAGTTGGATGGATAGCTACTGGGCTAAAGGATGTCTCTCTCTGTCGTGTAGGTGATACGATTGTTAAAGCAGAGGATTACCAACAAGAAAAAATCCAGCCGCTCCCCGGATATAAAGAACCACAGCCAATGGTGTTTATTGATTTTTATCCTACGGATGATGAACGTTATGAAAGATTATTAAAAGCAGTGCGTAAACTTAAGTTAAATGACGCGGCTTTATATTACAAAGGAATTCATTCACCTCTTTTTGGACAAGGATTACAAATGGGGTTTTTGGGTGTTTTTCATGCAGAAGTTGTCCAGGAACGCTTGGAAAGGGATTTTGATATATCAGTTATTGCTACTACACCATCGGTTGGTTATAAGATTGTAACCCAGGATGATGAGGAAAAACTTATTTATTCTGCACAAAAATGTCCACCTATGTATCAGATTAAAAAAGTGCTTGAACCTTATGCAAAAGTATCAATTTTTACACCGGTTGAATATATTGGCGGAATTTTACAGATCTGTCAAAGACACAGGGCTGAGATGATTGAACAGAAATCATTTGGTAAAAGAACACAAATTACTTATGAAATGCCCTTAATGGAAATGGTTTCCGGTTTTTATGACCAGTTAAAGTCGGTCTCTTCTGGTTACGCAAGTATGGATTGGGAGCCTATTGATTTTAAAGAATTAAATGCAGCGCTTCTGGAAATATTAGTCAATCAGAATAAAATACCACCTTTAACTTTTATTGTTCCCAAAGAAAAAGCACAGGACAAAGCAAAAAAAATGGTTAAAAAACTAAAAAAAGAAATACCCCGCCAACTATTTGAGGTAAATATACAAGGTTCAGTTGACGGTAGGATCATCTCTAAAGAACGTATTCCGCCTTTCAGAAAAAACGTAACTGCAAAACTGTATGGTGGTGATCAGACAAGAAAAGACAAACTCTTAAAAAAGCAGAAAAAAGGCAAAAAAAGAATGAAAGCTGTAGGGGAAGTGAATATTCCTCAGGAAGCTTTTATGGAAGTCTTTAAAGAAGAATAATAACCTTGACAAATAATTAGCACTCGTGTTATCCTTTTGCTAAGTATGTTTAAAATTTTCAATAAAAATGATTGATCTTAATGACAGGCAAGTTCAAATACTTAAAGCGATTGTTCAGGAATATATTGAAACCGCAGAGCCGGTTGGTTCTGAAACTTTAGAAAAAAAGTATGGAGTGGGTGTATCACCGGCAACAATTAGAAATGAAATGGCAGTACTGGCAAGAGAAGGATTGCTGAATAAACCACATCCTTCAGCAGGAAGAATTCCTACACCTATGGCTCTCAAGTTCTACATCAATCAGTTAATGGAGGAAAGAGAACTTTCTGTTTCCGAAGAAGTTGCAGTAAAGGAAAGAATCTGGGATTACCGCCACAAAATGCGTCGTTTGCTCAGAGAAGCAGCAAGGGTTTTAGCAGAACAATCTAAAACCTTAGCTTTAGTAACCACAAATAAAGGGAATATATACCACTCGGGTTATGCAAATATCTTAAATGCGCCGGAATTTTATGATATTGATGTTACCCGGGAAGTTCTAAGACTTATAGATGATGTTAATAGAATCAATAAATTGTTTTCCAAAACGTTTACTGAAAGATCGGTTCACATTTTGTTGGGGGAAGAATTGGAAGATCAGTATTTACGTTCTTGCGGAGTAGTTTTTACTGAATTCAAAGCAGGAAAAGACACAACAGGATACGTAGGTATAATTGGACCTTGCAGACTTAATTATTCACAAACAATTCCGACTGTCAGGTATTTGGGCAATTTGATTGAGGAAGTAATTGGAGGATGGTAAGAGATGGTTATTAAAAAGGGAAATGAAAATTCAAAAGAAAATATTAGAAACCTAAAAGCTAAAGTTGAAGAGCTGACAGATAAATGGAAAAGGGCTTTGGCAGACTACCAAAACCTGGAAAAAAGAGTTGAAAGAGAAAAAAAAGAATTCGTAAAATTCTCAAATGCATCATTGCTTGATAAACTTCTGGGTGTATTGGATGATCTGGAAAGAGCAGACAAACATTTGGATGATGAAGGTTTAAGCTTAGCAGTTAAGCAGTTTCATTCAATATTGGAAACTGAAGGAGTTGAAGAAATTAAAGCAGAAGGAAAAGAGTTCGATCCAGAAATAATGGATTGCTCAGAACTTGTGCCCGGAGGTAAAAACAAAGTAGTTGAAGTTGTTCAAAAAGGATATTTATTAAATAACAAAGTTTTAAGACCAGCAAAAGTTAAAGTTGGCAAAGGAGGCTAAAATGGGAAAAATTATTGGAATTGATTTAGGAACCACAAACTCGTGTGTGGCAGTTATGGAAGGGGGAAAACCCAAGGTTGTTCCTACTTCTGAAGGTGGAAGGTTAATCCCTTCAGTTGTAGAACCGGAAAAGAATTTGGTTGGTGAAGTAGCTAAAAGGCAGATGGTTCTCAATCCGGAAAGCACAATATACAGTATTAAAAGATTAATGGGAAGAAGAATTGAAGATAAACAGGTAGAAAAAACAAAAAAAATGGTTTCGTATGAAATCAAAGCAGGTAAAAATGATATAGCAGTTGTGGAAGTTGAAGGTGAAGAGTATACACCGCAGGAAATATCAGCAAAGATACTGCAAAAAGCAAAAGCAGATGCAAAAGACTATCTTGACGAAGAGATTGAAGAAGCAGTAATTACGGTTCCTGCATATTTTGATGATGCACAACGACAGGCAACAAAGCAAGCAGGTAAAATAGCTGGATTAAAAGTAAAAAGAATATTAAATGAGCCAACTGCAGCAGCACTTGCTTATGGACTGGAAAAAAAAGAAGCAGAAAAGATTGCTGTGTATGATTTAGGCGGCGGAACATTTGATATTTCAGTTTTGGAACTAGGAGACGGAGTTTATGAGGTAAAAGCTACAAATGGAGATACTTTTTTAGGCGGTGACGATTTTGACCAGAGGATTATCGATTGGATAGCAAAAGAGTTTAAAAAAGAACACGGTGTTGATCTGCGTAAAGATAAAGAAGCTTTACAAAGGCTTAAAGATGCTGCTGAAAAAGCCAAAATTGAATTGTCTTCTAAGCAGGAAACAGAAATTAATCTGCCATATATAACGCAGGGAGAAAATAAGCAGCCGGTTCATTTAACGCAAAAATTAAGCCGTGCCAAACTGGAAAAACTTGTTGATGATTTGATTGATAAAACAATGGATCCGGTTAAATCTTGTTTAAAAGACGCGGATTTAGATCCTAAGGATATTGATGAGGTTATTTTAGTCGGGGGTCAAACAAGAATGCCTAAAATTCAGGAAAAAGTTAAAGAATATTTTGGCAAAGAACCAAATAAAACAGTTAATCCGGATGAAGTAGTCGCTATAGGTGCAGCTGTACAAGCAGGTGTTTTGTCAGGAGAAGTAAAAGATGTTCTTCTTTTGGATGTTACACCTTTAACACTAGGTGTTGAGACACTTGGTGGAGTAATGACTCCTTTGATTGAGAGAAACACAACAGTGCCTACCAGCAAGTCAAAAGTATTTTCTACTGCTGAAGCAAACCAGACTCAAGTGGAAATTCATGTTTTGCAGGGTGAAAGACCAATGGCAAAAGACAATAAGTCCCTTGGCAGGTTTGTTCTTGACGGCATTCCACCAGCACCCAGAGGCATACCCAAGATTGAAGTAACTTTTGATATTGATGCTAATGGTATTTTGACTGTAACTGCTGAAGATAAAGCAACTGGGAAGAAACAGGATATTATTATCAAAGACTCAACTGACCTGTCAGAAGATGAGGTTGAAAAGATGAAAAAAGAGGCAGAAAAACATGCAGAAGAAGACAAGAGGAAAGAGGAATTGGTTAAAGTAAGAAACCAAGCAGACAGTTTAACTTTTCAAGCAGAAAAAACCTTGGATGAAGCAGGAGATAAAATAAGCAAAGACAAAAAAGAAGAAATGCAAAAAGAGATAGACAAAGTTAAAAAACTTTTAAAAGAAGAAGATATAAGCAAAGATAAGATTGAATCAGCAACAGAATCCTTATCGGAAAAACTGCAAAAAGTGGGAGCAGAAATGTATCAAGCACAGCAGGCAGAAGAATCAGAAAGTAAAGGAAAAAAAGAAGAGAAAGGTAAAAAGGAAGGAGATGTTGAAGAAGGGGAAGTAGTTGAAGAATAATAGAGATTAAGAAACAGCGGACTTGTTAGATTGTTAGACATTAATTTAGTAAACTAGTAGGGGACGCAGATTTGCGTCCCTTACAATTTTAATTTTTAAATTGAAATAAAATATGGCAGACGAAAAAGACTATTACCAAATCTTGGGAGTTTCAAAAAATGCAAGCAAAGATGATCTGAAAAAAGCTTATAGAAAGTTAGCGCTTAAATGGCATCCGGACAAAAACGACTCCAAAGAAGCGGAAAAAAAGTTTAAGCAGATTAACGAGGCATACGAAATTCTTTCCGATCCGGAAAAAAGAAAAATGTATGATCAGTTTGGTCATACAGCTTTTGATCAAAGTCAAGGTTTTGGAGGTGCGCAATCAGGTGGAGGCCCTTTTACCTGGACTTACCGCTATTCAACCGGAGAAGGTCCACAGCAAGCAGGTTATCAAGATTTTGGCGGTTTTAGTGATCCATTTGAAATTTTTAGGGAGTTTTTTGGTGGTGGAAGTCCATTTGGTGGTGCAGCAAGACGGCAGCCAAGACCGGGATACCAGTTGGAAATTGATTTTAAGGAGGCAGTAGAAGGAATAGAGAAAACTCTTGTTCACAGGGGAGAAGAAAAAAAGATCAAGATACCAGCAGGTATAAAATCTGGTTCAAGGATTAGATTTGAGGATTTCTATGTACGAATTAAAGTTAAGCCAGATAAAATATTTAAAAGAGAAGGAGACGATGTTATTGTGGAAAAGAAAATTTCTTTAACAACCGCTGTTTTAGGTGGGAGAGTAGAAGTTCCCACATTAGAAAATAAGGTAAAAATCAAAATCAGACCGGGAACCAAAACAGGCACATTAATTCGTTTAAAAAATAGGGGAATTCCTCATTTAAGAGGCAGAGGCAAGGGAGATCAGTACGTAAAGATAGATGTTAATATACCCGAAAAATTAAACAAAGAACAGGAAAAAATTTTTAAAAAACTTCAGGATAGCGGATTATAATATTGTTTCTGGACAGAACGCGGAAAATATGCGAGAATTAAAATATGTTCCGTCCGAAATACAATATCTCCAATCAGATCTTAAAAAATGTATCTGCAATTGAAGCAGGCCGTGAAGTAATTGAACGTGCTCCCTTAATACCTGCATGGGAAGCCAAATTTAAAAAAGATGCCCAATTAAGAAGTATCCACTATGGAACACACATTGAAGGAAATAAGCTTTCTTTTTCCCAAGCCAAAAAAGTAGTGGAAGGAGAAGAAATAATTGGGAGAGAAAGAGATATACAAGAGGTAATTAACTACCGCAATGTTTTGGAATATATTGATAAACAAGGTGAAAAGAAAGCAGAGGGATTTAAAAAAGACAATAAAGTAAAGTATCAAGAGAAAACCCTTAAAAAAATACACAAGCTGACATTAGAAAAAATTTTAGACAAAGGTGAATCTGGTAAATATCGCAAGAAAAAAGTAGTTATTCGTAACGGTAGTACAGGAAAAATTGCTTTTTCCCCTCCTCTTCCGCTGGAAGTTCCTTATCAGGTAGAAGATTTTTTAAAATGGCTAAATTCAGATATTAGTCAAAATATACATTCAGTACTCCGTGCAGGTATAACACATTATGAATTAGTCAGAATTCATCCCTTTATTGACGGAAACGGACGTGTAGCAAGAGCTTGGGCAACATATATTTTATTTGTAGAAGGATATGATATAAAGAAACTTTTTTCTTTAGAAGAACATTTTGATACAGATGCGCCCGCATATTATCAGGCATTACAGTCGGTTTCTAATATGGACGGAGATTTAACCAGTTGGCTGGAATATTTTACTCAAGTTCTAGCAGTTGAATTGGAACGCGTAAAAAGCAAGATAGAAGAACTATCATTGGATAAAAGGTTTAAAGACAAATTAGGTAGGCAGATTGCGCTTTCAGATAGGCAAATAAAGTTAGTGGAATATTTAAAAGATCATCAAAATCTACGTATGAATAAAGCAACGGAGTTATTGTCCATGGTTTCTGAAGATACAATTCTTAGAGATTTGAAGGACTTAATAAAAAAAGGTATAGTTAAAAAGAAAGGTAAAACAAAAGGAGCTCGATATTTGTTAGCTCAATGAATACGGAAAGTACAGAATTTTTATTTATGTCTTTAATACTTCCAAGTTTGTTTGGTTTGACTTTAATTGGAGAGGGACTTAATAAAATTCTTAAGAGTGAAGTAGCTGGATGGGTAAGCGTTATTATGGGGATATTATTTATCATTGTGGTTATGTTTGCTTACAATATGATCACTCATATATAACATATATAAAATAAGACGAAATTAAATATGAAATTTTCAGAATTTTCCCGGTATTTACAGAATCTGGAAAATACAACATCCCGCAACAAGATGACTAATATACTTGGGGAGATGTTTAATAACCTTTCTTCAGAAGAAATTGAAAAAGCTTGCTATTTATCTCTGGGAAGACTAGCTCCAAAATATGAAGGTTTAAGACTTGATATGGCAGAAAAATTAATGATTAGGGCGATTGCACAAGCATTAAATATTAGTGAAGAAAAGATAGACCGAGAATACAAAAAAATAGGAGATCTAGGAGATACAATCTTTGAGTTAAAGAAGAAAAATAATAACAAAGAGAATAAAAAAATTACAGTTGCAGATGTCTATGCAATTTTACTTGAAATAGCAGAAGAAGAAGGAATTGGTAGTCAGGAAAGAAAAATTAACAGGATGGCGGTACTTATTCAAAACTTGGATAAATTAGGTGCAAAATATTTAGTAAGAATTCCGTTAGAAAAATTAAGACTAGGATTTTCAGATGTTACTGTTTTGGATGCTTTATCTTGGATGGAAAAAGAAAATAAATCTTTGCGACCAGAACTGGAAAGAGCTTTTAATGTTTTGGCAGATATTGGCAAGATTGCCAGTATTTTTAAAGAGTATGGAATTGAAAAAATAAAGGAAGTTAAGAGTGAAGTTGGCATTCCGATTAGAGCAGCTTTAGCAGAAAGACTTAATACGCCTGAAGAAATTTTGGAAAAGATGGACGGAAAATGTGCTCTGGAACCCAAATATGACGGGTTTAGGGTACAGATCCATTTTGATAAAAATAAAAAGCACAAAATTAAAAGAAAAGACCAGAAAAGTCTTTTCAAAATAAATGAAGAAAAGCAATTTGTCAAAGTTTTTTCTCGTAATTTAGATGATACTACTCACATGTTTCCGGAGATTGTTGAAGCTGTACAAAAACTACCAGTTGAATCAATAATTTTGGATGGTGAGGCAATTGCATATAACGAAGAAACCGGAGAATTTTTGTCTTTTCAAAAAACGGTGCAAAGAAAGCGCAAATACGATATTAAACAAAAAGCAAAAGAATTACCTTTAAAAGTTTTTGTATTTGACGTATTGTATTTAAATGGAAAACCACAGCTTAATAAAAGTTTTAAAAAGAGAAGAAAGGTTTTAGAAGATATATTGGATATAAAAAAAGACACGATTCTTTTAACAAAACAAAAAATTGTTAATAAAAAAGAACAATTTAAAGAATTTTTTAATGCGGTTGTAAGTGAAGGATTGGAAGGATTAATGGCAAAAAAAATTCAAGCAGAATATCAAGCTGGAGCACGTAATTACACTTGGGTAAAGTACAAAGCAGCCATGCAGTCAGAATTAGCTGATACAGTTGATTGTGTTGTAATGGGATATTATCGAGGAAAGGGGAAGCGGTCTAAATTTGGAATCGGTGCATTTTTAGTCGGAGTAAAACAAAAAGAAAAGTTTTTAACTGTTTCAAAAATAGGTACCGGAGTTACTGATGAACAATGGGAAGATATTTACAAAAGACTTGAAAAAATTAAAACTGAAAAAAAACCCAAACAATATAAATTAGACAAAAATATTACTCCTGATGTTTGGTGTGCTCCCGAATTAGTAATGGAAATTGAAGCTGATGAAATAACAGAATCTCCTTTGCATACTGCAGGTTTAGCATTGCGTTTTCCACGTTTGAAAAAAATTCGTGATGATAAAGATCCGGACCAGATAACAACAAAAAGTGAACTAAAAAAATTATATAATTTATAATAGAATTGTATTTATGACTGCCCTAGATAAAGGACTTACACAGCAAGAAGCAGAAAAAAAGTTGCAAGAATATGGTTTTAATCAAATACAAAAAAAGAAAAGAATTTCTGTTTTAAAATTAATTTGGGATCAGTTGAAGTCTCCATTAATATATATTTTAATTTTTGCAGGAGTTATTACTCTTTTTCTTCATGAATATAGTGATGCAATTGTAATTTTTCTAGCTGTGGGAATAAATGTTATTTTAGGATTTATCCAGGAGTTTAAAGCGGAAAAGTCTTTGCAGGCTCTAAGAAAAATGGTTGTACCGCATGCTAAGGTGATTAGAAGTGGAAAAAGAAAAAAAATCGAGGCCAAGCATATTGTTCCCGGAGATGTTGTAATTGTAAATGCAGGAGACAGAATTCCTGCTGACGGAATATTGTTGGAATGTGTTGAAATGCAAGTAAATGAAGCTATTTTGACGGGAGAATCCCGGCCCGTAGAAAAAAAAGTTTATGATAAAAAAAAAGATTATGATCAAATAGAAGATAGACACAAGGTTTTTATGGGAACAGCTGTAGTGGCAGGGAGGGGTAAAATTTTAATTAAAAGAACTGGGAAAAATACAAAAATGGGCAGAATTGCTAAAAAACTTGTACAAACAGCTGACGAAGATACTCCTTTACGCAGAAGAATTAAATCTTTTTCTCAATTACTGACTTTTGTGTTTGTCGGTGCATGTACTGTGATTTTTATTGGTGGGCTTTTAAGAGGAGAAAGTCTAATTGAGATCTTTGAACTTTCAGTAGCAATTGCAGTAGCAGCAATTCCAGAGGGTTTGGCAATATCTTTGACTGTTATTTTGACTTTGGGTATGCGCAGGATTTTAAAAAGAAAAGGATTAGTCAGAAGGTTGTTAGCAGCAGAAACCTTGGGTTCAGTGGATGTAATTTGTGCAGATAAAACAGGGACATTAACACAAGGAAAAATGCAGTTGGTGGATATTGATACAGGAGAAAATAACAAAAAAGAAGTAATGCTACAGGCTGCAATACTTTGTAATAACCAAGATAATCATTTAGCTAGTGCAATGCTAGATTGGGTAAAAAAGGAAGGGCAAGATACTAAGAAAATTAACCAAGAATTTCCTCGTGAAATGGAAGTCCCTTTTTCTTCCCAAAGAAAATTTATCTCAGTTTTGGTTAAAGAAAACGAACAAGAAGGCAGAATAATATTAGGAGGAGCTCCAGAAAAAGTATTAAAAATGGCAAACGTAGCCGAAAAGGAATACTGGCACAAAAAATTGGAAGAATATACAAGCAAGGGGTTAAGATTAATTGCTTTTGCGCAGAAAAAAGATGAACTTGAAAACCTAAAAGAAAAGTTTAAACAAAATATAAAAAAAGGAAAAGCAATAGATATGGAATTTTTAGGGTTATTATTGTTTGAAGATCCTGTGCGTTTAGAAGTTAAAAATGCCTTAAAAGAGACGAAAAAAGCAGGTATTGATCTAAAAGTAATTACTGGCGACTACCAAAATACAGCAGAAGTAGTTTTAGAAAAGCTAGACATTGTTGGAAGAAAATTAAAAGAAGAAGAAATGATGTCGGGTAATGAGTTAAAAGAAATTTCTCAAGATGAATTAAGAAAAGATATAAAGAAAATTATTCTTTTTTACAGGACTACTCCGGAACAAAAGATACGTATTGTTGAAGCTTTACAAAGTTTAGACCATATAGTGGCAATGATGGGAGACGGTGTAAACGACTCACTGGCTTTAAAAAAAGCAGATATTGGAGTGGTGGTTGGGGAAGCGTCAGAAGTTTCCAAAGAAACGGCGGATATGGTTTTATTGGATTCTAATTTTCAAACCATTATTGCTGCGATTGAAGAAGGCAGGGGGATTTTCAACAATTTAAGAAAAGTAGTTTTGTACCTTCTTTCGGATAGCTTTACTGAAGTTGTTTTGATCGGGGGTAGTTTGTTACTTGGATTACCTATGCCAATACTTCCGGCACAGATATTGTGGATAAATCTGGTTGAAGACAGTTTACCGGGACTGGCATTGGCATTTGAACCCAAAGAAGAAGGGCTGATGCAGGAAAAGCCTCGTAAAAAGGATGCACCCATTATTGACCAGGAAGTAAAAGATATTATTTTAATTGTGGGAGGAATAACAAATATTTTGTTATTTGCATTTTTTTATTATCTCTTAGGGCAAAATTTGGCAATAGAAAAAATTCGAAGTTTAATGTTTGCTTCATTTGCAATTGATTCTATACTTTACTTGTTTTCCTGCAAAACTTTAAAAAAGAATTTATGGGAAGACGATCTTTTGGATAACAAATTTTTGCTTGTTAGTGCTGTAATTTCTTTCGGATTACTTTTAATAGGAATTTATCTGCCTTTTTTCAACTATTTATTAGGAAGTGTTCCTTTTGAAATTTATTACTGGCTTCTGATTTTTGCCATTGGTATTATTGGAGTAATTGGTATTGAATTTATCAAATGGATATTTAAAACTAAAAGTAGAAGAGTTTAAAAAGCTATGTTATATTTAAAATTATGATTTTAATATTTTATCTAATCCTTTTAATCTTTTTCTCTTTTCTGCTTATTAAAGCAACAGAAATACTTATTGAGGCCTTAAATAGACTTTCCCGGATTTCTCAAATTAGACAATTTGCTTTGACTTCCTTTCTTTTGGCTTTAGCAACTTCTTTACCAGAAATTTTTGTGGGAGTTACTTCCGCTCTTGAAGGAAAACCAAGTTTATCTTTAGGGAATGTATTAGGTTCTAATATTGCAAATTTATCTTTGGTAATTGGAGGTTCTGCAGTGATTGGAGGAACTTTAAGTGTTGCGGGTGAGTTCTTAACCAAGGATGTTTTTTATGGATTTATAGCAGGAACTTTACCTCTTGTTCTTTTACTGGATGACAAACTGACTCAACCCGAAGGCTTGTTTTTAATATTGGTATACGGAATCTATAATTTTACGGTTTTAAAAGGCAAAAGAAGATTAAATCAAAAAGGATTTTTAAAAAGGATAGTTAAAAAATTGCAGCATAAAGAAATGGATCGGCATATTGCCTGGGTTTTTGCAGGCGCAGCTTTACTGGTTTTTAGTGCAGATGGCCTTGTCAGGGTTTCGACAGCAATTGCCAAGAGTTTTAATGTTCCTATACTTTTGATTGGTTTGTTTTTGGTGTCAGTCGGGACAAGCTTGCCGGAGCTTTCTTTTGGACTTAAAGCAATTTCAAAAAAACAGGTGGGCATGGTTTTTGGAAATCTTTTAGGCAGTATTGTTGCAAATTCAACCATTGTTTTAGGAATAACTGCTTTAATTGAACCAATATTTTTGGACGGGGGATTTCAAGTATATTTAACTGCCAGTTTAGTATTTGTTATGGTATTTTTCTTGTTCTGGTTTTTTGTTAGAACCAAGAAAAAACTGGAACGCTGGGAAGGTCTAGTTTTGTTTATACTCTATATCCTTTTTGTAATTTTTGAGTTTATGCGGGTGAGCGGAAACATTCCTCAATTACCGATTAGTGTTAAGCATTAATAAGAGTACAAACCTTTTTCAAAAGTCTCATTTCTGCTTTTTGATTGTATTCTTTTTGTTTTTTTAAAGGCTTTTTAAAATTCTCAAGTTGTTGAGGATTTCTAATAATATTTTTTATTAATTTATTTGCTTTAAGCGGATTTTCTTGGACATAACCTAATTTTTTTTCTTTAATAATATCCAAATTTCCATCTTCCTGTCCGCTGATATGAGTAATTGCAAAAAAGGGTTTTTTACAGGCAACTGTTTCAAATAGTAAGTTTGGTCCGGCCTTTCCCACAACAATATCGGAAACATTAATTAATTGAGGCATTTGGTTTGTGAATTGAAATATTTTTAGTTTTAAACGGTTATTAATGTTTTTTAAATGCTTGATGTCCAAGTTTTTAAATTTATTTAACAAATTTTTAAAAGAATTAGCTGCTTTATATAATTCATTGTTGTTCCCGCATATAATAATTAATTGCATTTTTTTGTCCATTGAAAGTAAACTAGGCAGAATTTTTAAAATCATGCTGGTACCCTCGCTACCGCCGCAAATCAAGGCAGTAAAACATTTTGGATCAAATCCAAGTTGATTGTTTATTTTCTCAATTTCATGGTTCTTGTAAAATTGTTTGCGTACAAACCATCCGCCAGCAAAAAGTTTTTCTTTTTTGAGTCCAAACTTATTTCCCAGTTCTAATGCTTTTGAATCATAAACCCAGTTTAAATCTGCTTTAGAAGAAAATTCTAAAGGGTGTAAAACCCAAGTATTTGCAAGAATATTTATGAACGGAATAGGGTGAGTTTGAAAATTATTTATTTTTTCAATTACGGGATTATAAAGAAAATATGTGGAAATAATTAAATCAGGTTTAAATGATTTAATTACTTTAATAGTCTCTTCTTTTAACCGATTGGTCATTAACTTATTAACAGCTTTTTGAATGTGGTCTTTTTTGGCAAGGTTATAGGGAAATTTAACCAAGTTGGGAAAATAACGGTATAAGGTAGTGTAAAAATCAAAAATTTTAAAATCATAAGGATTAGTTATTTTAACCTCGTAATCTTTATCAAGAATTTGCTTAACTGCTTTTGCTATACTTACATGTCCTTGTACGGCTGTGAAAATTAATATTTTTTTCATCTGATTATCTCCCATTCACCCAAGTTTTTCCCGGTAATTTTGACCCACAAATTATTTATAACATACAAAAAAACAACTTCCTTAATAATCCATT
Organism: uncultured Pseudomonadales bacterium; assembly: GCA_964430265.1. Classification (GTDB taxonomy): domain Bacteria; phylum Patescibacteriota; class Microgenomatia; order UBA1400; family CAYXSR01; genus CAYSEI01. Next base: position 77,291 of record CAYSEI010000002.1, read on the forward strand.
TTAAAAATCTTCCCTTGGTTCTGCGCGGAGAGGAAACAACCTCCAATTTAGGGTCAAGAACTGATTTTCCACCAATTTTATTTAATTTTTTTAAAATTGACAGCTGGTCAGTGTGGTAGCGCAAATCATAACCGCCGATTTTAATAAAGGCGGACTTTTTGATTGCGACGTTTCCGCCGTAATAAGCAGGTGGTTTTTTAAAAATATTTTGCCAGTTTAAAATAATTTTGGTAAGAAACTTGTTCCAGTTATCTTTTTCTTCTTTTTTTGAAATACAACGGTACGGTCCGGTAACCAAAGCTATTTTTTCATCATTTTTAAAATGAGAGTAAATATTTTGCAGCCAATTTTTGGGCACTAAACAATCAGCATCTAAATTAATAAAATATTTACCTTTTGATTTTTTAAACCCAGCATTGCGTGCATATAGCAAACCTTTCCTTGACTCGTCAATCAATTTTACAGGAAATTTTTTGGCTATTTCAGCACTATTATCAGTTGAGTTATTATTAACTACAATAACTTCATAACTTTTTCGAGGAAAATCTTGATGAAAAAGATTATTTAAACAAGAAGCAAGAATCTTTTCCTCATTGTAGACCGGAATTATCACAGAAAAAAGCAGAGACTTTTCTTTATTCATAAAAAAATTATAGCACAGCAAAGTTTAGATTAGCTGTTCAACAGTTTTCAGTAATTTTATGCCGGAAGCTAAATTGTATTGCTTTTCTTTGGCTATGCTTTTTTCAAATTTTCTTAGTTCATTTGGATTATTAATGATTTTATTCAATAGTTTGCGTGCTTTAAGGGGATCTTCTTCAACAAATCCTAATTCCTTTTTTTGTATCAGCTCCAAATTTCCAGTTTCTTGTCCTTCAATATGTGTAATAGCAAAAAAGGGTTTTTTTGAAACCACAGTTTCAAAAAGTAAGTTGGGACCGGCTTTACCAATAACCATATCTGCCACCTGCATTAACTGTGGTATTTTGTCAGTAAAATTTAAAATTTCCATTTTACAATTTTTAGCTATAAAGCCATTTAATTTTTTTATTAGTTCTTTAAAGGACTTTGCTGCTTTATAAAGATCTTTGTTTTTACCACAGATGACAATAATCTGTAAAGGCTTTTCTGTTTCTAAAAAGGTAGGAAAGACTTTTAATATTTGATTTGTTCCTTGACTCCCCCCGCAAATTAAAAATGTAGGAGTGTCTTCTTCAAATTTAAAGCGTTGATAATATTTTTTTAAATCATATTTGTTATAAAATTGATTTCTTATAAACCAGCCGGTTTTTAATAACTTTTCCGGTTTTATCCCATATTTTTGGGCTTGTCTTATTGTCTCTTGATCATAAACTAAGTTTAAATCAGCTTTTATACTTAAACTTAAAGGATGAATTGTCCAGGGATCAGTAACAATGTTAATAAAAGGTATAGGTTGTTTTTGGTAGCTTAGAAATTCTTCAATTGCTGGATTAAGAAATAAATAAGTAGAAATAATTAAATTTGGTTTTTCTTTTTTGATAATTTTTTTAATTACTTCTAACAGCTTTTTTTTCAAAAATTTTTTAAATGCTTTTTGTAGTGAGTCTTTTTTACCCAGTTCAAATGGAATTTGTATTAGATTGGGAAAATAACGATATAAAGGAGAATAAAATTCAAACATATTTAAACTTTTACGCATGTCGATTAACCGAGTTTGATATTTTTGTTGCAGAGTCTGTTGCACAGATTTAGCAATGCTGTAATGTCCTTGTGGAGCAGTAAAAATAAGGATTTTTTTCTTAGTTGCAGGTTTTGCTTGCATATGAGAAAATTATAACATATGCGAGTAGTTACAGATCTTCATATTCATTCAAAATATTCTCGTGCTGTATCGCCGAAGATGACTTTAAATGGATTGGCAGAATGGGCGGATAGGAAAGGTATTGATTTGATTGCCAGTGGAGATTGGACCCATCCTATTTGGATAAGAGAAATTAAAAGTAAGCTTGACCAAACAAGTGAAGGAATATATAGTCTTAAGCAAAGCAAAAGTAAAGCAAATTTCTTGTTGTCAACGGAAATTTCTTCTATATACAGAGAAGGAAACAAAACTCGAAAGATCCATAATCTTGTTTGGGTGCCTTCAATTGAAACAGCTCAAAAAACAAGTGAAAAGCTTTTAAAACAAGGAGTAAATTTAATGAGCGACGGCAGACCGATTATTGGTCTGAGCTCCAAAGAATTAGCAGAACTTGTTTGGTCAGTTAATAAAAATTCAATAATTATTCCAGCGCATATTTGGACGCCTTGGTTTGCTATGTTCGGCTCCAAATCTGGGTTTGATTCCTTAAAGGAATGTTGGGGAGAATATGCAGAAAAAATCTATGCAGTGGAAACCGGTTTGTCTTCAGATCCGGAAATGAATTGGAGTGTAAGTGATTTAGACAATTGCAGCTTAGTTTCTTTTTCGGATGCGCATTCTCCGTCTAAACTTGGCAGGGAATTAACAATTTTTGAACTAGAAAATTTGTCTTTTGAAAATATTTCAAAGGCGATAAATAAAAATATAAAAGATGAAAATAATAAGATTATAAGTACAATAGAATTTTATCCTGAAGAAGGTAAATATCATCTATCCGGCCATAGAAAATGTGACATTACCTTTTCATCAAAAGACATTGAAAAAAGAGGAACTACATGTCCGGTTTGTGGTAAAACATTGACTTTAGGTGTTGTTTACCGTGTAGCTGAGCTGGCAGATCAAGAAGTGAAAATAATGAAAAAGAAAAATGAAAATGGTTTAATGCAGTATTTTAATGAAAATGCACAAGAAAGAGCACCTTATGTGAAACTAGTTCCTTTGGCAGAAATTCTTTCACAGGTTTTGGATGTTGGTGTTAATACAAAAACTGTAAAAACAGAGTATGACAAGCTTCTTGATAGAATTGGGTCTGAACTGAAAATATTAACCAGAAGTAAGATTAAAGATATTGTCAAAGTTTCAGGTAAAAAAATTGGCAATGCAATCAAAAAGGTTAGAGAAGGGGAAATATTTGTAAAGCCGGGATTTGATGGTGTATTCGGAGAAGTAAAAATATGGGCGGACGAAGAAGAAAAAAACCAAGAAGAGCAAATGTTTATGTTTTCATAAAAATTATAAGCTTAAGTATAATAAATAAAAATTGAAAATATGTTTAAAAACAGAAAAGTAGCAGCACAAAAACTAGCTCAAGAAATCCAAAAACATAAGGAAATACAAAAAAAAGGAAACTTGGTTATTATGGGAATTCCTAGAGGAGGTGTAATCCTTTCGCAAGTAATAAGTCATAAGCTTAAATGTCCAATGGATGTGATTGTAGTTAAAAAAATTAACCCACCGCATAATGAGGAACTGGCAGTGGGTGCAATTGGAGAGACAAAAGGATCACAGCACTTAAATAACAGAATAATTGATGAACTAAATATAAAAAAAGAATATTTGAAAAAAGAAATTGTCAGAAAAGAAAAAGAAATAAAAAAAAGAGAAAGTTTTTATCGGCAAAAAAGAAAAGTATTGAAGTTAAAAAACAGAACAGTAATTATTGTTGATGACGGTGCTGCTACAGGAGAAACTATGATAGCTGCTGCCAGAGAAGTTTGGAACCATCAGCCGCAAAAAGTAATAGCAGCAGTTCCAGTTATATCCCGAGAGGCACTGGAAAAATTAGAAAAAGAAGTAGATGAAGTAATATATTTAAATTCACCAGAACTATTTTTTGCAGTCGGACAATTTTATAAACAATTTAATCAAATAAACGATCCTCAGATATTAGAAATATTAGAGAAAGGTAAAGATGAGTAAGAAAATTAAAGGAATGCAGTCTTTAAAAAATATATTGGATAATTATGATTATGAAGATAGTAAAAAATATATATCCCGTGAATTTCAAGATTATGGGCTAAGACTGGCAAAAGAACTGAATGATGAGCAGCATAAAAGTTTATATATAAAACTGGCAAAGGAGATATCACGGGGATTACTTGAAGAAGCAAGGACTTTTGTTAAAGATGCGTACAATGTTCGCAGTAAAGCAAAGCTTTTTATGTGGAAGTTAAAACAACTACGTAAAGAAACAAATAAAGAAAAAGAGGAAAAATGAAAGCAGTACATGTATATGTATCTGGCAAAGTGCAGGGTGTATTTTATCGAGCAAATACAAAAAACAAAGCAAATGAATTGGGAATAAATGGATGGATTAAAAACCGCAAAGACGGCAGGGTTGAAGCTTTTTTTGAAGGTGAAGATGAGAAAGTACAACAAATGATAAGTTGGTGTTGGAAGGGATCGCCTATAGCGGAAGTTGATGATGTAATGGTGGAAGTATCAAAGTCTCAAAATTTGCAATCTTTTGAAATAAAAAGATGAAAAACAAAAAGTCCTTAGTTTTAACTTCAGGAGGGCTGGATTCTTTATTAGCAATAAAACTTCTCTTGTTAAGCAATGTTCAAGTAACCGGATTAGTTTTCCGCTCCTGTTTTTTTGGTACAAAAAAAGCAGAAAAAGGCTGTCGGCAATTAAATATTGATTGTGTTATAAAAGATATTTCAGAAGAACATCTGGAAATAGTTAAGAATCCTGTTTTTAACAAAGGCAAAGGAATAAATCCTTGTATTGACTGTCATTTATTAATGCTTAAAAAAGCCAAAAAAATTAAAAAAGAAAAAAACTTTGACTTTGTTGCAACAGGAGAAGTTTTAGGACAAAGGCCTTTTTCACAGAATAAAAAAGCCTTAGAAATTTTAAAAAATCAATCCAATTTAGATGGATGTTTACTTAGGCCCCTTTCTGCTAAGCTTCTGCGTAAAACCATACCGGAAAAAAAAGGATGGGTAGATGAAAAAAACCTTTTAAATATCCAAGGGCGTTCAAGAAGTAGACAAATATATTTAGCAGAAAAACATCAAATTCATTATCCCCAGCCTGCTGGTGGTTGTATATTAACTGATTTACATTTTGCAACCGAATTAAAAAAAATGTTTTTAAAATGGCCGAATTGCAGATGCGAAGATATTAATCTTTTAAAACTAGGAAGACATTTTTGGGAAAGAAGAACATTAATTACTTTAGGCAGAAACGAAAAAGAAAACAAAAGACTTGAATTAATAAAAAAAGAGAAAGATAAATTTGTTGATCCCAAAAATTTTCCTGGACCTAGTGCATTGTTAAGAAATCTAGCTACAAAAGTTATTTCCAAAGATGTTAAAAAAGCCAGAAAATTAATTTTAAAATATTCAAAAGAAAACAAAATGAAATCTAATCCTAGGTTCAAATAACTTATGTTATACTAGATTCAATGAACAAAAAGAAAAAACTTTTACTTGCTTATTTGTCAATAATTTTTATTAAAATTACATTTAGTAATTTCAGTTTGAACTCAGTGCTTTCTTTATCTACAGTATATAACTTTATGGCTTGGTTTTTAGGTGGATTTATTGGTTGGAATCTTTTGCTTGTGGACCAATTTGTTTGGGTTTATTTCACTCACCCAGAGGAAAACTTATCTTTTAATACTAAACACTTTATAGAAAAAGGAAATTATCTTAAAGCCATCAGATATTTACTTCAAAATAAAGACAAACAAAATCATTTAGCGTTCAGAAATCTTTATTTTCAAATTGCTTGGCTAGTTTTGGCTTTATTTACAATCACAACTACAATTACACTTTTTGGAAAGGCGCTTGTAATGGCAGTAGGTTTGCATTTACTTTTGGACCAGTGGTTTTCATACAAGGAAAAAGGTCATTTTGATTGGCTTTTCTGGCAATTGAATAAAAAATTAGCACAAGACGGTCAAAAGGCCTATCTTTACCTCATAACTAGCTTATTTGCAATTTTTTCTTTGATGCTGTGAATTTATACGGTTTGTTAATCGTTGCTGGGATAATTGCTTCTTTATCAGTTGCTCAAAGATTGAAACCGCAAAATATAAAAAAAATAGATTTATTCAACATCTTACCCTACATTCTTTTACCGGCAATCATTGGTGCACGGCTTTACCATGTAATTGATTTTTTTAGTTATTACTCACAAAAGCCCTTACAAATTCTATATATTTGGCAGGGTGGCTTGGGAATTTTGGGGGCAATTCTTGGTGGAATAATTGGACTCTTTATTTATGCCAGAAAAGAAAAATTGGATGTTAAACAAAGAAAGGCTTTACTTAATTTAGTAAGTTTAGTAATGCCTTTGGGTCAGGCAATTGGCAGATTGGGCAACTATTTTAATCAAGAGCTTTATGGCAAGCCAACTCAATTACCTTGGGGGATATATATAAATCTGGAAAACAGAGTAATGAAATTTAAAAAATTTTTGTATTTTCACCCTCTTTTCTTTTATGAAAGCCTTTTTAACTTAATTGTTTTTGCTTTTTTAATTTGTTTATTGAAATACAAAAAAATAAAAATAAGTTCAGGTATATATTTCTATTTATATCTTTTGTTCTATTCTTTTGCTAGATTTATGCTTGATTTTTTAAGAGTCAGAAATTGGGAAATATCATTACCATGGGTTGGTATGGTTGCAGTCAGCCAAGTAATTGCTATAGGTTTAATAGTTTTTTCTCTGACTCAAATAGTTCGTATTGTGCACAGAAATTTGCTGATTTTAGATGTTTTTGCAAAAAAGTAAAATCTATAGTAGAATAAACAACGGTATGCCTAAGCCTAAATATAAACGAATCTTACTCAAACTTTCTGGAGAAACCTTTTTAGGAAACCGAGAATACGGTATTGACCCTAATTTTGTAATATCCTTAGCTAAAAGAATTAAAGCAATTCAAGACCTAGGTATAGAAGTTGCAATTGTAGTAGGCGGCGGCAATATTTTCCGAGGGCTAGCAGGTGCAAAAAAAGGGATGGATAGGGTTACAGCTGACTATATGGGTATGTTGGCAACGATTTTAAACGCTTTGTCTTTAAGGTCTGCTTTTGACAATTTAAATATAGAAAATAGGGTAATGACTGCAATTGAGATGCGTGCAGTTGCTGAACCGTATATTTATTTACGTGCAATCAGACATATGGAAAAAGGTAGAATTGTGATACTTGGAGGCGGTAGTGGACTTCCATATATGACTTCGGATACACCGGCGGTTCTAAGAGCATTAGAATTAAAATGCGATTTAATTTTAAAGGCTACGAAAGTAAATGGTGTTTATGATAAGGATCCGGAAAAATATCCGGAAGCAAAAAAATATGCAGAAATCTCACATATTGATGCTTTAAATAATCAGGATATTACAGTAATGGATGCTTCAGCAATTTCTTTATGTATGGAAAATGATCTACCCGTAATTGTATTTAACCTATTAAAAGAAGGAAATATTAAGAGAGTTGTAATGGGAGAAGACGTAGGAACGATAATCAAATAATTAAAAATATTCTGATTAACAAAGAAAATAGCCCCGAAAGCGGGGTTTTTTTAATATGAAAACATTTAAAATTATTACCTTTGGCTGTCGGCTAAACCAAGCGGAAAGTAGGGAAATTGGCCAAAAGCTGGCAGAAAAAGGTTTAAAACCAGTTAAAAAAGATAGAAAAGCAGATATAATAATTGTCAATACTTGCAGTGTTACCCAAAAAGCAGACAAAGAGGTAAGGCAACTGGTTCGCAGGATAAAAAAGAAAACTCCAGATACATATTTAATTGTTGTCGGGTGCTGGGTTGAAAATGCACAAAATTACAGCAGAGAAGAGATAAACACAAAAGTTTTTAATAAAATTGATCTTTTAATAGATAACAAAAACAAATTGGATCTGGATAAAATTATTTTTGAAAAAAAACAAAGTATACAAAAAACCAACCCCCAAAATAGATGTCAGTATGTTTTTAAAGATAAATATGCAGAATCAAATAAGGTTCTTATAAGAATTCAGACAGGTTGTACTAAGTTTTGTACTTATTGTGTTATTCCCTACCTTCGTGGAAAAGAAGTATCACGTTCTATTAATCAAATAATAAGTGAAATTAAAATTAACCAGAAAAAAGGTATAAAACAAATAATTTTAACCGGAGTAGAAATAAGCAATTATTCATATAATAAATTAGGCAACAAGCAGGATCTTGCTGATCTTTTAGAACAAATCTTTGAACAAACAACAATAAACAAAATCAGTTTTGGATCCATAAATATAAACGCTTTTACAAATAAGTTTATAAATATATGTAAAAAGAATCCTAAAAAAATAAATAGAAAATTCCACATTCCTTTACAATCTGGGTGTGATAGTACATTAGAAAGAATGAATCGAAAATATACAACAAAGAAGTTCTACAAGACAATAGAAAAAATTCAAAAAAAACTGCCTGATTTTAAATTGTCGACTGATTTAATTGTTGGATTTCCAGGAGAAACAAATCAAGAATTTAAGCAAACTTTGGAATATCTTAAAAAATTAAATAAATTATTAAATGATAATTTTTTTAAAATACATGTTTTTCGCTATTCGCCAAGAAAAGGCACAATTGCAGAGAAAATGGAAAAAAAAGGTCTATGGAAAAAAGTTAACGGAAAAACCAAAAAATTGCGTTCGCATATTGTAAGAAAATTATTGTAAAGTAAAAACTATGATACTTGACAGCAATGGAAGTAGTTAATATACTAGTAGGGAGTATAAATAAATAAAAATATGTCTCATAAAAAAATAGTCGCCAGAATTTCCAGAATAGAAGGACAGGTTAAAGGAATAAAGCGGATGTATGAAGAGCAAAGAAGTTGTTTGGAAATCATACAGCAAATTAGGGCCGCAAAAAGTGCTTTAATTGGACTGGCAAAAGAATTGCTAACTGAAGAAGCATCGAATTGCTTACAAAAAAAAGAAGACAAAGAAAAAATAAAAGAAATTATTAAAAACGTTGCAAAACTTTAAAGGAGGAAAAATGGGAGTCTTACATTTAAACGAAGACAATTTCGGAAATGAGGTTCTAGAAAGTGAAAAGGTAGTATTAGTTGATTTTTGGGCGGAATGGTGTCCGCCTTGTAAGATGTTGAGTCCGGTTATTGAAGATCTTGCAGATGAAGTTGGTGAAGGAGTAAAAATTGCTAAACTTAATATAGAAGAAGCGAAAACTTTGGCTACAGAGTACGGAGTTATGAGTATCCCTACACTAATCCTTTTTAAGGATGGAGATGAAGTGGACAGAATTCAAGGAGCAAGACCCAAAGAACAGATAAAAGACTTTATAGAAAATAATAAATGAACAAACAGCTCATTTATGATTCTATTATTATTGGTACGGGACCTGCTGGCTTAACAGCTTCAATATATGCCAGCCGATACCGTTTGAAAAATCTGATCCTCGGTAAAGAAAAAGGAGGAACAATAGGTTTGGCGCACAATGTAGAAAACTATCCCGGTTTTAGACAAATTGCCGGTTTAGATTTAATGGATAAGATTGAAAGACATGCACGAGATTTAGGAGGTAAAATTATTTATGATCCAGTTCAAAGAGTGAAAAAAAACCAAAACAACAATTTTTTAATCTTTACTTCAAATAAAAAGGAGTATGAAACAAAAACTGTGATTATAGCTACCGGAACAAAAAGAAGGAAGCTTAATATTTCAGGAGAAGAAGAATATTTAGGGAAAGGTGTTTCATATTGTACAACATGTGATGCTCCGTTTTTCCGCAATAAAAAAGTGGCATTGGTTGGAGGTTCGGATGGAGCGGTTTCCGGAGCTGTTCATTTGTCTGAATTTGCAAATAAAGTTTACCTTATCTACCGAGGAGACAAACTAAGGGCTGAACCTGCTTGGGTTCAGGAGTGGAATAAAGTAAGAAAAAAAGATAGAGGAGTTACCATATTTAATACCAATGTAACCAAGATTCATGGAGATGGTAAAAAAGTAAAAAAACTAAAACTTGATAAAGAATATAATGGAGCAAAGGAGTTAGAGGTTGACGGTGTATTTATTGAAATCGGAGGTGTGCCAGGAACAGGTTTAGCACAGGAACTAGAATTAAATATAGATGATGATCAATATATTAAGGTTGATTCTGGAATGAGGACAAGTAAAAAGGGTGTTTTTGCAGCAGGAGACTGTACTAATTTTCTTCCTGAAGTACAGCAAATGATAACTGCAGCAGCTATGGGAGCTTTAGCTGCAAGAAGCAGCTATGAATATCTAAAAAAAGAAAAAGCGCCTCAGCAAAAGGGTATTTAATATTGATAACAGAATAAAGTTAGTAAATAAAAACAAGGAGGTGAACATGACTAAAGAACCAATTGTAGATAAAGAAGCCTGTATTGGATGTGGAGCATGTGTTGCCATAGCCGGAAATACTTTTAAAATGAATGATCAAGGAAAAAGCATCGTAGTTAATTCTCAAGGAGATGATAAGGAAACTATTCAAATGGCAATTGACGGATGTCCGGTAGATGCAATCTCCTGGAAAGAATAAAAAAATTTGCAAATATTATTTTATTTGATAAAATACGCCTATTATTAAGAAACCAATAAATTTTGGTATAATATTTGCAATGAAAAAACGTATTTTCCCTAGAATTCTATTACTAACTGCTATATTTTTCTTAATTCCTATAACTGTAGAGGCGCAGGTTAATGTATCGCCATCTCCTGTCTCCAGTGGTTTAGAGGAAGAAGCTACTCCAAGTGCGGAAGCAACAGAAGCAGGGATAATTGTTGAGAAAGTAGTAGAAAAAGAGCCAGACATTACCGATCCTAAACCTGAGGTTAAAAGTAAATTGGAAAAATATTTAACCGACAATCCAATCGGACCCCTCTCAATCACCAATTTTTTTCAGCATGCAATAAGAAATGCAGTAAAAAATGGTGTGCCTGCAAATACAATAGTTCTATTACTCCTCTTTCCTATAATCGCTGCTTTGGTGGCATTTGCAATACATGTAATTGGATTAGGCGGGTTTGGTATTTTTACTCCCGCAGCAATATCAATTGCATTTCTTGCAACGGGAATAGTTCCGGGATTAATTTTGTTTGCCGCTATTTTAATTACCGCAACTGTAGGAAGATTACTTATAAAAAAATTAAAGCTCCATTATCTACCGCGTATGGCTTTGGTCTTATGGAGTGTATCTTTGGGTGTTTTTGCATTGCTTTTTTCCTCTTCATTTTTAAATCTTAAATCTTTAGTTATAGTTTCAATTTTTCCGATTCTGCTTATGATACTTTTAATGCAGGAATTTATTGACCTACAAATGAAGTCAAGTATGCGCAGAGCTTTTTCGCAAACCTTAATGACTCTTTTAATTGCTTTTATTGGTTATATGATTATGAACTGGGAAGTTTTGCAGAAGTTTGTACTATTAAAACCGGAATTAACATTAATCGGAGTTTTTGTCTTTGACTATTTCTTGGGAAGATTTACTGGATTACGTCTTCTAGAATACCGCCGTTTTCGAGCTCTGTTAAAGAAATAATATAATTAATTTCAAAAGGCCAGCTTATGAAACCTAATAAAATTTTGGGGATGAACGCTAGAAATAATTTATATATTCCGGAAAATCCTGATGAAAATATAAAGTTTGCCTATTCAAAATTAATAGGCAAAAAAATTTTAATGGAAGCAGACGTTCCTCATCCTGAAGTAATGGCTGTTTTTGGTAGGCCTGAAAGGATCATGAATTTTCCTTGGGAAAAACTGTCGGGCAGCTTTGTTCTTAAACCTGAAGGAGGAAATGCAGGAAAAGGTGTTCTTGTAGTAAAAAAAGGTGCCCAATATGCTGGAGAATGGATAACCATAGAGGGAGAAAAAGTTACAGTTAGGGACTTGCGCTTACACGCACTAGACATTTTAGAAGGCAGATTCAGTACTTATCAGACAAAAAACAGAGCATTTATAGAGGAAAGAATACCAGTACACTCAGTTTTTAAAAACTATACTTACAAAGGGACACCGGACATTAGAATTATTGTTTTTAACTGGGTTCCGGTAATGGCAATGCTGAGGCTGCCGACAAAAGAATCCGGAGGCAGAGCTAATTTGCATCAGGGGGCTATAGGATTGGGTGTGGACATGGCAACAGGAATAACAACTCATGGTTATTGGAACGGTGAGCGGATTAATAAAATACCAGAAATGAACAGAAAAGTTAATGGATTAAAAATCCCCAAATGGAAAGAAATGATGGAAATGGCAATTAAGTGCCAGCAGGCAACAGATTTAGGTTTTTTGGGGGTAGATTTGGTTTTACATCCGGAAAAAGGCCCTATTGTATTGGAATTAAATGCAAATCCAGGATTAAGTATTCAGATTGCTAATATGGAAGGATTAAGGCGGCGTCTGGAAAGAGTATCCGGATTGGACGTTAGGAATCCCAAACACGGAGTTAAAATTTCTCAGGCGCTTTTTGCTGCACAATTTGTTGACAAAGTAAAAGCAGAACAAGGTCTAAAAATAATTAATTTTGAGCCAAAGATAAAGATTATGGACCATAAAGAAGTTGAAGTTAAAAGCAGAGTAAACACTGGCTGGGGCAGGAGTGCAATTAGCAGAGAGCTGGCAAAAAAGCTTGAACTTTATGAGCCTGAAGATATACTTTGGCAGCAGAAAAGCTCAAATGGAAAAGTACCGGTTATTGAAGTTAGATTTATATTGGAAGGAAGGAAAATGAAATCGGGAATGAAGGTGCTTAAAAGTTTAGACAATAAATCCTATAAAGTTGTTCTAGGCAGAAAAGATATTAGTGGATTTGTTATATCTCTGGGGCAAGAATGAATTACCAACAAAAAAACAAACTAAAGAAGTTAGACAAAAAAATTGCAGGACTCGAACGTATATTAGTTTTCAGTCCTTATTTTAAACCACTCAATTTACAACAGGAAAAAAAGAAATTTCTAAACAGCAATAGCTACAATCCCGTTTTCAAATATAAAAGAATTGAAACGGATAAAATTAAAGATGCCATTAATGAATTGCAATCTCTTGGAGAAATAAAAGATAGTTTTATTGCTAAGGTTTTACAAAGAAAAAAAAATAAATTAATACAAAAAGGTAAAATGATTTTGGCAAGAAGCACAGCGGATTTAAATAGGTTTTATCTATGGGGGAAAATTGATGAAAAATTGGAAAACAAGGCAATCCAGATTGTTAAGAATTATTATCAAAATAATAAAAAGAGAAAAAATAAGTACTATACAGAAGAAGAAACTTTAAGATACATACAAAATAGCTTGCAAAAATATGATTTAAACTGGAAAGTACTTATTTCAGATAAACTTACTTCAAGAAGTGCGTTAAATAATGATTGTTTAAGATTACGCAAAGGGTTTAAGTTTTTGCCAGAACAGTTAGAAGGAATGCTCCATCACGAAATTGAGACACATTATTTTCGGCAAATAAATGGCAAAAAGCAAAAATGGAAAGTATTTGAAAAAGGAACAGCAGGATATTTAATGTTAGGAGAAAGTTTGGCAACGATTAACAAAATGATTTTTAGAAAAAAACCGTATTTGCGTTCAGCCAGTTTATTGTATCTGTCCGTTTTATGGGGAGAAAAAGCAAGTTTTAGGGAAGTTTATGATGAGTTTCTTAATTTTAAAGTTTCTCCCGAACAAGCCTTTATTCATGTTTTGAGAGCAAAAAAAGGAGTTGAAGACACTTCTCAACCAATATCTTTTAAAAAAGAGATTGTCTATTTACAAGGTTTTTACAAAATGTTGAAGTTTTTAAGAAATAACCCAGAATTTTCATTAGAGGATTTTTACTTAGGTAAAATTGGTTTATTTGAAGTTGAAAACCTAAAAAAACATATTTGGGAAAAAGAAAATTTATTAATACCTCAATATGTTTTAAAAAATACTTACAAAAGCAGAATTTTTAAGTTAGGAGAATTTAATGGTTTATAAATTAAAACTTGATTGGCAGTATAAAAAGAATTATTGGTTTTGTCCCGGCGTAAACATCTATAGTGAAGATTCCATAATAAGAATTGATCTAAAAGGGTTTTCAAATATTGTCAAAATCTCCAATAAAGAACTTTTACAGACGATAAAAATTTTTTTAGAAGTAATTGGGGAAAAAGAAACAGTATTTTTTGAACAAAGGCAGAAAAAAACTTTTTTAGTATTTAAAATTAGCCGGCCAAGAATTGGAAAGATTATCTTTGAACAAGCTTTAGAAGTTATAGAAAATAATAAAAAACTGGATAACAAACTAAAGTCTTTAATAAGAAAAGAGTGGTATAAACAAAGTCTTAATGCATCGGCTGCAATAATGTATAAACGTGCCAAAGAATTAAACATTCCTGTTTGGCGTTATGATGATAAGCATTTATTAAGTGTAGGGAATGGTGAAAAAACAAAAATGCTTCGTGGATCAAGGTCAACTTTGTTATCTTCAGTTGGAACAACAATTGCCAACAAAAAATCCTTAACAAGAGAAATTTTAAGCAAGATGGGATTACCAGTTGCTAAAGGAGGAATAATTAATTCAGTAAGTCAAGGAGTTTCTTTGGCAAAGAATATTGGATTTCCCTTAGTAATTAAACCGGTGAGTGGTTCACATGGTAAAGGAGTGATTGTTGGAATTGAAGAAGAAAAACAGCTAGTACAATATTTACAACAAGCTTTTGAAAAAGAAGATAAGTTGATTCTTGAAAAACAAGTTAAAGGCGATGATTATAGGATTTTGGTTATTGATTTTAAATTTGTTGCTGCAACAAAAAGAATACCTGCAAATGTTATAGGAAATGGTAAAAATACAATAAGAGAGTTGGTAAAAAAGGAAAACAATAATCCTCTTAGAGGGAAAGGACATAGTAAACCACTAACCAAAATTGAAATTAACCAGGAAGTTAAGCGGATACTACAATCTAAAGGCAAAAGTCTTGATTATACACCTAAAAAAAAGGAGCAAGTTTTTTTAAGAAAAAACGCAAATCTTTCAACTGGTGGGGAAGGAATAGATGTTACTGATAAAATTTCAGAAGAAAACATTGCCATATTAGAAAGAGCTGCAAGAGTAACGGATCTAAAAACAGCTGGTATAGATGTAATTACTCAGGATATTGGCAAGTCTTTGTATAATAGTGGAGCTATTTTAGAATTAAATGCTTCTCCGGGGTTACGTATGCATCATTATCCAAGTGAGGGGAGAACACATGATGTGGCCGGAAGGATTTACAATATGCTTTTTCCTAACAATAATTCGCGGATTCCGTTAATTGCTGTAACAGGAACTAATGGTAAAACAACTGTAACTAAATTTTTAGCTCATATTTTACAGGAAAGTTATGATTATGTTGGTTGGACTACAAACGCAGGTGCCGGAATAAATGAGAAAACAGTGTTTAAAAGGATAGGTTGTGGGGCTGCAGGTGTACGGGCTGTATTGCAAGACAAAAAAACACAAACTGCTGTTTTGGAAACAACACAGAACACGATTTGGTCAGGTGGACTGGGTTTTGACTGGGCCAATGTTTCTATTGTGACAAATTTAGGAGTTGATCATGCGAATACAGTTTACGCTGATTCAGTTGAAGCTGTTTTGAAAAACAAAAGTTTAATTGTTGAAAGAACTTTTACTAATGGAAGAGTAGTTTTAAATGCGGACGATAAAAACACAAGAAAATTATCTCAAAAACACGAAAAAATAATTTGGTTCTCATCAAAACCAGAAAAATCCTTTGTTAAAAAATTAATAGAGGAAAAAAAGACAGTCTTTTGTTTGCAAAATGAATGGATTGTTAAATATCAAAAAGAAAATAAAGAAAGAATAATTAAAGCAGCAGAAATACCTATGTCGTTCAATGGTAAAGCTGTATTCAATATTGAAAATTGTATGGCTGCAATAGCTGCTTTATGGGAAAATCAGGATTTTTCAATAAGTAAAGACCAAATAATAGAAGCTTTAAAAACTTTTAGAATTAACAAACAAAATCCTGGTAGAATGAATGAATTCAAGGTTGGTAGTAAAACTGTTATCTTGGATTATGCACATAATAGTTCAGGTTACAGAAAAGTAAATGATTATTTAAAAAGAATTAAAGAACAATATTCTGAATTGGTGATAGTTTCACGGGTTGCTGGTGATCGTTTAAGAAAGCAAATTAAAGAGATTAGTGAAATAATTGCTGAGTCTGCAGATAAAATTTATGTAAAGGAACCAGTTAAGCATATGTTGCGTGGTGCTGAGCTTGGAAAAATCACAAACATTTTTAAAGAGGAATTAATAAAGCTTAATTATCCAGAGAAAAATATTAATATTGTTACAGATGAAATAGAAGCTAATAAAAGAGCCGTACAAGAAGCAGAAGAGAATGCTTTAGTTTTTATTAGTTTAGAAAGTACGGTTTTAAATATGAAGGAAGTTCTTCGAAAAGGAGAAAAGCCAGTGTTTAAGAAAGAGGAAAAAAACAAAAAATTTTAAACACAAACAATTTCTGATGAAGATTAAAAAAATAGCAATAAACGAATATGGTAAATTTTGGAAATGTTTTAAAAATAGTCTTTTAAGTGATTTTAAATATTTAAAACAAAAAAAAAGAGAAAAAATGCTTAAAGAAAATTGGAATTATGAGAGATTGAAAAGAAAACTAAAACAAGGTAATAGAAAAGTTTGGTTAGTTTATGATAAGCAAAAAATTATTGGTTATTTAATAGGAACTGAAAAAAATAAGCAAAAAGTCCGGCTTAATTGGATTTGGGTAAAAAAAGATTACCGTGGAAAGGGAATTGGCAAAAAACTAATTAATAAATTTGAAAATTCTTTAAGTAATTCTAATAAGTGTATTTATTTAACTACTTCAAACAAAAAAAACATTCCTTTTTATGAAAAGATGGGTTATATATTTTTTAAAACTAGAAAAAAAGGAGAAAGAAGCCTACACTTTCTAGAAAAGTCTGCTTAAAAGATTCTTGCAAATTGACTAAAAGACCTCTTTTTGCTAAGATATAGACACATTATTAGGAATTATTGAAGGAGGTGGGTAATTTCCCACCTTTCATTTTAATAAGAGGAGAATTATGCCATCATCATTACTTAAAGCACGAACGGAATTTGCAGCTGCACTTAACCAAATATGTGCAGAAAGGGGTATTTCCCCTGATTCTGTAATGGAAACAATTAAATCTGCGATTTTAGCAGCTTACCGTAAGGATTTTGGAATAGATGAGGAGTATCAATATGAAGCAGAAATTGATTCAGAAACAGGGGCAGCAAAGATTTATCGTTATCCAAAGCCAGAAGAAACAGAAACAGGAGAAGAAACAGAAACAGGAGAAGAAACAGAAACAGGAGAAGAAACAGAAACAGGA